>CAZUWY010000100.1:0-1045 GCA_964624395.1 uncultured Mageeibacillus sp. | reverse complement strand
TACAGAAAATGCCGCCAAGGTACCACTACCCTGACGGATTACAATATACAAGGTTTAAGAGCGAATTGAGGAATGGCGTTCTCGTCCTTTATTGATGTCATATCCCTACGTATATCTGGATGGTATTTACCTGAAACGCAATTGGGGCGGCAGTTATGAAAATGTTGCTGTATTGGTGGCGATGGCAGTAAACAGTGATGGTCAACGTGAAGTGATTGGTGTAGCTGAGGGGATGAAAGAAGACAAGGAGAGCTGGCAGTCCTTCCTGGTTGGTCTTAAGACACGCGGTTTAACTGGTACCCAGTTATTTATTGGAGAAAAGTGCCTTGGTCTTTTAGAGGCTGTTAACACAGTGTATCCTGCTGCGAAATACCAGCGCTGTACAGTCCATTTCTACCGCAATGTCTTTAGTGTAGTACCCCGTAAGAAAGCCAAAGAAGTGGCTGCCATGTTGAAGGCGTTCCATGCTCAAGAAGACAAAGCTGCTGCTCTGGAGAAAGTCAAGGCAGTAGCCCAGAAGCTTCGGGACATGAAACTTCCGGAAGCGGCCAAGAAGGTGGAAAATTCAGCGGAAGAGACACTTCGTTACATGGAATTTCCTCGTGAGCATTGGTTAAAGATCCGCAGCAACAATGCTATTGAACGCCTTAACCGTGAGATTAGAAGACGCACACGGGTAGTAGGTGCATTCCCCGATGGTAATTCTGCCTTGATGCTGGTTTGTGCCAGGCTCCGCTACATTGAGGATAGTCAGTGGGGCTGCAAGAAATATATGAACATGAAGCATTTAGAAATGATGAATGTAGATGAAAAATATGGGGTGATGGAAACCGCCGGATAATTTCTTAGGCCCCCGGCCGGGGGCCTAAGAAAGCCAAGTGATAATTCCAAATGTGCGCAATAATCTTGGGGTGATTCTATACAGTTCTGTTTATACGCTTGCAAATTCAGCTCATTTGTGTTTAACAGCAAATTTAACTTTGTAACATCTTATTTACGCTTAGGTATTATTATTCTACTTGGATTTTCGTCAATCAATAACTTT
>CAZUWY010000099.1:0-1095 GCA_964624395.1 uncultured Mageeibacillus sp. | reverse complement strand
TTATACAGGGAACAGGAGAGTTCTTCTAAATCATGTCAACCGAGAAATCCAAGCGGTATAAAGTCAAGGATGAGAGTAGGAATGGGTTCAGAAGATGCGGAGGACGTCGTAGTAGTGATGAAGATGCTGTAATGGTGTTGGAGCGAAGGGCGTCCGTTGTCCAAACCAAAACAAAGAAACAACCGAAAGGAAGGATTTCTTTTGAGATGGGGAAATCGTTTGAGATTACACAAGATCAAGTGCTTGCCGCCTACAAACGTGTGAAAGCGAATCAAGGGGCGGAAGGTGTTGATGGTATGACCTTCATTGAACACGAAAAGAATCTGAAGAACAATCTGTACAAGCTGTGGAACCGGATGGCATCAGGAAGTTATTTCCCGAAAGCAGTCCGTGGTGTAGAGATACCGAAGAAGAACGGGAAGAGGCGTCTCCTCGGTATTCCAACGATCGAAGATCGAGTGGCCCAGATGGTAGTCAAGATGGATCTAGAACCGGTGGTGGATAAAATCTTCTATGAAGATTCTTATGGCTACCGTCCGGGGAAATCGGCTCTTGATGCTGTCAGCGTGGTAAGGGAACGATGTTTCCGTTATGCGTGGCTGATCGAGTTTGACATTGTTGGTCTGTTTGACCGCATAGACCATGAGATGCTCATGCGTGTGGTGGAGCGTCACAGCGAGAAAAAGTGGGTAAGGCTATACACTAAACGCTGGTTAACAGCAGCAATAGTGATGCCAAACGGTGAAAGCGTCGAAAGAACGGAAGGCACACCGCAGGGTGGAGTGATTAGTCCGGTACTGGCAAATATGTTCATGCACTATGTTTTTGATCGGTGGATGAGCGAAAAGCATCCGGAAAACCCCTGGGTACGGTATGCAGATGATGGCGTGATTCACTGTCGTTCGAAAGAGGAAGCAGAGCACATGGTCAGATTGCTATCCGATCGACTGGATCGCTGTAAACTCATGATGCATCCTGAGAAAACTCGGATCGTATTTTGTCGAAACGAGAACCGTAATGGGCATCATGAACATGAAAAGTTTGTATTCCTTGGTTATGAGTTTCGTCCGCGTCCTGTGAAAACAAGAAACGGAA
>CAZUWY010000098.1:0-1096 GCA_964624395.1 uncultured Mageeibacillus sp. | reverse complement strand
CAGTGAATAATTGTGTAAAATAAATGTTACAGTATATTTCTATGATTATGAATATTTCTGCTCCTTATTGACAAGAGAGACAGAAGGTAGATGAAATACTGCTGAACGGTATGCACCCGATAAAGTGCAAATACTAATTTGAAATGAGGGAAAATTATGACTAGAGGGATCAAAGATTATTTTGGAGTAACAGACAAATCCAATGTTTGCAAAGGAACTCTGCTTGGACTGTTCGGTGGCATTATTCTGGGTGGTGTTACTGCTTTAGTGCTGGCACCGAAATCAGGCGAGGAAACAAGAGCCGATATCAAAGCAGGCTTTGAGGTTGGCGTTGAGAAAGCACGTGAATTTGGTGAAAAGCTTTCCGCTACAGCTCATGAAAAAATTGAAGTCGTCAAGGAAAAACTGAGCAAAGAAACTGCCGAAGTCGCAGAAGAAGTTGCCGAGAAAGCTGAAAAGGTTGCTGAAAAAGCTGAAAAGACCGCTGAAAAAGCAAAAAAAGACAGCTGAGAAGGGCCAAGAGCATAAAAGTGCTTTAGTGTGCACTATAAGCTCACCGGCTTTATCTGGATAAATTTGAGGAGATGATTATGCTGTACCCCGTATATCTGGCTGTCACAATCGATCTGATTGACCTTTTAATTGGTCTGCTTATCTTAAGTGGAATAGCCGCCTTGATTGCCTTGGCCACGGTTTTGTTTAAAGCTGCTCGCACTTTGGGTGAAGCTACTTCCTTGCTCAAAGATAATAAAGAAGCGCTCACCAGCACGATTGGGCAGCTGCCCTCAGTGTTGGAAAAAGTAGATAATATGCTGGAGGATCTGTCCTATATCACCGAGCAGGCAGGTGAATCTATCCCTGCCATCCTTGGCGATGTAGACACAGTCAGCGGTGCTGCTGCTGACGTAGTGGATTCGGTCAGCTCGCTGACCGTCGGCGTTGTAGATTTTGTTGACTCCTTTATCAGCGGGCGAGGGAAAAAGAGCGGCTCTTCTCCAAATATCGTCCAACAGGTGGTTACTGCTGTTGGCGCTGTAAAAAGTCTGGCAGCGATCTTTAAGGAGTTCAAAGGCAAAGATAAGAAAAAGAAGAAAAG
>CAZUWY010000097.1:0-1133 GCA_964624395.1 uncultured Mageeibacillus sp. | reverse complement strand
AAGACACCTCCTTAGCTGTTTATATTATACTATATTCCGAAACATTCCGCAATACTAAATAGCAAAAACTTGACAAAAAAAGAGGCGTAAATGCCTCTGAAACTATCTTTTTAATGAAATTAACTAGAAACTAACTGTCAAACTCCCGATTTTCCCTCCTTCTTCTCTACCATCCACGCTAATCTTGCAACTCGCTTGCTTCAGATTGACTATTGCATCTCAGATGAGTCGGAGTATACTGATTATAGATGGATAATCTTCCGGTTTTTCACCTATCTTTTATCTGCAAGATTCAGATAATATCCAGACATTCCAGACCGTTATCAGGAGGATGATTTATATGAAAACGAGAAGGAAAAACCGTTTTTAGCTGCCAGCAATTCTGCTTGCAGCGCAGCCACCTTTGCCGTTATGAAAAACGGCGCAATTGAACTAGCTCTGGCTATACTGGACTTTGGGGTAAAGAGTTCAGGATTCATTCAAGTATCTGCTTTGTGTTATTAAGGCAGTAAGAGGGCGATATAAACTGACTGTCTTAGCCATTTACTATCTAAACTGTATTTGGATATGCCCTGCAATTATCTGCTCACGCTCAATATCCGGCTGGCAAATGCAAAACTTTCGCCACGATTCTGCTGGCGGTCACAAAAACAAATAACAGCTGCTCTAGCAATTGATTGGGCAGCAAAACATCTAAAAGAAAAAATGGCTATATTGCTGCATGCAACCCTTGCTGTTGCCCTCGGCGGCCATGTTGTCGTCGAAACGAAAAAGGAGATTTCCCATGAAACGTATTATATCTATTGTGCTGGCCGTGATGCTAGTATTATCGCTGGCGGCCTGCAACAAAAGCTCCGTGCTGAAACCATTCGCTAGGCCGGAAGAGACAGATATGCCCGAAACGACCGGCAAGCCAGAAGCCACCGTCACGCCGGAGATGACCGCCTCTCCTGAGAGGACTACCACTCCTGAGACGACTACCACTCCTGAGACGACTGCCACTCCAGAGACAACTGCCACTCCAGAGACGACTGCCACTCCTGAGACGACTGCCACTCCTGAGACGGAACGGCAGGTAGTTTCGGAGGGAAACAAGAGTGGCGACTTTGAATACACCGCCTATTCTGATGGTA
>CAZUWY010000096.1:0-1135 GCA_964624395.1 uncultured Mageeibacillus sp. | reverse complement strand
GTCTCTTCTGGTACGGCTTATTATTAAGTATTTCCACAAGCCTTCTTAATTCTTGGTTAAGTGAGTCGAAGCTGAAAAAAATCTCACCTTCGAGCTTTGGCAGGACACGACGCTCTATATAGCCAACCCCGCCTTCAACTAAGTTTTTGTCAGTGGGTCTGGCACGCCTTGCAGGTATGATAGCAAGAGTGTAGTGCTGTGCCCAGAGCATGAAGTTTGGGTTTTTTGTGGGTTCATACCTGTTTGCCTTTGTTATGGCGGTTTTTGTGTTGTCGGGGGTTACTATGCGTGGAGAACCGCCGTAATATTCCAGTGCCCTGCTGTGTGCATCTATCCATGCTTCTTCTTTTTCATTCAGATAAGCTCGACAAAAGAGTCTGCCACTAAATCCCAGTGCGGAAACAAAAAAATGTGCTGTTTGGAATGTATCCGTTGTTGGATCATAAACAATGTCTAGTGTTTCTCCTGCCCAGTCAGTTTCCATCACTTCGCCAGGTTTCATCTGCTTGGCATAACTAAGACCGTCGCCTTTCTCGCGACTAAACTGTTTTATTCGCCGACAAAATTGTCCATAGCTCATACCGTCCGGCTCTTCACTGATGTATTTTTCCCAACATCCCTGACGATCTTTGCCTTTAAGGATCTCTTGATACCAGCGTTCCTCATTTAACTCCTGACGGGCATTTCCTGAACGCAGGTTTCGGGGATAGAGCAGAGCACGAAGTTCGCTGTCGCTCATTTCGGATGCTTGCTTTGTATCTATCCCTGCCAATTCGCAGCGCTTGAACAACTCTACGATTGTCGATCTGGCTGCTCCTACTGTCGCACTCTCTGCGATTTGCGTGTTGTTCAACCCTGCTGCTTTCAGACGCAAGGCTTCTCTGATTTTCATCTCATTTAAACTCCTTGACATTTCTTGCCTCCGTTACATGATTTTTTCCATTGTAACGGTGCTGCTTACTGTCTGAATTGAAATGGGAATCGACTGACTGAATCGAATGTTATTGGCTGTTTGAATCGAATGCTATTCACTGTTTGAATCGAATGAGAATCGACTGACTGAATTGAATGCTAATATTCAAATGCGGCAATCCAACCTAAGAGTCTATTCAAAATCCTAGTCTATGCATATAGT
>CAZUWY010000095.1:0-1191 GCA_964624395.1 uncultured Mageeibacillus sp. | reverse complement strand
CAGGTTCTGAGCCCGATCTACGAGCAGCAATTCTCAGCACACAGCTACGGTTTTCGTCCCGAACGTGGTGCGCATGATGCTTTAATGAGAATGTCAAGTTAAGGGTGCCTAAAATTGATGGAATAAGAATGTACAGTTTAGAAGGAAGAGGTAAGTTACACCCCCGAGGGGGTGTAAAATTTTAGTTATTAATTTTGGTCATTATGTGCTCTAGCTCCAATAAGGTCTTTTGTACGGTAAGAATCACCAACAATCGTTAGGACATGGGAATGGTGTAAAAGACGATCAAGGATGGCATGAGCAATGGTAGGATCTTCGAATAGCTCTCCCCAATTTGCAAACTGTACATTGGTAGTGACGATGGTACTCTTTTTTTCGTAGCGCATATCAATCACCTGAAATAATAGTTTCTCATCATCCTTTTGAATAGGTAAAAACCCCAGCTCATCAATAATCAGCAATTGGTAGCGCAAATAATAACGTAGGCTTGTGTCCAGACGGTTTTCCTCTTTGGCTTTGCGAAGGCGCCATAGTAAATCATTAGCCTTTAAGAACTTACAGGAGATCCGATGGCGCGTCGCCTCAACACCTAAGGCCGTTGCCAAGTGAGTCTTTCCTACACCGGGAGATCCTAAGAAAACAATATTTTCCTTATTCTCTATGAAGTTTAAGGTTGCCAGATCATACATCTGCCCACGATTTAGAGTTGGCTGAAAGTCAAAATCAAAATCTTTTAATCCTTTTTGGTGTGGTAAGCTTGCTGCCTTTATGTTTCGCTTCATCGACAGATATCTCTTGTTATCTACTTCTGCATTACTTAATAGATGTAAAGCTTCCAGCATAGAAAGCTCTCGTTTTTGAACGCGATCCAAGGTATCAGTTAGTTTTTCCTCGAATTGGCTAAGTTTAAGATAGCGTAAATTATCTACTAAAGATTTGTAGCTGCTTTGATCAGATGTTTGCATGGTAAAAATCTCCTATTTTTTTCAAATTCTCCCTTGAGCGGTCAGCTATGTTATCTACATAAGGCTGTGTAAGGCCCAGATGCTCTTGGTAATGCTGGGAGAGGTAGTTGAGTTTTTTAGAACTGATCGGATGGCAGGCTACCTGATGCGTGCTATCATATAGATACAGGTCCCTGCTAGTATAAAAAAAGTACAAGTTAAACTCGTGTATTTCTCTGTAGAATAG
>CAZUWY010000094.1:738-1214 GCA_964624395.1 uncultured Mageeibacillus sp. | reverse complement strand
ACAGCAGTAGCTATTGCCAATGATCTGGGGCTGAGAAAAGACACGGATCGAGTGGTGAGCGGCAGAGAGCTAGATCAAATGCCACAAGCGGAGCTGGAGAAAATTGTCTCGGACACCACTGTCTATGCCAGAGTGTCGCCCGAGCATAAGGTCCGGATTGTTGAAGCACTCAGGGCCGAAGGACATACCACCTCCATGACAGGTGATGGTGTAAATGACGCCCCGGCCTTAAAAGAAGCAGATATCGGGGTGGCCATGGGCATAACCGGCACTGAGGTGGCCAAGGGATCTGCAGACATGATTTTGACGGATGACAATTTCTCCACCATTGTGCACGCTGTGGAGGAAGGCAGGGTTATCTATAGCAATATCCGCAAGTTTGTTAATTTTCTCCTCTCTTGCAATATAGGGGAGATCCTGGTGGTCTTTTTGATCAGCCTGATGCTGGGTCCGGATTTTTCACCTCTGCGCCCGAT
>CAZUWY010000094.1:0-728 GCA_964624395.1 uncultured Mageeibacillus sp. | reverse complement strand
GCTCTGGCTTAATCTGGTGACGGACAGTTTTCCTGCTCTGGCTCTGGGCAGGGAAAGAGGCGAGGACGACGTTATGCTGCAGCCTCCCCGCCCGCGCAAAGCTAAGATCTTAGACAAGAAGATGTTGGTTTCAGTATTAAATCAGGCTGTAGCAATTTTTATTGCCGTGTTTGCTGCCTATCAGATTGGGCGTTTAATCTATCCGGATGTGATGGTCAACGCTCAAAATCAAATCATCAATAGTGCTACGATTTTCAGCTTTTTCCCGCTGCCGGGCTTTCAGCCTTCCATGGGAGCCAGGACCTATGCTTTTATCGGCTTGATTATGGCTGAGCTTTTCCGCGCCTATTCTTGCAGGTCTGAAGAGCAATCTGTCTTTCATCTGGGGCTATTTAGCAATGCCACCATGAACCGCTCCATCATCTTCTCCGCCCTGCTTACACTGGCGGTGGTTTATCTACCGATGCTGGATCCCTTGTTTTATACAGAGGCTCTGACAATTATAGACTGGCTGATCATATCGGCTCTAGCCCTGATACCTTTTGTCTGGGGAGAACTTTACAAGCTGAGACTGAGAAAAAGGAAAATTGGGCAGGCAAAGCGAGTAAAGGCTCGGGCAGCCTAATGATACGAGCATAATTTATGTTTGACAGGAATAATTTATGCCTGTAATATCCTGACTTTTACAGTTGACAAGCGATAAAAAGCCCTGAACCATTGTTTTAACA
>CAZUWY010000093.1:0-1372 GCA_964624395.1 uncultured Mageeibacillus sp. | reverse complement strand
TGGTTAATAGCAAAATGAACTGCTTGTCCTGAAAGAGATTTAAGAAAACTTGAAAACGCAAGCAGTTCCGAATACAAAACAGTTCTAAAATCACAATTTAACTTTAGAAAACCATGTTAAACTTAAGTTGAGCCGTAAACTGGAAACAAAAATAAGCACAGTAAAGCAAGGCTAGCATCCTTTTGTAAGTGGAAGTGCTATAGCCTTTCTGGCATTAAGATTTCGGTATACAGCTCAGCTTATTAATGTTAAAAGAGGCTTACTCTTTTAGCAGATGGTCACTTACTTTGGAAAGTTTTTAGTGTTACTGCCAAAGTAGGCCCGGTAAAGCCCTGAAGCAGTGTATTGTTCAAGATCACGTCTTCGGGCTTTATCCTTTCTAGCCCAAAGCTTTGCAAAAGATCTTTACCAAACAGAAACCCAAAAACTTCCTGCGGAGTCTTGTCACCAAGCCCCGGTCTTGCATATGAGGTAATATGCGAGTTCATCTTAGTAATATCTTCTTGCTGCAGATGGTCAAAAGACATGCCCTTAGGGATAATCTGACGGATGAGAGAGTGCTCTTGCTCTAGTGCCCCTTTTTGTTGTGGCTGCTGAGGATCGCAGTAGAAGACCTTAGTCATCCCTTTTTCGATTTTGGCAGGATTAGTAAATTCACTGCCTCTATCGGTTAGCAACAGAGGAAAGAGCAGTTTGAACTGCTTTATGCTAAGACAGGCCCGCAGTTGATCGAATCTCTCAATAACATAGGCGGAACGCCTTTGCTTTAAGAGGAAGATTAGTAGGAAATTAGCTTGCTTCCAATAAAGTGTCAGCAGCACTTTTTCTGACCTGCCACTTGGCCCCAGAACTGTATCCATCTGTACTTCTGTAAGAGATGGATGCTCATCCAAATAGAGTTTGAAATCTTTATAGGTACGACCAAGATAACATTTCTTATCCACCTTGAACCTTTTGGGCTCCTTGCGCGGCCTGCGGCGCACCTTAAGACGCAAGTCCAGATTAGTCGCTTCAAAAAGCCCCTGATCTACCAAGTTATAGATGCTTTTCTCACAGCAAGGCATGTAATCAATCCTATCTTTGTAGATAGAGTGAATTGACTGGCCCTTCTTTAGTCTGGAGCTAAAAATCTTGTTTAGTTGATCAACTTCGTTTTCTGTAAGAGTTATTCCACTTCTGGCCTCAGCCTTTCTTTCTTCAGCAAGCTTATGTGCATCACTGGCCCAGTAGTAATACTTTTTGCGTGTGCAGCTGCTGGTAATGGGACAGCTATTGCACACCCAGGGCGCTTTATCTCTGTTTCTTGGACAAGGATCATTCTCGAAGGCCTCACAAATGTAATTACAGCGATCACATAATTTGCAGCTCACTC
>CAZUWY010000092.1:0-1403 GCA_964624395.1 uncultured Mageeibacillus sp. | reverse complement strand
ATCTTTAATCCGGTCAGAAAAGTGGTCTATACAGTCGACGATACCAGAGTCGGTCAGATCACTGACTATGACAAGCTGACACTGGAGGTCTGGACAGACGGCACGATCAAGGCCAATGACGCTCTAAGTGACGCCTCTTCCATCCTGATCAATCATTTGAATATGTTCGATAATCCAACTGTCGCTGAAGTTTTGGAGGAAGAAGAAGAGGAGATAGATGAGGCTGTAGCGGATAACTATATCTTTGAAACTTTGATCGAGGATCTGGATTTTTCCGTGCGCACCTATAACTGCCTGAAACGAGCCGGCATCAACACCGTCGGTGATCTGATCTCCAAGACAGAGGCAGAGATGATGAAAGTAAGAAATCTTGGCAAGAAATCACTGGAGGAAGTGGTGCTTAAGCTTGACGAGATGGATCTGGCACTGGCGGATATTGATCCAGATGCCGAGCTATAACTTGTAGTTTAGAGGAGGATAATTTTAATGTCCGGATATAGAAAACTTGGCCGTCCCACCAGTGCCCGCATGTCCATGCTCAAGGGGCAGGTGACCACTTTGATTGTCAACGGTTCGCTTAAGACCACCAAGACAAGGGCCAAAGAAGTACAAAAAATAGCTGAAAAGCTGATTACGCTGGCTGTAAAAGAAAAAGACAACTACAGCAGCAAGGAGATAATGGTCTCAGCCGCCAAGCTGGATGACAAAGGCAGAAAGATCTTGAAGACCGCCACCTCAAAGCATGGCAATGTCTACGATGTGGTCGAAAGAGTGGAAAAGAAGCAAACAGTCACTGTCGACAATCCTTCCCGCCTGGCCGCCAGAAGAAAAATGATTTCCATGATGAACGAGCAGCATACGGCAGAAGGCAAGAAAGTCAATACTGTCAACTATCTCTTCAGCCATGTCGCTGAGCGTTATGTCGGTAGAAACGGCGGCTATACCCGTATCATTCCTTTGGGAGCAAGACGCGGGGATGCTGCAGAAATGGTTGTACTCGAGCTGGTTTAGTTAATTTTGAAACAGCAAAAGACTTGCTGTCAAAGCATCTGATCATTAAAGCGCGAAGGACTGAGCGGCACTGCTGTCAGTCCTTTGTCAAATGCTAAGGAGCAATTTGCAAGTGGAGAAGATATCCGCTGAGAAAATAGGGCCAGATTACGACGGTATCCTGCTTGAAGATGTCAGCTATACCTACGATATAGGTCTTCCTCAGGAGACCCTGGCGGTAGAAAATATCAAGCTTGAGATCAAAGCCGGCAGCCATATTGCAATTTTAGGGCATAATGGCTCCGGCAAATCTACTTTAGCCCATCTGATCAATGCTCTGCTCATTCCGCAAAAGGGCATGATCCATGTCTTCGGCCATCAGCCAGCTGATGAAAAATCTATCTGGGAGATCA
>CAZUWY010000091.1:0-1521 GCA_964624395.1 uncultured Mageeibacillus sp. | reverse complement strand
GTAGCGCACTCACGGCTGTTGCAATACCGGAAAGTGTGACGAGCATAGGTTTTGGAGCCTTTTCATTATGCCGTGCTCTCACCAGCGTCACGATCCCGAAGGGTCTGACGAGCATCAGCGATTTGACATTTTATTGCTGTAATGCGATCACAGATCTTACCATACCGGAGGGTGTTACGAGCATCGGTTCTATGGCGTTTCATTCCTGTGAGTTGCTCACGAACATAACGATACCGGAGGGCGTGATAAGTATCGGCGACGAGGCCTTTGCTTACTGTGAGGCGTTCACAACTGTAGCCATACCCGAGGGCGTGACGAGTATCGGTTCTATGGCGTTTTTTAGCTGCAGTGAACTAAAGGACGTCAGCCTTCCAAACAGTGTAACAAGCATCGGCAGCGGTGCCTTTGCCTCCACACCCTGGCTGGAGGTCCAAAAGCAAGGCGATTGGCTTGAACTCGGCAAGGGCGTACAATTCGTGTATACGGGTAAAGAAACCGAGGTGACTATCCCGGCAGGGATGAAGTCGTTCGATTTTAATAATTTTGATATGACTATGGCTCCGATTCAACAGATCACGATCCCGGAGGGCGTAACAAGTATCGGTACACGTGCATTTGGTAACTGCAAAGAACTAAGACACATCAACCTTCCGCAAAGCTTGACCAGTATCGGCAAATCCGCGTTATGCTTAACCGCAATCACGGATATAGCAATCCCGGAGGGTGTGACGAGCATCGAAAGCAATACCTTTGAAGCCTGCAAAGCACTCACCAGCGTCACGATTCCGAACAGCGTTAATTACATTGGTACTGCGGCATTTGTTAACTGCAGCGCGCTCACGAGTGTTGTGATACCGGAGGGCGTTACGCGCATTAGCTTGCATGCCTTTGCTGGTTGTACGTCTCTCACGAATATTTCAATACCCAAGGGCGTAACTTATATCGCCGAAGAAGCTTTTCATAACTGTATCGCGCTCACTGGCCTTGTCTTACCGGAGGGTGTAACGAATATCGGGGACAAAGCTTTTGCAGGCTGCAGTACGCTGGCAAGCCTTACAATCCCGGACAGCGTGACGAGCATCAGCGACAATGCCTTTGAAGGCTGCGAAGTGCTCACCATCATCTGCAGCGAGGGCAGCTACGCCTGGAACTACGCCGTCGAAAAAGGCATCGCCCACAAGGTTGGATAAAAGCAAAAACAAGCCCTGCCTGCTCGGGATGCATTCTGGCTTGCAGCCCAGTTTTGCCTGCTTTTTTGCTCTGGCTAGCAGAACTAAAATCTTGCTCAAGGGCAACTCAGCAAAGAAAGATGAGGGCAAATTTTCTTTTGAAGAAATATATGCTCTGCTTTACAGCTGCTTCTACATATTTAGAGAAGAAAACGAGGCAAGAGGAGCTCTTTAATAAAGTAAAGAGCGAAAAAATAACAAGCAAGCGGTTTTAGGCCGCCTTCACAAAAGCTGAATAAAAAAGCGGCACTTTTGCGCCGCCTAAACACAAGCTTTACTTGCAGACTTTAAT
>CAZUWY010000090.1:0-1593 GCA_964624395.1 uncultured Mageeibacillus sp. | reverse complement strand
TGATTATTAGCATGTGGTTCAGACAGCAGTTCTCATATTAATTCATACAGCCATTTGCATTCAATTCATACACCCGTATAGCCTAATGACTCAGACAGTAGATTCGCATAACAAAGCCTACAGTATGTTTGCTATTCTACCATGCTTTCTCTATACTCTCTAAGCTCTTGTGATGCTGCTTCAGATCTCAAAGAAGGTCCTTTTAGATTAATGGTATAAGCCACAGAGATCAATCTATCCATAACAGCGTCAGCTGTTGTCTTATCTTCAAAAATACGATCCCAAGCATCCAGAGGAAACTGACTGACAACAATCGTAGAGCAGGCCTGTAATCTATCTTCAATAATTTCGGAGATTTCATAGCCTGAAGGGATATTTAACTCTGCCAAGCCCCAGTCATCCAATATTAAGACGTCATAGCGTTGCAGCTTAGCTCTAATATTTTTGTACAGGTCTGCATCTTTTCCGAACTTGAGGTCACTTAAAAGCTCACCCAATCTGTAGTAGCGGATACGATATCCGTGACGGCAAGCGTCATCACCTAGAGCCTGAGCGAGAAAAGACTTGCCCGTTCCAGTAGCTCCTGTAATAACAATGTTTTCATGTTTTTTGATCCATTGATGACTTGTTAAACGTATAATGAGATCCTTATTCAAATTTCTATCCTTTCCATAGATAATGTCGCTTAAGTGAGCAGTCTGTTTAAATTTAGCCTCCCATATTCTTCTTTTAACCCCGTTATTTAATCGCCGCTCGTATTCCTCATTGACCAAAATGGCCAGGCGCTCATCAAAACTTAAGTCGAGCCAGTTCCCGTTGGTATCGGCCTCCCTGTATGCTTTGGCCATGCCATTAAGATGTAGTTTACTCAATTGTTCTAGTGTCTGATTGTATAGCATTGATATTTCCTTTCGCATAATAGCTTGCTCCTCTAATGTTCTCATGCTTGTTTAACTTTTCTTGCTTTTGTTTTTTCCTTATCTCAGTCAGGATGGTTTTGATCTGTGTATAACCGCCTATACCAATCTTAAAGGCTCTTAAGCAGGCTTCCTCTAGAAGAAGGTTGGAATATTTATCCGCAAGACGGAGTATCCCCATACAGCTTTGGTAGGATTGCTCTTCAATTTCGTACCTCTCTAGAAGAGCAGAGATGAACTTGTAAGTGTAGGGTCCTACGGTCTTAGCCCAGTTTTGGTATTTGCTTTTGTCCATGCTGTCTGCCAGGTACTGATGCTGATGGTGCTGTGGCATGTGCTCCTTGACTGAAATATATCTAATTGCAGGATCGTAGCATCTTTGATGTAACGCAATACGCTGATTGTCGTATAATATTTCCACGGTCGTACTGGTTGAAGAAACGAGAACCCTCTTTCCACAGAATTGATAGGGTGCACTGTAAAGACGCCCGTCGAAGGAGATATGGTAGCCGTTTCTGGAGACCGTGGCCCACCTGACTTGGGGAAGTTCAAAACGGTGAAGCGGTAAGGGACGTAAATGCGGTAGATCTATTTGTGCAAATACCTCTGAACGGCTGCCCGGTCTCTTCTGGTACGGCTTATTATTAAGTATTTCCACAAGCCTTCTTAATTCTTG
>CAZUWY010000089.1:0-1617 GCA_964624395.1 uncultured Mageeibacillus sp. | reverse complement strand
GGGGTTGTCTCAAAACACTGAAAAGTGTAAAGAGGCAGCCCCTTTTTGATGGCAACAAGTAAGACATCGCCCCTGGAGTCATTAGATCTCGATGTGAACTTGAAATCTGATGATGATAAGTCTTCAAAAAAGAGGTGAAATGACATTTTGAGCAAGCAAAAACAGGCCAGTATCTGATCTGGGCTTGTTTTGCCGGTTTATCCGGCTTTTTTTAATGGGAAAAGTGCCAGTCCCAACCGTCCATTCTGAATCCTGTGATGGAGCTTGTTAATATTGAAGCCTAAGACGAGAAGTAAGCACTCGGTTTTGACATTGACTGCCCCCCGTGTCAAGAAGCGTTGGAATCCATAATTCCACTTTAAGATTCCAAATGCACCTTCTGCCTGAATGGAACGGTTGATTCGAAGCAAGACACCTTCTTCACTTATTACATTCTCAAGACTTCTTGCTCGATAACGATCAAAGCTTTCTGCTACTTGAATCTGCTTGGAGTATTTCCCCCTGTAACACTTGCCAAGATAAGCACAGTCATCGCAGCTTTCGCATTTGTAAACCTTGCTGGTACTTTTGAATCCAGAAGAACTGACCCGCTTCCTGTTATATTGGTATCTTAAAAGTCTACCGACCTTGCAGCGGTAAGCATCTTGATCCGGTAAATAATCCATGCTCTGACGGAATTCCATCTGACGCTGAAATTTTCTTGTCTTGGAATATTCATAATTAGAAGGCTTGATGAAAGGCTTAATTTCTTTGTGATCAAGATAAGTGTAGTTCTCCTCACTCTCATAGCCAGCATCACAGATAAGATTTTGATACCTTCGCCCGTAGTTCTTTTCCAGATCTTCTAAGAATGGGATGAGAGTGTTCATATCGCTTCGGTGAGAAGAGATATCGATCCCTACAATATATTCACTTTCAACCGCCACCTGAAGATTGTAGGCAGGTTTTAGTTGGGAGTTGCGCATGTGATCATCTTTTAAACGCATGAAGGTCGCATCAGGATCTGTTTTGGAAAAGCTATTGCGTTTGCCAAAAAGATTTTTATACGCATCGTACTTCTTTTGCCGCCCCATAAATTCTAGCAAGGTCTCATAGTCCCGTTGAAGCTGGGTCTTTCTCTTACCCTGGCCATGGACAAAGACAATTCCTTCAAGGTCGATCTTTTCTTGAAGACAAATGAGGGCCTCCTCCATCATCTCTGTTGTGATAAAGGCTGGAAAGTCTTTCTCTGGTGACATTTGCTCCAATAGAGTACGAAGCTTAACTTGCATCTTCTCTTCATTTTTGAGGACTGCTTTCTTCCAAACGAAAGTGTATTTATTGGCATTGGCTTCAATTTTGGTACCATCAATGAAAAGATTCTCAAAATCTATTTCATCGCAATTGTGCAAAAGTAGAATTAGTTGCGATAGCAATTCTTCTGCACAGCCGCTTAAACGTTCTTTACGGAAGCGTGCAATCGTGTTGTGGTCAGGTACCTTGTTCTCGTGGCGGAGAAGATAGCGATAAGCCAAGTTAAGATGACAAGCCTGTTCAATCTTGCGACTCGAATAAACTCCTTGACTATATGCATAGACTAGGATTTTGAATAGACTCTTAGGTTGGATTGCCGCATTT
>CAZUWY010000088.1:708-1829 GCA_964624395.1 uncultured Mageeibacillus sp. | reverse complement strand
ATCTTCTAGCTGCTATCCTTTTAGCCAAGGCATTTCCTAAGCTTAAAATCTTAGCTGTTCTGATTGGCATCTTTGGCTTTCTTCCCGGCCTCAGTCGTCTTTTCATGGGTGTTCACTATCCCACAGATGTATTTGTCGGCTGGCTCTTAGGCATCAGCGAAGCCTGGTTCTGGTACAAAGTCTGGTTGTTTTTTAGAAAAGAAAAGACAGAGTTGAAAACAAAAGCCAGTTAGTTTCACCACTGGCTGTAAAAGTCAAATATATGATTCAAAAATTAGCTGAGATCTAATTCTAGTCCCAGACTCTAACTCGCTCTTTAATATCAAGCTTTTCTTTAGGAGCAGGTTCAGATAGGATCTTGCCAAAAGGCATCTGGGCCAACAAAATCCAATCTTTTGGAACCATAAATAACTCTTTTATTGCTTCATCAATCACAGGATTATAGTGTTGCAAAGAAGCACCAAGACCTAAATCTCTTAAAGCAGTCCAGATAGAAATCTGCAGCATGCCATTGGCCTGCAAAGCCCAGAAGGGAAAGTTATCTGCATAAAGAGAATACTCTTCTTTCATCCTCTCTACAGTCTCATTATCGTAAAAGAACATCACAGTGCCAAAACCGCTCTTAAAGCTATCGATCTTCTCTCTTTTTACCTTACCCTCAAAAGCGTCATAAATCGTATCCCAGAGCTTATCCTGGTACTCTCCCAGGGCCACTACTAAGCGGGCACTTTGCATATTGATGGCATCAGGTACGACTAAAGCTATATCTTCAATCGTCTTTATAATCTCCTTAGCTGGTAGATCTACATCCTTGGAAATCTCATAATAAGACCTTCTCTTTCTCAGTGAATCAATAAATTTCATGACTTCCCCTCCACTTATCTACTTTTGTGACTCTATAAAAATCTAATCTCTAGATTAAAATCAGATAAAGCCAGATCAGACTAAGTTAGATCGAATTTATCTAATTGATTCTCAGCTAGCATCTTAACAAGAGCCGCCTACCATTTAAATCAGCAAATATGTATTGGCATCTTTGTCACTTTAGTTACAATTTCATAATTTTTCATTGTTAACTTCACCACATAGTTAAAGGAAGGTAGCATACCTTCCTTTAACCT
>CAZUWY010000088.1:0-698 GCA_964624395.1 uncultured Mageeibacillus sp. | reverse complement strand
CCTGAAAAGTTTAATTATCGATTAAAAGCTTAAATCAATTAGTTCTAATGGATATTTAGCTTAATTACTGGAGCATTGACAATGGTATCTAAAACCGGGCAGGTTCTTTCAACAAAATCTACAAAGTCTGCGATCTCCTCTTCACTGTTGTCCGCATCAATATAGAAATGAGTTGTAATCTCTGAAAAACCAATTTTGGCCTCAGGGTTTTTGCCCATAAATCCATCCGGATCTAAAACTCCATCTAGCTCAACTCTGACTGAATTAAGTTTAATCTTATGCATTCTGGCGAAAGATTTAACTACAATCATCTTGCAGGCACCCAAAGCTGAAAGTAATGCTTCAACAGGGTTCATCCCCGTGTCATTTCCACCCAGCTCTTTGGGCTCATCCAAAATAAACTCAAAGTCTCTCGCTTTACAAACAACGGTCAAACCGTCCTTTTCTTCAACTACTGCTTTAAATGTCATGTTGGCCATAATGTTTCCTCCCAAACAAAATTAAAATTTTATGTCTCACAGTCAAATTATATGTTATCTAAAATCTCAACAATAAAAACGTTCGTATTTGTAACAAATGAGAAAGCGAACTGAACTAACCGAACTGGCATAACAAAATTGAACTAACTGTACTGTACTGAACAGAGCTAAACTAACTAAAATTTACAGAGCTGAATAATCTGAGCAATACCACTTAGC
>CAZUWY010000087.1:0-1830 GCA_964624395.1 uncultured Mageeibacillus sp. | reverse complement strand
GAAACTCCACAGGCAATGGAACAGCTTGAGCTTGCCTATATGGATGCTCGTGACGATGCCCACATCAACCAGCTTTTGCTTATCCCATGCGTGATTCTTGATTTTCTTTGTATTCACCCGTTCCGAGACGGGAACGGCAGAATGTCACGTCTGCTTTCGTTGCTACTGCTCTACAAGAATGGTTTCGATGCAGGTAAATATGTTTCCTTTGAAGAGCAAATCAACGAGCATAAGGCTTATTATTATGATTCTTTGAAACAATCTTCTACTGGTTGGGATGCGAATGAGAACAGCTATTTCCCGTTTATAGAGAACTTCTTGTCTGCACTTTATATATGCTACAAGGAATTGGATAAACGCTTTGCAGTCGTTCACGGTAAGCGTATTACTAAAAAAGCACGTGTCGAGGCCACTGTGTTGAACAGCTTAACTCCAATTTCTAAAGCAGAAATCTGTAAAATTCTGCCTGATGTCAGCCCGACTACCGTAGAAGCTGTTCTCGGAGCAATGGTTAAGGGTGGGCATATACGGAAAATTGGAAGCTCAAGAAGCACGAGATATATCAAAGCATAGAAGGCTATTGAGGTGGAATGTTGATATGAAAATTGAAGAGATAATCATCAAAAATTATAAAATATTCAATGGCATCACTATAAAAATGAACAATGATGTTAATACTTTTGTTGGTGAAAATGACTCTGGCAAGACCACTATTTTAGAAGCCTTATCAATAGCTTTGACTGGGAAATTAAATGGTGGTGCAATTATAAATGGTTATTCTCGCTTAATCCGGACACCTATTCTCGCTCATTCCCTACAGTAGGATCTTACTTAATTCAGACAGTCAGTTCTTGCTTGATTTTGTCATTCAAGCGCTTGTCCAAATAGATTAAATTATTCTAGCAGATTCCTCTTAAAATCCTGTAATCCTTTAGAATGGTACTAATTCAAATGCGCGCAATAATCTTGACACTACTGTCTTGTTTCAAGCTTAAGGAGCCCACAATGCCAATAGAGTAATAACATACGTCGAAAAAGAAGCCAAGGTTTGCCAGAATGGAGTTGCTAATTAAGTGCAATGCTCACCTGTAGTTTAAGGTCAATTTTATACATTTATATTTTTGCAATTAATCCACGTTCATCGCTGCTCAGCTCAAAGTCAAATATGTCTAAACTCTGGGCTTGTCTCTCTTTATTATGTGACTTGGGAATGACAATAACATCACGCTCAATCTGATAACGCAAGATTACCTGAGCAAAGGTTTTACCATATTTAGAGCCTATTTCATCAAGAACCATTTTAGATTGATCGGTGAGACCCTTTAAAGGCGACCAGGCAGTTGTCTTAATATTGTTATTGGTATTGTAGGTAATTAATTCATCATTCCAGTGACCTGCATGAGATTCAATTTGATTTACAGCCGGTATTATCTGGCAGCTACCCAATATTAGATCAAGATCTTTCTTAGTAAAATTAGATACACCAATAGCTTTGAAAGTACCCTTGTTGTAATGCTCTCCCAGCAAAGACCAAGCTTCTATGATTTCCTCTGAAGTATCCCAAGGAGTGTGAATCAAAAACAAATCTATATAATCTGTTTTCAATTTTTTAAGGCTTTTTTCTATCTCAGATAAAACCCAGTCCTTACCATGATAGCCGGCAAAGGTATTTAACTTCGTCGTTATGAAGAAGTCTTCTCTGGCTATCCCTGACTTTTCAATACTTGCTCCTAGGACTTCTTCATTCCTGTAAGCCTGAGCTGTGTCAAAGTGTCTATAGCCGTTCTTAGTAGCCATATCTATTTCAGTAGTATCGCCTGTCAGCTCACC
>CAZUWY010000086.1:0-1900 GCA_964624395.1 uncultured Mageeibacillus sp. | reverse complement strand
TGTTATGCCAACACTTTACGGCTTATGCCATCTTTCGTACTAGTGCTTACTTTATTTGAATGTTAATTTTCTTGCCTTAGCCAAATACTTTCTGAGTGTAGACGTTCTAATAATTTCTGTGTCGGTATTGAAGCCAACAAAGTCATGTAATCGGTCAGTTTTATCATCAGGAGTGTAATGTGGGACATAGCCCTGCTTCGAAATATAGCTAATTTCCATAGCACGCAAAGTATCAGTAAGGCTCTCGTCGGTAAAGATTTTGCCCTTCTGGTTTAGCCTTAGTTTTAGGATTCGAAAGATAATCAGGGCGATGAAGCAAGTGAGGAAATGTGCGTGAATGCGATCATCTTTTTGTAAGTTGACTGGCCTGGACTTGAACTCACCCTTCAGGACCTTAAAGCAGCTTTCTATCTGCCAGCGGTTTTTGTTTATCTGGATAATCTCTCTGACATCACCCTCGAGATTGCTGCAGACAGCATAGAAACCATCATACTTTTCTTCCCTTTCTATTTGTTCTTTATTCAAATACAGCTTTGTACGCTCTGCAATCTCGCCATCATCTGTATACTTGACACTGCCGATGAAACGTCTGAAGTCATTAGGGTTAACCCTCTTAGATCCTTTATCTCCTCTGCCTATGGCCCTCATTGCACGCTCAATATGGCCTTGTCTCATGCTTTCCTTGTATTCTTTGTACTTGAGCGAATAACTGACAATGAGCCTTTGCTCAAGGCCATTCTCATTGATCCAGCGTTCCTTGTAAAAGATTTTCTCTTTGTCTTTTTCTTCATCAAGTTCGCAAAGACAGTAAAGCTCCTTACCATCCGGAAGACTCCAGCCATCAGGGTTTAATGCCCACTCTTTCAGGTGTTTCTTCAGCTTCTTTACAGACTGAACCGTAATGAAGGCTCTGTCACCTTTTGTGTTGTACTTGCGATTGTCAGTAGAAGTCAGACCCGCATCAGTACAGACAATAAACTTTGAGCACTCGAAATCTTTTAAGATCTTTTCTTCCAAAGGCTGTAATGTTGTTTGTTCATTGATGTTACCAGGATGTATGGAAAAGGCCAGAGGCACTCCACTGGCATCCATAAACAAACCCATCTGTACAAGAGGGTTAGGCTTATGATCCTTGGATATACCATACTGCCTGAGACCACTGGGACTGGATGTTTCAAAAAAGTAGTTGGTGCAGTCGTAGTAGAGGATTGAGGTCTTACGTTTAATAAGCTTGCTGCTGTTCTTATAGATTTCAGCCTGTATTTCATCCGAGTACATTGCTAGAACATCTAAAGCACGATAGACCTGCTGTTCTTCTATTTGTTCTATGCCGTAAAGCTTCTTACTGTCTTTGACACTGGCGCGCTTGGAACCAGGAAACAATATTCTGGTATATACCAGCATGGACAAAATGGCATTTAAGTCATATTTGAATTTGTGCTTTGCAGAAATATCTTGAGCTAGCTTATCTAGACCAAGACCATGGTAAAGACCTGTAAGGAAGAAGTGACCGATGTGAAAATCTCTCTTATCTCCTTTAGGGATTCTTTTCCTCTCGCTCAAAGAAAAGAAGACCTCTCCTTCTCTTTCTTCTTCGTTCATCTTGGCTATCTCAGCTCTGACCCAGTCTTCCGGATCTAACCCTCCTAAGTCTTGTTTCAGTAACTCCTTTCTAGAGCCGAAGCGCCTTACTACTTCGCTTGTGTTTTTCTTGTTGCCTAAATATATCGATCTTATAGCTGAATAGGATACAGATTCTCCAGCCCCTGATTTCTTTAAACGCATATACGTCACCTCGATGCTTTCAGATAAGGTAATTATAACATAGTACGGGATAGTACGACAATAGTTAAATGCTAAATTTGACAAAAAAAGAGACCAGATGGCCTCTCTTTAATAC
>CAZUWY010000085.1:0-1924 GCA_964624395.1 uncultured Mageeibacillus sp. | reverse complement strand
TGCAACTCGCTTGCTTCAGATTGACTATTGCATCTCAGATGAGTCGGAGTATACTCCCGAGTTTGACAGTTAATTGACTGAGAAACTCCCATAACCGTGTCATTGCAACAGTTATAGGAGTCTATTATTCTATTAAACCTGCGGAATGTCCCGTTAATTTTGAGTCTTCTTGAAGATTCTCTTCATGTCGGATAGGGGAATGATCTGGAAATCAGTTCTAAAGTCGAATACATCATGCAGAGCATCAGTTAAATCTGTGCGTGTATAAGCGGGAATAAACCCCTGACCTCGCATCTCCAGAAGATCCAGACTGCGCAAGCAGGTGGTAATTTCTTTGGCTGTATATTTTTCCTGCAGACGCTTTTCCAGAATTCTAAATATAGTCAGAGCCAAAAAGCAGGTAGTAAAGTGTGCCTTGATCCGATCGTCTCTTTTGAGGTAGACCGGCCTGGCCTTAAACTCATCCTTCAAGAGCCTAAAAGACTCTTCAATCTCCCAGCGTCTCTGATTGATACGTATGATCTCAGCCGGAGATGCCTCTTCCAGATTGGTACAGACAGCGTAGAAACCATCGTATCTGGCCTCTTTGCGGATGGCCTCCTCATCCAGGTAATACTGACTGTGCTCTGCTACTTCACCGTCACTTGTCGTGTCAATCCTCTTAATGAAGCGTCTGCCATCCTGCTGTGAGGAGACTTCCAGTTTTCTGGGATTTTTGCTTCTAAGTCTCTCCACTCGATTAACCTGTCTGCCCCTCAGTGTCTCCTGGTAGTTTTGGTACTTGAATGAGAAGGTTACAAGCAGATCTTGCTCCAGACCCTTTTCTGATAGGGGACGCCTTTTATAGAAGGTCTTGTCCCAATACCGATCCTTATTGATTTCTGTTAGTGTATATTCACGCCTGCCCTGTGCCAGATACCAGCCAGCAGGATCCAGAGCCCATTCTCTGAGATGCTGGGGCAGCTTCTTTAGAGACTGCGTTGTAATGTAGGCACGTTCACCGATATCGTTGAAACGTCGATTGTCATATGATGACAGACCGGCATCAGTACAGACAATGAATTTACTAAAACCAAAATCTTTAATGACCTTTGACTCCAAAGGTGTCAGTGTCACCTGCTCATTGGTATTGCCCGGATGAATGGAGAATGCCAGTGGTAAACCGCTGCCATCCATAAAAAGCCCCATTTGTACCAGAGGATTGGGCCGATGCTCCTTGGAGTGTCCGTACTGTTTTAGCCCCTCTGCCTGCTCAATCTCAAAGAAATAGTTGGTGCAGTCATAATACAAGATCTTGGTGCTTCGCTTCACCAGCTGCTGACTGTTCTTGTAGAGATGTTCTTGCAATTGGTCACTTTCAGCTGCAATGATCTCTAAAGCTCGGTACACATGCTGCAGTTCGAAAGATCTCGCCTGTAAGAAAGAGGCAGAAAGTTCATAGGAAGACTTCTTCGATCCCGGATACAGGATGCGGGTATAAAGGAGCCTTGAGAGAATGGCATTTAAGTCATACTTAAACCTGTATGTCCCGGCAATAGACTTGCACCATCTATCCAAACCCAGTTCGTAGTAAATGGCTTGCAAAAAGAGGTAACCGGCATTAAAACGCAGCTGCTCGTTTGCTGTGATGGTTCTTGCTGGTAAAAACTTCACCAGAACCTCTTTCTTTTGTTTTTGTTTTTCGGCGTTTAATCGGGCGATGTACTCCTTCGCCCACTCATACGGGTCTCCGCCATTCAGCCTCTTACGAATGTCTTCTTCGGTGCCAAGCTTCTCAACCACCACGGTCGAGCGCTTTCCTGCTATGTAGTAGTCCTCTTTGACGTACAAAGACGCAGCATTTTTTGATCTAGATACTCCAAGTCTCATAAGACACCTCCTTAGCTGTTTATATTATACTATATTCCGAAACATTCCGCAATAC
>CAZUWY010000084.1:0-1990 GCA_964624395.1 uncultured Mageeibacillus sp. | reverse complement strand
CCTGACTTTTACAGTTGACAAGCGATAAAAAGCCCTGAACCATTGTTTTAACAGAGGTTTCAGGGCTTCAATCTTGTATCTAAAGATGTAGTGTAGTAGCGATTATTTCTTAGTTTTCGCAATAATCTTTTTAATTTCGCCTCTTGTCAAGTATTTGTGATCCAGATCAATCTCTAGTACCTGCTCTATGGCTTTGATGTTGTCATCAATGTAATGGAAGTTGTAAAGGTTTTTAGCCATATAACTGCAGGAAAACTTGCGCAGTGAATCCAGCATGGTGAAAGCAGAGAAAGTCCTAGGGGTATTATCTGCCATCAGCTGAGCCCGGTTCATTTTCAGCTCCAATGTCCTTAGCAGTACAAGAGCTACAAAGCAAGTCAGGAAATGGGCCTGAATATGTGCTTCCAAACTGACCCATACCGGTCTGGTCCTTAGCTCGGCTTTGGAAATCTTGAAGGTTTCTTCTATCTTCCAAAGGCCATGGTAGATGTCAATCACCTCACTGTCAGGCATATCCAACTCACTGGTTACTATGGCGTAGTAACCGTCGTACTTGGCCTCTTCGGCAATCTTTTCTTCATCCAGATAGAGGAAGGTCTTTGTTTCAATAATCTCGCCTTCTTCGTTGTACTGCAAACCCTTTATATAGCTGGCTGCACTGTAGTTAATAGCTTTTAGCAGCTGTCTTGGTCCGTTCAACAGTCTTCTTGCCTTGGCCAGAGTACGGCCTCGTTCAAATCTTGCTTTGTCAGCATAATCCTGACTGTAGTAAACCACCTGTTTCTGGTTGATCCTGATCTTTTCTTTCTTGCCGTCCTTGTTCTTGTATGTGATCTCTCTAGGATAAACACGCGATTTTACCTTACTGTGCTCACCTGTCTGTCTATAGCCGCTTTCACTAAGGACGAACTGCTTAAATTCACGGTCTGCTCCTCGAATGGACTGGCTGTAGATGTAGCCATTACCTTGAGCCACTTGAACAGCGATGTTGTCACCACAGTTTAGGCCCTTGTCAGCCACAACCACTATGCGACCCAATTCATAGTCTTCTTTCATCCGGCCAAGCAAAGGATTAAGTGACAGCTTCTCACTGCTGCTTCCGGGGAAGAGGTGGTAGGCCAGAGGCAGGCCGTTACTGTCTAAAAGCAAGCCCATCTGTACCAGAGGAAAAGGTCGGTGCTCTTTACTAGGGCCTCTGCGGCGCAGCTCATCTTCTTCATCGATCTCAAAGTAATAATTAGTAACATCGTAGTAGGCGATGTCCTGCCTGCGGCCATATTGTAACTCCAGCTGTTCACTAATCCAGGTCTGCATGTCGAGATTAAAACGGTCAAAGTAATCCAGACTACGGTAGAGTGCTTCCAGATTCGGGGCATAGTTCTCAAAGAATTGATTTTGGTGCTCGTAGGCCTTTTTCTTGGAACCTGGTTCAATTAAGCGTGAATAAACTAACAGGCGAAAGATAGCGTTAAGGTTATAGTTAATTTTCAGTCGGTTTTCCCGGCGTCGGAAGAAGATATGCAATCCCAGTTCGTGGTAGATCTGCTCGAAAGCCACATAACCTAGATTCTTCAAACCTATCTCATGCTCTTCAATCCTGGTAGCCGGATCCACTTCAATGCGAATAGGCTCTTTAGCCTCAGCAATAGCAGCTGTTCTTTGTCTGGCAATAGCCCTAAAGTGGGCAATGGGATCGTCGAATTGTTTTTCAAGCTCGTCAAGATAGCCGATAGTTTCGACATTTCTTTGTTTGTTCTTGCCATTCTCCCTGTAAGCTTCCGTAAAGGTCAGAAGTATACGCCCGTTCTTGGTGCTGTTCTTCTTAACAAACATAATCCACCTCCGCTGTCACTATTATACTACTATCCAAAGCAATACTACACTGTACTATGTTGCAATAATATTACAAAAAGAAACAAAATAAAACGGCCTTAAGGCCAACCGGAACGGACTTTCAAGATTTAGTTACTGATTATGTGGTGTAAAACTC
>CAZUWY010000083.1:0-2220 GCA_964624395.1 uncultured Mageeibacillus sp. | reverse complement strand
TGCAATTTGAAGAAGCATATCAGCAGAAACTAAATGAGTTGGAGAAAAATGTTGCCTAGAGAAATTTACACGAGTTTAAGGTGTCCACTTTTTTGACTTAGTACATTATTTCAAACTGGCACACATGAGGAACCTGCTCAAGGATTTAGATGCTTGGCTCAGACGTCGTCTCCGTATGGTGATATGGAAGCGCTGGAAGCGAATCCGGACACGCTTTTATAATCTAAAGCGAGCCGGTATTGACGCTGGAAAAGCATTGGAATGGGCAAATACTCGGAAAGGCTATTGGCGTATTGCCCACAGTTGGATACTTTCGAGAGCCATGCCCAACTCATTGTTCGAAAAGGCAGGTTACTTGTCCTTGCTAGGTTGCTATGCTATTGCGAAGTAAAATTTGGAGCCGCCGTATACTGAACAGTACGTACGGTGGTGGGGGAGGTCTCCCAGTCAATTAATGGCTGGGGTCCTACCCGATTAGAAAAACTCATAATATATTTCATTGACATCAATTTAAAAGGATGCTATTCTTGATTTGGGATACAAGATGAGTAAAGGGATTCAATAGTAAGTCCAGCGGTAAATAGTCAATAGACAAATTCCGCACAGAATCTTGAAAAATGAATAGTTTCGAATCAATGTGAGCACCCTTAAAAGGCCTGTGTGAAAACAGAGAGAAGGAGCAGGTGCGTGTCAGCGCAGCTGCAATTTATAAAGTCGCTGGTCTCGCAGCAGAACGTAGACCAGTCTGACAAGTTTTCTGGCAGTCAGTACGAGTGCACGCTTGTGTGGTGAGCGTGGTGTTTCACGCAGCTTTCTCTGGTAGAACATTTGGTAGTCCGGATCATGCTGCCGTACTTTATTTGCCGCTTGGCAAAAGTAATACCGAAGAAAGCGATTGCCACCTTGAATTAGATGCGTGTAGTCCGCTTTGAATGTGCCCGACTGATGTTTCGTCCACGTCAGGCCAGCATACTTGGCTAGTGCCGCTTCATCCTTGAATCGCTTGACATCGCCAATCTCCGCAATCAGTCCTGCCGCATAGACTGGGCCAATGCCGGGGATGGACGTCAATGTATTCGGTATCGCCTGCATCTGACGCTCAATGGCCTTGTCGAGATCTTTCATCTGCTTCTCGTAGAAGTGGATGACGTTTGTTTGCATGGCGAGCACCTGGTTCAAGGAATCCTGTATAGCCTTGGGCAGGCGGTAGGATGTTCTGGCAGCCTTGCGAATGTCTTTGGCCAGTTCCTCGGGCTCAGCGAACTTGTTCTTGCTTTTATCCATGAGATAGGCTGTTAATTCCTCTAAGGGCGTGTAGGCGATCTGGTCAACGTCTTCAAAGTCATCCACCAGATTCATCGCCGTCGCACCGAAGAGATCGCTGAAAAGCTGGTCACAGGTGCCTTGTTGCTGCACCATCGAGGAAAATTTCTGGAACAGGTTTTGCAGGTAGCGGTTTTTCTCGCGTGTGAGCTCGTGAGCGCACTGGAAGCGCCACCTGGTCAAGGTTTGGAGTGCCAAATACTTGTCTTCCACAACAGCCTCCTTCAGGGCGATCCGTCCGAACCGAAGGCTGTCAGCAATGACATAGGCATCCGTAAAATCGTCCTTAGGCAAATCCGAGTACGAATCACGGAACCGCTTGACTTGCTTGGGGTTTAGGACATGAACGGCTTTTCTGACCAGATGGATTTTCTTCGTTTCCCGAAGAAACATTGCTATCCCTTTGCCGTATACGCCTGTAGCCTCAAGCCCAAAGCGGAAAAACGCCTTACCGCTGCGTGGATCCTTTAGCAGTTGAGCAATCAGCGCCTCAGTACCCGGTGCCGAGTTCACGTACTGGTCTGACCAGAGCTTGTTGCCCAGATGATCCATGACATGAACCACATTCGTTCTGGAGCTCACATCGATGCCGATGAAAACAGTGTCTAACATCGCTTTCACCTCCTTTCAGTTGAATTAAAAGGTCGGTTGAAGCAAACGCCCTGGGCACTTACGCATCGACACCCTCGTATCAGAATTCACTCAGCCGCAAGCTGCATGATTCCTCCTGCCAAAGGAGCGTGGGACTGACAAACATCCAGCGGTTCGAAGCTAATCATAAGGCCAGGGGAACTGACTTTCTTAGAAGCTGACTCAAGCACTTCAAGGAGAAAAAGAACTTACCTCAACGGCCTTTTAAACCATTATCAAACAGGGCGTTTGAACTTTCAACCGGGT
>CAZUWY010000082.1:0-2309 GCA_964624395.1 uncultured Mageeibacillus sp. | reverse complement strand
AAAAGCTGAAAGGAAGAACGGAGATGTTAACAGTGGAGCAAATTTATGATATCAGAGAAATGTATTTCAAAGAAGGTAGGAGTATGAGAGAAATCTCTCGCATAAGCGGACGTGATCGGGAAACTGTAAAGCGTTATGTTGAACAAGAAGACTTTAGTCTTGAAGTACCTATTCGTCAGCGGCGCAGCAGTAAAACGGATGCATATCGCGAGCAAGTCAAAAAGTGGCTGATTGACGATGAAACAGCACCCCCAAAGCAACGTCATACGGCTAAGAGGATTTATGATCGCCTTAGTGAAGAACAATTAAAGAAAGGCTTATTGCTGGATGTCTCGGACCGAAGCATCCGTAGTTTGGTGGCTGAATTGAGGCGCGAACTATTTCAGCAAGAGCTGGTATCCCTGCCCCTATTGCATCCTGCCGGGGAAGCACAGGGAGATTTTGGCAAGACTGTTTTTTATGAACGCGGCATCAAGTATGAAGGCCATCACTTTTGTTTGACCTTGCCTCACTCGGATGCTAAATGGACTCAATTATTCAAAGGTCAGGACTTTGAGTGTTTTGCCCGGGGTATGATCGATATATTCGAGCATATCGGTGGTGTTCCTACGCCTATTCGCTTCGACAATATGTCGACCGCTGTAAAAGAGATTAAGGCTTACGGTGGACGGGAGCTGACAGAAAACTTTAGAAGGCTGCAATGTCATTTTGGTTTTGAGAGTAATTTTTGTAACCCTGCCTCAGGTCACGAGAAGGGTTCTGTGGAAAACTTTGTGGGCAGTAGTCGCCGTAACCTCTTCGTGCCTGTGCCGGAAATGGTTGATCTTAAAACATACAACCAGGAACTTCTCCTGCGTTGTGATGGCCGTCTTGATGAAGAACATTACAAACAGCTGCGGCTGGTTAAAGATCTGTTTGCCGAAGACCAGGCTGAGCTGCTACCACTTGCGGCTTATCCATTTGATGCCTGCCGTTATGTACCGTCCCGAACCGATAACTATGGCATGGCCAGATACCAGACTAACCGCTATTCTACAGCCGGTCACTTCAGACGCAGTGATGTGACCTTGAAAGTTGATGCCTACACGGTAACTGTGCTGGACGAAAAGATGCAGGTGGTAGTTCGTCACCCTCGTCTTTATGGGCAAAAGAAAGAATCCATGATCTGGTCACCCTATCTGGAAGTTTTGGCAAAACGGCCTACGGCAATAAAGTACAGTGGTTTCTATGAGGGTTTACCCAAAGAGTTAAAGTTTTTTCTTGATGAATGTGATTTAAGGGGCAGGCAGCAAGTTTTGCAACTGTTATCCAAAGAGAGTCAAAGTGGCGATATTGATACTCCTATTTCCCTGCTCACAAAGGCTGTAGGATTTATGCCTACAGATGTTGATTCCCTGATCTCAGCGTATGCTTTTGTCGCCAACAAGCCCGTAGAGATGCCTAAGAACCCAGTCTCAGAGCTACTGCCGGACACTCCTGAGTACAGCCTTGACCTTTCTGTCTACGGACAACTGCTGGGAGGTGCTACATGCCTAAAACGCTAATTACAGAGCTTTGCAGGCAGCTGCGTCTGGGAACTCATATTGCTGACAGTTATATGGAAATTGAGGCTGAAAGCCACGAGGAGTTTTTGATTAAGCTTCTGACAGAGGCTGTTGCCAAGCGCAGCACCGAGCGGCGCAAACGCTATATTCAACAGGCAGGTTTCGACCTTATGAAGGGCTATGATGATTTTGATTTCTCAGATCTTGTTCTTCCTGCCGGACTTACACCAGAGAGTCTGCGCACTTGTGATTTTGTTAAAAACGAGCAGAACCTAATTCTCTATGGGCGACCGGGAACAGGCAAGACGCACCTGGCTATTGCCCTAGGCATCGAGGCTTGCAAGCGTGACTACAAAGTCCTTTACTACAAAACAAGCCGCTTGGTTAATCTTTTGTCACAAGCCAAGGAAAAGAGAAGTGAAAGCAGATTTTGGCGAAAACTTAATAATGCTGATTTGCTGATCTTGGACGAATGGGGCTACATCCCCTTTGAACGGGTAGGTACGCAGCTTCTCTTTGAAGCTATTTCAGATTGCTATGAGAAGAGAAGTGTGATTATTACTACCAATCTACCCTTCGACGAATGGAACACAATCTTTTACGACCAGAAACTGACTGCAGCCATCTTGGATCGATTGATCCACCATGGACTGCTGCTGATGCATGATGGACAAAGCTACCGCTTGCAGAACTCACGAATGCAATAGTGGAGCACAGGATTATTGGAATGATGCGGGTAGGGATCTTCTTAGCTTCCGCAGTGGC
>CAZUWY010000081.1:0-2388 GCA_964624395.1 uncultured Mageeibacillus sp. | reverse complement strand
CCGACATCTAAACCCAAATAATATGCCATCTGCCTTAGCTCCCTTCCCTTATATTTTCAGATTAATAGCCGGGAAAGGCAAGGGGCAGGATGAATACTGCTGCAGTGACCAGGATGATCAAAAAAGCAAAGTAGAGATCTTTAAGCGAATAGCTCATTACTTTTAAGCGGGTTCTGTTCTCGCCCCCGCGATAGCATCTGGCCTCCATGGCTGTGGCCAGATCATCGGCCCGCCTGAAGGCGGAGATAAAAAGGGGCACCAGAATGCTGACAAAACCCCTGGCTCTCTTAAAAGCATTGCCGGTGTCATAGTCTGCCCCCCTGGAGGACTGAGCTTTCATTATCTTTTGCATTTCATCCAGTAAGGTGGGCACAAATCTTAAGGCAATCGACATCATCATAGATATTTCATGGACGGGAAAGCGAAAGACTTTCAAGGGGCTTAAAAGGCTTTCAATCGCATCAGCCACTAAAATCGGCGTTGTTGTCAAAGTGATCAGCAGCGAAGTAGTCATAATTAAGATCGAGAGCCTGGCTAAGATTTTGAGGGCATTAATGAGGCCGTCCATTCTGATCACAATAAAGGACGCCTGAAAGATTATTTCCCCACTGCCGGAAAAGAGATTAAAAAGAAAGGCAAATAAAAGGAGTAAAAGCACCGGCCTGACTGTTTTAAAGAGCAAGGAAAGCTTGATCTGGGCTAAAAGAACCAAAAGCAGCAACAAAACAAGTAAAGCGCCCAGGGCCAGGGCGGAATTACTAGATAAGATCAAAACCATCAGCAAGATGGCCGCGATCAGCTTGCTTCTGGGGTCTAATAGATGCAAGAATGAACTGCCGGGCAGATACTGTCCCAGCATTATTTGCCTTGACATAGGCCACCCCCCCCACTATAGGCTGAAATTAAAGCACGAGCAGCCTCTTCACTGCTGAAAATATCTAAGGATAAGTCGGGGCATCTTTTTTTCATCTCTGCTAAAAAGACTCTAATTCGGGGCATCTCCAGGCCGGCGGCGGCAATTTTTTCCAGATCTGAAAAAACCTCAGCTGGTGTGCCCAGTAAATGCTCCCTGCCCTCTTTTAAGACCAGGATTCTATCGGCAATCCCGGCCAGCTGGTCCATGTCGTGGGTGATAAGGATAATAGTCTGACCCTTGTCTCTTAAGCGGACAATATAATTTAAGAGTTCATCTCGGCCGGCGGGATCAAGTCCGGCTGTGGGCTCATCTAAAACCAAAATATCCGGGTTCATGGCCAGAATACCGGCGATGGCAGCCCTTCTCATCTGACCGCCGGATAAATCAAAGGGCGATCTGGAAAGAATGCTCTGATCCAGGCCGGTCAGATCGGCCGCTTCTTTAACTCTTCTTTCTATCTCCTCAGGAAAAAGACCCATCTGCTTGGGGCCAAAAGCAATATCTGCCGCCACAGTCTCTTCAAAGAGCTGCTGCTCGGGGTATTGAAACAAGAGACCCAGATGCTCTCTCACCTTGCGGATATTTTTCTTTTCATGCACATCTAGGCCCATGACTTTGACCACGCCGGGCTCAGGTCTGATCAGGCCGTTTAAATGCTCAACGAAAGTAGTTTTACCAGATCCGCTGTGACCGGCCAGACCTAAAAGCTCGCCGGCAAAAATTTCAATTGAAAGATCAGTTAGGGCTCTGACCATCTGCGGAGTGCCGGCATTATAGCTGTAGGATAAATTTTTGACTTCAAGCAAGACCCTTTTATCCTTGGCCAATAGATCACTGCTAATCTCTTCCTTTTTTGGCAAAATTTCAATCTCTTTAAGCCTTTTATCGATGGCTTCAACCGCTCCACTAAGGGTAAAAGCCTCAGCGGGAGCAAGGGGCAGTTTACTGGCGGCGGCCACCTTTTCAGCAATTTCCATATGCACGGGCAGATCGAGTTCCATTTGCCTCAAAAGGCTCATCTGATCAAAAACTTCAGTGGGAGTTCCCTGCAAGGCGATCTTTCCATTGTAGACAACATAAATATAATCGGCTAAAAGTGCCTCTTCCATATTATGGGTGATATTGACCACAGTTAAAGCTCGTTCTGCCCTTAAATTTAAGACCAGTTCAAAGAAATCTGATCTAGAAGCCGGATCGAGCATAGCAGTTGCCTCATCGAGGATCAGGCAGATGGGCTGCATGGCCAAAATACCAGCGATGGCCAGCTTTTGCTTTTGCCCGCCGGAAATATTGTGGGGGGGTCTTTGGGCCAGGTCCAAAAGACCCACTTTTTTTAGGGAGAAGTCCACCCTCTCTCTTAGTTCCGGCATTTTGACGCCTAAATTTTCCGGCCCGAAGGCCACATCTTCTTCTAGGGTGGTGCCGACAATCTGATTGTCCGGGTTTTGCAGGACCAGGCCGCAGTTTTTTCT
>CAZUWY010000080.1:0-2415 GCA_964624395.1 uncultured Mageeibacillus sp. | reverse complement strand
GATGGCCTGCTGGCCAAGAAGCTTAGCTTGCGCCTCAAATATTTTCATGATATAATCCATTTTGCTGATCGGCCCTATGGTCAAGCGGTTAAGACGCCGCCCTCTCACGGCGGAATCAGGAGTTCGATCCTCCTTAGGGTCACCATAAAATCTCGTCAGACGGCGGGATTTTTCTTTTGTCTTTTGATCTCCCAGCATAAAATGGTGGCAGCCATTGCTACATTCAAGGATTCTGCCTCTTTTCTCATCGGCACTGAGACAAGCTCAAAGGCTCCTCTGGCCAGGTCACTGATGCCGCTCCCTTCATTTCCCACCAGAAGAGCAATTTTTTCTTGGCTGGAAAAATCCAGCTCCTGCACAGGCTTGCCTGCCATATCGGCCGCATAAAGGTGATAGCAGTTGGCCAGCAGCATCTTAACAAGATCATTAAGTTTTATGCCGGTAAACAAAGGCAGTCGAAAAGCTGCCCCCATGCTGGCTCTCAGGGCTTTGCCATTATAGGGGTCACAGCCGCCATCAGTGATGGCAACGCCTGCAAAGGAAAGTGCTTCCGCTGTTCTGATCAAGGTGCCGGTGTTGCCCGGATCTTGCACATTTTCCAAAAGTAAAAGGGGTCCTTTGCCTGCTGATAAGAAATCCTTAATTTCAATTAATGGCTGCGGCAGCGAGGCCAAAAGAATAATGCCCTGGCTGTTTTTCGTCTCGGCAATTTCGGCAAAGAGCGATTTTTTCATTTGCAGCAAAGGCAGATCACCCTGATGCACTGCCAGGATTTCTGCCAGGGCCTGCTCTCCCTTTTTATCCGCTGAATAAATAAGCTCTTTTACCCTTAGATTGCTCTCCAATGCAGAGAGAATCTGTCTTTTACCTTCAATCAGAAGCAGTCGCTCCTCACCAATTGTTTTGTCCCTGAGCATTCTGCGCAGCTGTTTGAATTTTGCTTCCCTGCTCGATTCAATTTTTCCTAATTTTTCTTCCATTACTGCCAGTTTAAACAAGAAAGCTTTCTCAGTGCAAATAAAAAAGCTCTCCCTGTTAGAGGAAAGCTTTAAAAGTAAAGCTAGTATTAAGCTTAAAGATGAGCTTGCGCCTGTTCTACCAGAGTAGAAAAAGCTTCTTTATCGTTTACTGCCATATCGGCCAGAATCTTCCTGTCCAGCTCTATTCCAGCCTTTTTCAAGCCATTGATGAAATTGGAATAACTGAGTCCGTTCTGGCGGCTGGCGGCATTAATCCTGGTAATCCAAAGCTTTCTGAAATCACGCTTTTTCCTGCGCCTGTCTCTGTAGGCATAATTACCTGATTTCAACACCTGCTGATTGGCAACTCTAAACAGTTTACTCTTGCGGCCAAAATAGCCCTTAGCCTGTTTTAGTATTCTTTTATGACGTCTTCTGGTTTTTGTTCCACGTTTTACTCTTGACATAATATGACCTCCTGTCGACTACTGCTGCCAATTATTTATAGGGGAGCAGTTTGCGCATATTCTTCTCATGCGACTCATGAACCAATGTTGTACCGCGCAGCTTGCGCTTTCTCTTGGGCGACTTTTTGGTCAATATATGCCTTGTACCGGCCTGACCTCTCATGAACTTGCCGGTGCCGGTCTTTTTAAATCTCTTTTTAGACGAGCTGTGTGTTTTCATCTTTGGCATAATGCATCACTATCCTTCCTAAAGTCAAAATCTTAAATCTATACTGCCTACTCTTTGCGCGGAGCCAGATACATTATCATGTGACGGCCCTCGGATCTGGGCGGTCGGTCAACAATGCCCACCTCCGTGCAAGCCTCTGCGAATTGATTCATTACATCATAGCCCTGTTCCCTGTATGCCATCTCCCGGCCTCTGAATCTGATAACAACCTTGACTCTGTCACCATCCTTCAAGAAACGGATGGCATTTCTGATCTTGAAATCTAAATCATGATCTTCGGTGGTCAGCTTAAGCTGGACCTCCTTTACAGTGGTTGTCTTCTGATTGCGTTTGGCCTCTCTTTCTCTTTTGGCCTGATCGTAGGCATATTTTCCATAATCCATAATTTTGCAAACCGGATTCTTGGGATCAGGTGAGATGAGAACGAGATCCAGATCACTTTCCTCGGCTTGGAATAAAGCCTCTTCAATGGGCACCATCCCAACCATTTCCCCCTCTGCATTGATCAGCCTGACGGGAGAATATCTGATATCTCTATTAATGATGTGTTTGCTTCGCTTGCCGATAATTATCCTACCTTTCTCCGCAAAAAAAGAGCGGCATTTGTTCCGCTCCAAAAAACCAGCACTTGGCATAGTATCTAGATTGACCTTTTCGTCTTAGGACTGAAGGTGAGAAGCGGAACTTCTACTTATTACGATCATCATATTACAGGCATAAATTATTCCTGTCAAACATAAATTATGCTCGTATCATTAGG
>CAZUWY010000079.1:0-2455 GCA_964624395.1 uncultured Mageeibacillus sp. | reverse complement strand
GAAATAGAACCACGAATACCTTGCTAAAATAAGTTGTCACGAAAGTGGCAATATTTTTAGGAGGTCAGAAAATGACAAAACATCGAGAGATTTTGCGTATGGCAAACGAGTCATTCAGTCAGCGTCAAATCGCATCTGCTCTGCGCGTCTCGCGCAACACTGTCCGCAATACTCTAATGACAGCAAAAGAACAGGGATTGAGCTGGCAAGTAATTCAGAAACAGGGCTTACTTGAGTCTCAAGTCCGAACACTACTTTACCCCCAAAAGTTAATAGAAAGCAATTACGAACAGCCTAACTTAGGCTACATCGAAAAAGAATTGAGAAAAGTTGGTGTAACTCTTCAGCTTCTTTGGTTAGAGTACTGTGACAGAGCGCACGCTAACGGTAAACGACCCTACATGTACTCCCGCTATTGTGACCACTACCGAGCTTATTCTCAGAAGAACAGGGCAACTATGCATATTAAGCGTACTCCGGGTGAAGAAGTAGAAGTAGACTGGGCTGGCAAAACTGGATACCTAAAGAATCCTATCAGCGGAGAATTAGTATCCGTATATATTTTTGTTGCGACTATGTCATATAGCCAATATAGTTACGCTGAAGGCTTCCTCAGTATGGATATAGATGCCTGGATTACTGCACATATCCATTTATTTGAATATCTTGGCGGTGTTCCTAAAACTATTATCCCGGATAATTTGAAAACAGGTATTAAGAAACCTTCTTACTGCGAACCCGACATTCAGGCAAATTATCAGGAGCTGGCCGAGCACTACTCAACTTTCATACTACCGGCGCGCATAAAACGCCCGCGTGACAAACCAAATGTTGAAAATTCAGTCAAAAATCTGGCCAATAAAATCTTAGGTAAAATACGAAACCAACCCTTTTTCACCTTGGAAGAATTTAATGAAGAGGTATGGAAGTACGTAGATGTATTTAATACGCATGCCTTCCAAAAGAAGACGGGCAGCAGAGCTACTCTTTTTGGGGAAGAGCTAGATCTGCTTACCCATCTGCCTAAAACAAGGTACGAAATGGCAACTTGGAAAGTCGCAACCGTCCAACCAAATTATCACATCAGTGTAGATGGCATGTTCTATTCCGTACCTTTTCAGTATATCAGCCAAAAACTAAGTGTTAAGCGCACAAGTTCTCTAATTGAAATATTCAAAGGAGATACTAGAATCACAAGCCATCAACGTTTAGCAGGACGAAAGGGTCAGTATCATACTATCTTGGATCACATGCCACCAAAACATCAGAAATATCTGGAGTGGGATGAGGACCGCTTCTTGTCTTGGGCGGAGCAAATTGGAATTTCAACCAGAAAGGTCATTGAGTTGCTGCTTAAAAAATACCGCATCCCACAGCAAGGCTTTCGCTCTTGCTTTGGCATCTTAAAGCTTGGAGATAAAGGGAATAAGGAATTATTAGAGCAGACATCAACCAAGGTGCTAGGTTACACAGACGCTCCCAGTTACAAACTTGTAAAAACAGTATTTGCAGAGCTAAAAAATCAAGGGGCTGACCTTGTCAGGAAAGCTGATCCGAGTATAGATCATGCATATATCAGAAATTTGAAAGGTGAAGCAAAATGAGTAATCAAACATATACAAAACTTAAGGCTCTTAGACTTTCCGGCATGGCAGAGTGCTACAAAGAAATGGTTCTGGAAAGACAGGGTGGAACACTTACTGTAGAGGAAGTGCTGACTCTAATGGTAGACCGTGAAGAAGACAGGAGAGCCAGCAGTAAACACCAAAGATTGATCAAAAAAGCTGCTTTCGAGCAGCCTCAAGCTTCTCTTTCTGAAATTGACTACGATGAAGGGAGAATGTTGGACAGAGGGATTATGCTGAGACTAGAAACCTGTGACTTCGTTGACAAAAGCAGAAATATTGTCATTATGGGTGCGACCGGAAGTGGCAAAAGCTATCTGGCTTGTGCCTTAGGAATGTCTGCCTGCTTGAAGCTGTACAGTGTTCGTTTCACTCGCATGAGATCATTATTAGATGACCTCAAATTTGCTTCAGATCTAAAACATACTCGTTACATCAAGGAACTTAAGAAATGTAATCTGCTTATCATTGATGATTGGATGCTATCAGAAATTGACGAGATAGAAACGCAGTTCTTGTATGAACTAATCCATGATCGGGAGCTGACTGATGGAACATCTACCATTCTTTGTACCCAATATGACCTCAAAGGCTGCGCCATGAAGATGGCAAACAGAACTATGAGTGATGCTATCTATGATCGACTAGAACACAATGCTTATGTTATTAACCTTAGTCAAAACCCCAATTATCCATCAATGCGAGAACGTTACGGGAGAAATAAACGGCCCATCTAAAGTGGATCTACTATCGGAATGGCGGATTCAAGATGTCGGAACAGATGGGGCAAGACGCAGCGGAACCATGGATCCGCTGCGTCGTAATATTCA
>CAZUWY010000078.1:0-2695 GCA_964624395.1 uncultured Mageeibacillus sp. | reverse complement strand
CCTTATTTGAATAATAGAAGTGAGGAAATGATTGAAGATGAAAGCATCAATTGACAGAGACGGCTGTACAGGCTGCACATTATGTGCAGCAATTTGCCCGGAAGTATTTCAGATGGATGATGAGGGGCTAGCCGAAGTGATTGTTGATGAAATCCCTGCTGAGGTAGAAGATTCAGCTATTGAAGCTTGTGAAGCCTGCCCGGTGGAAGTAATCACGATCGAGTAGCAATCGTTTTCAAAAAGATTGTCCTGGCGATCAACTAGATAGCTATAAGGCAAAATGCCTGCCTTATTAAATTTGCAATCTAACTGGAAGATCAAGTATTAAGGTTGAAGGGATTATACAGAAAGGATTTTTATGATCAGCAAAACAGATATGAAGCATCTTGAAAGAGCAGTTGAATTGGCTGAAATTGCTTTGGAGAAAGGTGATGAGCCTTTTGGTTCTGTACTTGTTTCTGGTGAGGGGCAAGTGCTGGCAGAAGATCATAACAGGGTGGCCGGGGGCGATCATACCCAGCATCCTGAATTTAATCTGGCCAGATGGGCAGCTTCTAATCTGACTGAAAGGGAAAGAAAAGAAGCTACAGTCTATACCTCCGGCGAACATTGCCCCATGTGTTCTGCAGCTCACGGCTGGGTGGGTCTGGGCAGGATTGTCTATGCCAGTTCCTCCAAGCAATTAGCCAAATGGCTGGAGGAAATGGGAGCTGAGCCTACCAGAGTAAGAAATCTATCCATTGAAGAAGTTATTCGCGAGGCCCAGGTAGAAGGTCCAGTGCCGGAACTGGCTGAGAAAGTTCGCCAGCTGCAGCAAGAGTTTATGGCAAGAAAAGAAGCGGCTGATCTTTAATTTGGCAGATCACGAATTAGACAAATCTTTTATAATATCTGTACATCTGAACAGTGAAAATCTAGCTAGATTATTTTAACTGAGGTTTTTAATCTTCTTCTAGCTCTCCGGAGTAATTGTCCAAGCTGCCTGCATCCAGAGCTAAGTTAAATCCTGAATCCTGAAGAATTTTTGCCGCCTCAGCTGCTTGCTTCTCTTCCGCACCATAGACAATCAGTACCGCTTCCGGATCATAATAGCTGGGAGGAGAATCTTTGAGCTGATCAAAAGGAAGATTGCTGGCTTCGACCACATGGCCTTGCTCAAAATCCTCGCTGCTACGAATGTCTATAATAACGGTATCCATGGGCAGATGGTCTCTAATTCTGACAGCTAGATCCAGATTTATTTTCATCGGTTCGCTTTTCTCAGACAAGATTTCAATCTTGATGGCCTTTAGCTGCGGTGGGTACGATTCCATTATCTCATCTTCGACTATGTATCTTAGCTGCGAACCCGGCCTAGGGGTATCGCTTCCTTCCGGCAGCAAAACATAAACCAGATCAAGCTGCTTGATCTGCTCCCAATCTTCAGGGTCTGTAATCAAGGAACTGCCGTCAGGAAGTACCAGAGCTTTGAAAGCAGGTTTACCGTCGCTGGTATCATCAGCCTGGCAAGATACCAGCAATATAAAAGAAAAGATAATCAGGATTAAAAGATAAATTATGCGCTTATTTTTCATGAAAATCCCCTTACAGCGTCTACTTCTATAAGACCGAAAGCAATTAAGAAGTAGCTGGTTTTGTTCTTAAATTATAACATTGCCAGCCCATTTTTCCGCGTAAAATCCTCTTCTTCTATTAATACTGTTTAATTAGCAATTGATGATCATTAAGAAAATCAAAAAACAGACTGAATAATTTTTGATTTTGTTTTATTTATGTAATATTGATTAAAACAGTAATCAATAATACTGTTGATTGTTATACTTCTTGGTATTTCAGATGCTCATCTGAATCTTTTGGGGTAAAAATCATGAATAAGAACTCACATATCCAAAACGAATCTTCTAAACCACCTTCTTTGCCATTTAGCAAACGAAAATTTCTCTTTCTAATGCGAATTTGGCTGGTAATTATTGTTATTGTATTGACCACATTAACAATTTTCGGTACCGATCATCATTGGGAGAACAATTATGCAAGTATTTTTGGAGCTTACAACAAGTCAATTGAAAAAGCTAAAGCAGAAATAATTAAAACTGACCCATTACTCAATATTCTTCTTCAAATAAAATTATTCAGGAAGCAAATATTATCGACTGGTCTATTAGCTCACGATCCTGATTTATTGAATTCCCTTAATACTTCAAATATCTTGTCGAATCATAGGGATATCGAACATTTTGACGAAGGATTCTTTTTCTCCTTTAGGCATAATTTTGTAAATGCTTCTTTGCTAGATGTAGTAACCAATGACAATAGGCAAGAAATCAAAGCAAAAGAAACTTCTCCAGTTAGCCAGGTAACAGCTTCTACTACCAAAGCAACAGCTACTCAATCTAAGACCACCACCGCTACAACAAAATCCAAGTCCACCTCTAAAGTCAAATCCAAAACCACCACAACGACAAAAGCCCAGATTGCTTCTACAACAACAAGTAAAACTGCTGCATCATCAAAAAAGCAGGCAACTCCTACACCAAAGCCAACTACAGTATCTACAAGCAAATCAACTGAAGGGGCTAAGCAAGGAAATAAGATCGAGGTCACAATCTACAGAACAAAAACAGGTACTAAATATCATTTGGATGGGTGTAGACATCTGAGCAAAAGTAAAATAGAAATAACTGTAAATGAGGCA
>CAZUWY010000077.1:0-2724 GCA_964624395.1 uncultured Mageeibacillus sp. | reverse complement strand
TAAGATAAAATCTTCATTCACGGTAGCGGCCAGAAAATTAATGGTAAAACTTGATATTTTGGTATCTGGATCTGTAACAACAACTAATTCATACTTATTAGTGTCGAATGCGACACATTTACTTGGATCATCTTTATCATATACTTCCCAAAGTTTGATACTGTTTTCAACATATGTCTGATTGCTAGAAATGCTGTCAGTTATGACAGGCTTATTTATAGCTAAACCCTCTGCATTGATTGTAACTTGCCAGTCGATATTTTCGGTATCATCATTTTGTGCGCCCGTTTTATCGGCTAAGCCGGATTTATCCTTGCCAAAATAATCAATATCGGCAGCAGCTGTTACTTCTTCTTTTTTATCCTCATCCCCATGATTATTGGTCAATTTTGCTTCATTGGTGTATTTATCCGGATAGCTTTTATTGTCAATTTTTGTTACTGAAGGATAGGTTAAGATTTCAGTCTCAAAGCTAATCAAATACTGGAAAGCTCCATCTGGAAGATTAATCGAAAAAGAGTTGCTTGCAGTATTTATCTTCGCATTAGCCTGAAGATCAGCGGTTATGTCTTGTAAACTACTGGCAGAATAATCACCATTTATTGTTACTTTCTTGACCACAATTGAACCAGCTTTCAGCCTTTGATCTGCTGGGATTGTGTCTTCTAAGAGCGCATTTTCCAAAGTCTTAAGATACTTGCCACCTGTAGCATTGGCCTTAATCTGCCAGGGAATGGTAGGGGGATCAACATCTTTATTTATTTTCTTTTTTCCATTTACATCCTTTACTTCCTTTTCTACCGTCAGAGTAGATTTCCCTATTGTCTTTGAGACAGGATCTTCCTTACCCCCGTCAAAAGAGATCTCCGCCTTATTTGAAATATCATCTACTTCATCTTCAGCGCTCAGGATAGTGGAGTATTTTATTTTATAAGGAACAGCATCAATTTTATCAATATGTATTTCAAAATATTTGTTATTTTGAGTTATTGTATAGTCAGTAGGTGCTACCATAGCGGTTGTGCTGTCGCCTTTATATAATTTGATATCTTGGTAGCTTAATTCTCTTTCAGGATCCCAGCTATCTTTAATGACAACATTATTGAGAACATTCTTTGCAGTGTTAAATGTGATCTCCCAGTTGATAGTCTTGTTGCCGTCAGCATCAATTATAATTTCTGCAGCTTTGCTGATCCCTGGCTTACGCGCAGGCACTTTCTTCTCAGCCGTTTCAGTTTTGTTGTGCCATTTAAATTCCACCTCGTTTAAATGATCTTCATTAGCACTATCGACTGTAGTTTCGTATTTCAGCTCGATAATTCTTTTAGTTTCTTCAAGCAATACGATCTCAAAGCCGACAACGATTCCACTTTCATATTTAAGCTCAAAGCTAAAATCATCACCCTCAACCAGTGGGATATCTTGCTGATTCTCTTCCTCAGCAAGGCTTAAGACAGTTAAGCTGCCGGCAATAAAGCTAAAATTCCCTGAAGTAAATTGGTCAGTGATTAGAGTGCCTATCGGCAGCTTTATTTTGCTTTCATTAAAAAGAATACGCCAGGCAATTCTCTGTTCGGTTTTATCCTCACTTGTAAAATACTGGCCTTCTTTACTAATGCTGGAGATCGGACCTTCTATTGTAGCCGTGATTGGCTCCTGACCCCCTCCTATGCCTGTACCATCTTCATGGAGGAAAAATATCTCAGCATCGTTAGCTAAATAAGGTTCCTGCATACCTTTCATGGTGTAATAGGTTATATAATGGAATGTATACATGCTATTGCCAATATGATCTATTTGCAATTCAAAGCCGGATCTAGTCGGATCTTGAGGATCAGTATAGGGTAAAACTGTATAGCCAGTCGGAACCTCCTCTTCGTTACCAGCAGAATCGTGACGAACCAAACGGTAGGAGTTCGTATCAGCTGGATCAAAGCTTAGAAGTTCAGGATCAAAGATATCCGCCAGTCTAACTTTTCCTGCCGAAACTCTTTCAGGGTTTAAGGTAATTGTCCAGTCTATATAGGGATTACCGTCTTTATCAACTTTTTGCTGACCAATTTTACCTCCGGTGGGAATTGTATCAACCTCAACACTGGCAGAGTCTGAGTTTGGCTCATCAGCTACATCATCAGTAATAGTGTTAGTGACATCGCCCTTTAATCCAATGGGAACATCTGAAGAAAAACGAATATAGTAGCCTTTTCCTTCTGCATCTAAAGGAAAAACCAGATTGTCATTTTGATCCTTTACAAACGGAAAGTTTTCAAGTTCCGTCGACGCAAGAATATTTCCTTCTGCATCGACACTGGTTACTTGATAGACTTTGATCGAACTTTCAATAATCTCACCGTAATCTAATACGTCGGTCAAATTTATACTACCCAAATTCTCCAGATTGAAATTATACTTAATCTCCCAATCAATGATCTGGGGATCACTTGCAGAAAGCACACCTTTCTTTTTAATGGTGGGAATATTTTCAGACCAGTTGATTGCCTTTTTAACAGGCGCAATGTCATTTTCACCATCCTCATGTCTTAGGCCGGCAGAGTTTTTTATCTCATGCGTGCCGCCCCCGTCCGGACGAATAAGTCTTGTTGTATAGGTGATTTCATAGGCATCTGAAATATCGCCAAGAGGAATTTCAAAACCAGATGTAGTAGAAATAGGTACTAGCCCTGCTACCAGCTCTTTGCTGAGAAACTCATTCTTATAATTTCT
>CAZUWY010000076.1:0-2752 GCA_964624395.1 uncultured Mageeibacillus sp. | reverse complement strand
TTGGTGGGAGCGACCGGGCTCGAACCGATGACCCCCTGCTTGTAAGGCAGGTGCTCTCCCTGCTGAGCTACGCTCCCATGCTTGCTTATACTAGAGAAAAAAGCCAAATTTGGCAAGTGGCGGGGCAATTTTTCAAAAATTTGTAATTATCTGCTTGTTAAGATCATAATTTTCTATTAAGATTAATAAAGATATCAGACTTTAATCAGTCCTGTGAGGCTGGAAGGATGATCAATCGAACAGGCTGTCTTTGGCCAAACTTTTGAGAACCTTCTGTCATCCAGGCAGCGGGCTTTTTTTGGCCCCGAAAGGAGGACAGCATGCGGATTAAATCCACTTTGATGGACAAAGAAGCGATGGACCGCGCCCTTACACGTATCGCCCATGAAATCCTAGAAAAGAATCGCGGAGTTGAAAATCTGGTCCTGGTAGGTATACAGAGGCGGGGAGTGCCTCTGGCAAAAATACTGGCGGATAAGATCGAAGCGATCGAAGAAAAAAGACCTCTGGAAGGAGAATTAGACATCACTTTTTACAGAGATGATCTCTCTCTTCTGACTGAACATCCCGTGGTTCACAGCACCAATCTGCCCTTCGATGTCAACGGCAAGACCATTATTCTAGTAGATGATGTACTCTTTACCGGTCGCACTGTCAGAGCTGCCATTGAAGCTCTCTTTGACATGGGCAGGGCTAATTCCATTCAGCTGGCTGTGATGATTGACCGTGGCCATCGCGAACTGCCTCTGAGGCCTGATTATGTGGGCAAAAATGTGCCCACTTCAATGAAAGAATTCATCTCTGTTTCAACCAAAGAATATGACGGTCAAGAAATAGTTGAGCTGGGGGAACTGGAGGAGATTGATGGCTAAAGTGCAACCGCTGACAATTGAAGAAAGAAAACTATTAAAACCACATGAAGAGGCTGCCAGACAGCTATCCTCCAGGCATTTACTGGGCATGCAGGAATTGAATAATGCAGAAATTCAGCTCATTTTGGATACTGCATTCGTGATGAAAAACATTCTTTCCGTACAGACTAAAAAGACTGCTCATTTACAGGGCCGTTCAGTTATAACTTTCTTTGCTGAAAATTCAACCCGCACCCGCCTCTCATTCGACATGGCCTGTAAGTATCTGGGGGCTACCAGCTCCAGCATAGGGGCCAGTGATTCCAGCCTCAGAAAAGGTGAAACTTTATTTGATACGGCTAAAACTTTGGAGATGATGTCGACAGATATCCTGGTCATGCGTCATCCTCAGTCAGGTGCACCTCATTATCTGTCCTCCCGAATAGATGCTTCTATAGTCAACGCTGGTGACGGGATGAATGAGCATCCCACACAGGCACTTTTGGACATGATGACAATGATTGAGTACAAAGGTTCCATCAGGGGCTTAAAAGTAGCCATCATCGGAGATGCTTCCCATAGCAGAGTAATGCGCTCTAATGTCTGGGGACTTGCCAAGGCTGGAGCTGAGGTCAGAGTAGCGGCGCCGCCCACGATGGTGCCCAGATTCCTAGACAAGATGCCCTGCCTGGTCTGCCACGATGTCAAAGAAGCGTGCAGCGATGTGGATGTAATCATGGGTCTGCGCGTACAGCTGGAGCGGCAAAGAAGCGCCCTGTTTCCTTCTGTCAACGAGTATGCACATTTCTTTGGCATCGACAGTGAATGCCTGCAGCTGGCAAAGCCTGATGCCATCATAATGCATCCGGGTCCTTGTAATCACGGGGTGGAAATGCCAACTTTTATCCATGAGCATGATCATTCCGTCATCCACGAGCAGGTGGCCAACGGTGTCGCTGTGCGCATGGCAGTTCTCTTTCTTTTGAATGCCAGAAGAAATCTTGAGCAGCTGCAAAAAGCAGAGGAGCAGTTATGAGAAATAATTATCCAGAATACAGAAGTATTGAGATTAGAAATGTCAAGGACTGGCAAAGCGGCGAGATTATTAATCTTTTCATTAGTGAGGGAAAGTTTGTGGAAGAATTATACTCTCCAGCCGAGCTAAGCCTAGAAGGCCAAGGGCTTACTGTTTTACCCGGCCTCATAGATGCCCATGTGCATCTTAGGGATCCGGGTTATGAATACAGAGAAGATATTATCAGCGGCAGCAAAGCAGCGGCGCATGGCGGATTTATAGCTGTAGCCTCTATGCCAAATACAAATCCGGTGGCAGACAGTGTACCTGTCATCCGCTATATGATTGACAAGGCCAATCAGGCTGGTTACTGCAAGGTATTGCCAATTGGCGCTGCCAGCAAGAAGCAAATGGGCGAAGAGCTGGCTGAGATCGGCCTGATGGCAGAAGCTGGTGCGGTGGCCTTTTCGGATGACGGTCTGCCGGTAAAGTCTGCCGATATGATGAGAAAGGCAATGGAATATGCTACCTTTTTTGATCGCATAATCATCTCTCACTGTGAAGATCTCGATCTTGCTAAAGACGGGGTCTGCAATGAAGGGCTAGTGTCAACTGAAATGGGCTTGAAGGGGATTCCCTCTATTTCCGAAGACATAATGATTGACCGGGACACTAGGATTGCGGAATATTTGGGCTGCAGGGTCCATATCGCCCATGTCAGTACTGCTGGGGGAGTGGAAATTATCCGTGCTGCTAAAAAAAGAGGTGTTAAAGTGACAGCAGAAAGCTGCCCCCACTATTTTACGCTGACAGAAGAAGCGATCCGCGGCTTTAACACCTATGCTAAAGTCAATCCGCCCCTGCGCACAGAAGAAGACAGGCTGGC
>CAZUWY010000075.1:0-3043 GCA_964624395.1 uncultured Mageeibacillus sp. | reverse complement strand
TGCTCTGAGACCCGATAAAGCACGTCCCGTAAGCTTGCTAATCGGCAATTAAAACAGTATTATCATAGCGATAAGAAATTATTGATAAAATTTTGAATTATTTTTTTGGGGAGGGTGGAAATGACACTGGCTTTGGTTTTGCTCCTGTTCGCTTCTGTACTGGGGCTTGCCTATTCTGTTTTTAACTTCTTTTTCGTTAAGCGTATGGATGAGGGCGAAGAAAATATGCGGCGCATAGCTGCTGCAATCCGTGAGGGCGCTAATACATTCGTCGTCTACGAATACAAGATTGTTGCCAAGATCGCAATTTTACTGGCGGTAATTTTGGGCATTGCAATCCAATGGGAAATGGCGGTTGCCTTCCTGCTTGGTGCTGTAATGTCTGGAGCTGCTGGCTGGGTGGGGATGAGAATTGCAACTTACGCCAATGTGCGTGTTACCAATCGCGCCCGGGTTACCAATAGTCTCGGTCAGACTTTGCAGCTTGCCTATAGGGGCGGGTCTGTTATGGGACTTAGTGTAGCGGGATTTGCCTTATTGGGGATTTTTATTGTCTATTTGCTTTTCGGCGTAATTCTGGGACAGTACCAATCCTTAATTGATGAGGTAGCCGTCACAAACTGGTGGGGACTTCCTGTTTCATTTACTATTACACTTTCAGGCTACGCTCTTGGCTGCTCTGTCATTGCCATGTTCAACCGTGTTGGCGGAGGCATCTACACCAAGGCAGCTGATATGGGCGCTGATCTGGTTGGTAAGACCGAGGCCCGTATCCCGGAGGATGATCCCAGAAACCCTGCTACAATAGCTGACAATGTCGGTGATAATGTTGGTGATGTGGCTGGACTTGGCGCTGATCTGCTTGAATCATATGTGGGTGCAATCATGTCCGCCATGATTTTAGCCAGTGAGCTCTTCCGCAGTCACCACTCCGTTTTCAGTGCTGACATGCTTAATAAAATGATGTATTTCCCTCTGCTTTTAGCCGCAGGCGGTTTAATTTCATGTGTTATCGGCACAGCAATTTTGCTGGGCAGAAAATCTATCTCAGATTTTCCACATAAGGAACTGAACAGCTCAACCTATCTTTCAGCCGGTCTTACGATGGTGGCTGGTTTCTTCATTACCTTCCTGCTCTTCCGTAATATGTCGGCAGAAGATATCAAAGGTGCAGGTTTTGCCATCGGCTATCTGTCTCCCTGGGTTGCAGCCGGTTTGGGAGTTCTGTCCGGAATTGCGATTGGCTTTTTTGCTGAATATTTCACCAGCTACGACTATCGTCCGACGCTAGAAATTGCTGAAGCAACCCTGCAGGGACCCGCTCTGACGGTTACCGAGGGACTGGCCGTCGGTTATAAATCTACTATGGCACCAGTAGCAACCATCGGTATCGCCATCTTGGGGTCCTATGCTGTTTCCGGCCTCTACGGCGTGGCGATGGCCGCCACCGGTATGCTCTCCTTTGTTGCCGCCACTGTCTCGGTTGACACCTACGGTCCGATTGCAGACAATGCCGGCGGAGTCGCTCAGATGAGCGAACTCGATGAAAGTGTCAGAGAAATTACCGACACGCTGGATGCAGTTGGCAACACCACCGCCGCTATAGGCAAGGGTCTGGCTATTGGCTCAGCAGCATTAGCTACACTTTCTATGCTTGTTTCCTATCTGTTTACCTTCACACCGGCAGACGAGGTTTTGGCTTTGAATCTGGTTGAGCCATTGACTTTAGTTGGCGGTCTAGTCGGTGCAGCTCTGCCCTTCTTATTCTCAGGTATTTTGATCAATGCCGTCACCAGAACTGCTGGCGAAATGGTGAACGAAGTACGTCGTCAGTTTAATGAGATTAAGGGGATTTTGGATGGCAGTACTGATCCCGACTACAGGAGCTGTATTGCCATAGCTTCACAGGGAGCTCTTAAAGAAATGAGAATCCCTGCCTTGATGTCAGTTGGCGCTCCAGTGATTTTTGGCTTTATCTTTGGCGTGAAATTTGTGGGCGGACTTTTGATCGGCTCTACTCTCTCCGCTGTCATGCTGGCTTTGTCTACCAGTAATATGGGCGGCGCCTGGGACAATGCCAAGAAATACATTGAATCCGGCAGCCTTAAAGGACATGGCAAGGGCTCCGATGCGCACAGCTCCGCTGTTATCGGAGACACCATCGGTGATCCCTTAAAAGACACCGTGGGTCCATCTCTTAACATCTTGATTAAGATAATGTCTGTTGTTTCTTTAGTCATGGTCACTCTTTTCAGCAGGTACAACCTGATTGATTTGATCAGCAGCCTGTTTTGATTAAAATTAGTTAAATGCTAAAGCCTCCGCCAAAAACGGGGGCTTTTTTCATATAATCTCAATCTGTTTTTTGCCAAGATACCTATCTAACTTATTTGTGTATCTTTTTCAACTTTATTTGACAAGACCATTGTCTGGTGGTAGATTATTGAAGCACGCAGAAAGGTGTCGCTCGTGTGGCGGAACAGGCAGACGCACCGGACTTAAAATCCGTCGGATTAAACCCCGTGCCGGTTCGAGTCCGGCCACGAGCACCAATATATCGCGGAGTAGAGCAGCTGGTAGCTTGTCGGGCTCATAACCCGGAGGTCGGGGGTTCGAATCCCTCCTCCGCAACCAAGATGAAACTCCTGTGACCCTTACGTCACAGGAGTTTTTACTTTTCACTGTGCAGCCTCATGCACATGATTTGCACCCAATTTCATCCTCAATCCAGAGCGACAAAATTTTAACTCAATTAATAACCAGTCAGTTTTTATTGCAAGCTGCCCGATTGTTTCATCTTGAAGAGTGGTTAATCTTTGTATGCCCTTTCAATTCAAAATCTGTTTTTAGTTGAGCTGCCGGTGTTTTCCGGCTGTCGATCAGCTGATTTCATCTTGTTTTTGGGAATTGGCATTTAATATCTAATCTCTTTTTGCGATAAACTATAAGTAGGATCTGCAGTGTAAAACAATGACTGAGCCTTCCCCCTGTGATATATTTATGTTATATAAAGCGGTTACAGAAGGACCGCAAGTCTGTTGTT
>CAZUWY010000074.1:0-3095 GCA_964624395.1 uncultured Mageeibacillus sp. | reverse complement strand
ATTATATTCATTTTTCAAGGTTCATTCACCACTTATGTGGTGGGAAAGTTGAGTTCTTAAATTGATTACCTAGAATTAAAAAGGCTGCCTGCCAACATCAAAAGATGTCTGCAGGCAGCCTCTTACTTTTAAACCTCTTTTGCCAGCAGCTGATTAAAATCTAATAGCTGTCATTGGAATGAGAGATTCTAACATCTTCGACAGCCATGTATTTAGGTAGCAAGATTGCATCCGGACTTCTCATGCCATAGCTGCTGGATATATTGTAGGCGGTGGCGTCCCTGGCAAGCCAAAGAAGATTGTCCCCAAATATATCGGCCAGCTTGACTGTAAACCTAACATTGTAGGGAACCTCTATACTGCCATCCTGCCTGAACAGGAGGGCACCAAAGCGGCTGGAACCGGTCACCAGGCCTTCTGAGCTATTGACAACTCCTGAATAATGGAGATAGGGGATATAGAGTATGTCCTTTTCCGCAGCAAGAGTTTTAATCTCGTCAAATCCATTTACTTGCTGATCTCCTGTGGACATAACAAGATTGGTATCAAGAACCTCCATCGCATTGGCAGTTTCCTTAAATTCATCTGCCAGTCTTTGGCTGATAGTAAAGTTTTGAAATACACCTTGCTCATAAAGAGCTTTTTTAGTTCTTTTCCTGCCCTGCAGATCATGAGAAAAGGCAAAAGTCGCAAGGGCATCGGGATCATCGTAAAGATTAAACTGAGCTGAAAATATCTTTTGGCCCAGATCTTCCTTTTTATGCATGCCGGTTTTTCTCAAAACCATATCTCCGTCATAACCTATATATTCCAGCATGCTCAAATATTCTGCTATTGCAGCTGGCCCGAAAACCGTTCTGTATCGGCCCAAAGGGAGCTTTAGCGTAGGAGAATTGAGATAGGCAGCGGTCATGAAGCTTAATTGCTCATGCAGGGCTTGAGCATTCAAATCTGCTTTTCTAACCGCTGATTGCTCAGCATTTATTTCCCATTTATCTTGGACTGAGGAAAGAACCAAAGTAATCTGGGCATCAGTTGCGGCCCAAAAGCCCACCTCTTCAGTCAAAGAATTAATCTGTCCGAGCATAGTTACACCCTTGCTGAAGTTTCCAGAGAGCATAATATCTTCTGTTTCCAGATCTCTACTGGCCTGATTGACAAAATCTATCATTTCATCTTTGCTTAAATCTGCCAGTTGTGGGTCATAGCAGCGCTGGTCAAAAAAGCCACTGCCAGCATATAGATTTGGCTGGAAGCTTAGCGTTGCGGCACTCTCCAGCATCAGCAAGGCCTCGTCAAACATCCTCTTCATCAGCTCTTGATTGTCTGGATCTAAAATAAGGCTGCTTTCTGCCATCTTATTTTGCCCGTAGACAGTAATAAAGAGACGATTTAGTCTTTCACTGGTATTGAGTGAAATGCCGGAATTGGCATAGCGGATAAAATGGCTGTCCTCATAATGCCAGAGGAGACTAAATTTTGCGTTTTTACTCAGGCCATATTCTCTCAGCTGATACAAGTTTTCTTTAATTTTCTTTTCCATCTCAACTGCCCACCTTTACATCATCAAAGCGACAGACAGGTATGCCGTGGCCTAGCTGCATGATCTGCGAGGGCATGCCCTTGCCGCAATTATCGACATATTGCAACTCCCAGGTTGAGGCATCTCCCACTGCAGTCAAATTACGGTAAAACTCCAAGGTGTCTCCACCATAGGATGTATTTCTAACCACGCCTTTTTTAACACCGTCTTCTACCAGCCAGCCTATGTCGGTGGCAAAATGGAAATGTTCTCGGTTGGAGCCTATTGACCAGCTCTTATCCCCGCTCAGGATTATTCCTCTTTCCGTCTCACGGATAATATCTTCCAGGCTTCCATCCTCGCCGGGATCAATATTTATATTGGTCATGCGATCTATCGGCATGCGGTAAAAGGAAGTTGATCTTGAGGCTCCGCCACTGCCGGCAAAAACCTCTTTCCCTATTTTCTCGTTGGCCTCCAGTGAACTTTGGCGGGAAGAAATAGCCCCGACCAAAATACCTTGGTCTATGAGTAGGCAGTTCTGGCAAGCTACCCCATCATCATCAAAGCCAAAACTTCCGGGCGAGTTGTTAATGGTTGCATCTGCCCGGCAATTGAGTTTTTCAGATCCATATCTGAGCTGGCCGAAATCCTCCAGACGGACAAAAGAACCGCCGGCAAAGGACAGTTCATAACCTAATATGCGGTCGAGCTCAAGCGGATGGCCGATTGTCTCATGCACCTGCAAAAACATCATATCCGGGAGTAAAATGACAGAACGCTTATCTTGGGGGCAAGTGGATGCCTGAAGCAGCAAATTGATTTCACTGACAATTTGTTCCGCCTTCTGGCCCCAGATCTCTTTATTCATGACTTCCCAGCCTCTGCTGTCAAAGAGGCGCGGGGGCAAATATTTCCTTTGCTGCATGATATTATCCCTATCAAGCCCCATGACCTCGATACTAGGATAGATATCCGTGATGATCTTTTTGATTTCAGCGCCTTCTGTATCGTAGTATTCTATTTCTTTTTTATTCGTTTCAATCACAATCTGCCGATTCAAAACTCCTGGCTGATCTAGTTTCTCATCCAGCCATTTAACCAGATCCATCTGCTCTTTAATTTCAATTGCCAATGGATCCTGAGCGCAGGGGCTGGCAAACTCTCCCTGCCACACTTCCTTTTGCGCCAGCCTTACTTTTTGTTTTAATCTGCGGGAGGCAGCTTTTGCATTTTCAAATGCACTATTGAAAACATAGTCCTTATCTTTAAGATCAGAGGAGGCGGCAAATCCCCAGGCTCCCTCATAAAGGACACGGACGCCAAAGCCACTTTCTTGCTGGCGGGAAAAATCTAATAAATTACTATTAAACATATGCAAAAAACTGCTTTCCTCTTTGGGAAAGTAGCGGACATCCGCATAGACTGCCCCCTTATTTTTCAGTCTTTTAAGATTTTGCTTCCAGCTGCTGCTCATAGTTCACCTCGCAGATAAATATTGCTAATACCATCTGGTAAAAGATATCTTCACCAGGAAAGACTTAAATCAGCTTTCTATCTAGAAGATAGCATA
>CAZUWY010000073.1:1439-3116 GCA_964624395.1 uncultured Mageeibacillus sp. | reverse complement strand
AAATGATCAAATTATCCAGCTTTGGTTAAGTATTTCAAAATTATTCTTGACATTTATTTTTTTGCTTGCTAAGATAGCTTGGCATGCCTAAAGAAGGCATGTCTTAAGAAGTGAAAGCTTCTTTTTGAAGAAGTATTAGGAGGATTCCATGAAGACATATTTTGCCAAAGATGGCGAGGTCGAACGCAAATGGTTTCTGGTGGATGCCAAGGGCAAGACTTTAGGCCGTCTGGCCACTGGTATTGCCAGCATCTTGCGCGGCAAGCATAAGCCAGAATTTACCCCTTTTGTCGATACCGGTGATTTTGTCATTGTTGTAAATGCTGAAAAGATTCAGGTGACGGGCAACAAGGAAGAACAAAAGATTTACCGCAGACATTCCGGTTATCCGGGTGGGCTTAAAGAGATTCCCTATAAAAGGGTTATGGCCAAGTATCCGGAGAGAATACTGGAACAGGCTATCAAGGGAATGCTGCCCAAGAACACTTTGGGACGTCAGATGTATAGAAAGCTCAAGGTCTATGCCGGCCCGGAGCATCCGCATGCCGCTCAGCAGCCTGAAAGCATTGAGCTGTAAGCTTTAAAGGAGATAAATAATGGCAGCAAAGAAAAGTGAATATTTTTATGGCACCGGCAGACGTAAAAGATCAATCGCCCGTGTCCGTCTTTATCCCGGTAAGGGAGATATTACTGTTAACGGCAAGGATTTAAACGATTATCTGGACCTAGAGACCTTGCGCTATATTGTGCGTCAGCCGCTAAATGAAGTTAATGCTATTGATAAATACTCAATCGTGGTTAATGTCACAGGCGGTGGTATCTCTGGGCAAGCTGGTGCTATTCGTCACGGCATTACCAGAGCCCTGGTTGAGGCTGATGAAGAGAAGTATAAAAAGCCCTTGAAGGATGCCGGCTTTTTAACCCGTGATTCTCGGATTAAAGAAAGAAAGAAGCCCGGTCTGAAAAAAGCCCGTAAAGCTTCTCAGTTCTCTAAACGCTGATTTCACGCACAAGACATTTATGATCATAATGGCTGGCAGGAAGATAGATCTCACATCTTATCTTCCGCCAGCCTTTACTGTTAGATATTTATGAGGCAAATGAAAAAAACATTTTCCATCTTAAGCAGTTCAGAAACAGAGACAAAAAACTGGGCAGCAAGACTTGCCACAATGCTGAGACCCGGTGATGTCTTGGCTCTCTCTGGTGATTTAGGTGCTGGAAAAACTGCTTTTGTCAGCGGGCTGGCAGAAAAGCTTTTTATCAAAGGACAGATAGCCAGTCCCACTTTTACTTTACTACGAGATCACGAGGCCAAAGAGGGAGGCATTCCTCTCTTTCATTTTGATGCCTACCGCCTGCTGGACGCTAATGAATGGTATGAGCTAGGCTTTGATGAATACCTCGAAGAAAGGGGCATTGTGGCTGTGGAATGGGCAGATAGAGTTAAAGAGGCTTTGCCTAAGAGCAGCATTTGGATCAGCCTAGAGAGAAAAGGGGATAATTTGCGTCAGATAAGTATAAGCTGGCAGGATGAAAGAGATTTAGAAAAAGCTTTTACTTTCGAGGATTAATTATGCTGGTACTTGCTGCCGATACATCGGGAAAATCTTTATCAATTGCCCTGTGCCAGGAAGATATTCCTCTGGTTGAAACTAATTTAAACCTTGGCTATAA
>CAZUWY010000073.1:0-1339 GCA_964624395.1 uncultured Mageeibacillus sp. | reverse complement strand
AAAAAATAGTTATTGTGGGAGATGGCCTACCGGCCATGAAAGAAGCATTGCCTACAGATTATAGATCAGATAACTTGATCTGGACCAATCCTGAACTTTGGACAGTAAGAGCTTCTGTTCTGGCTAGACTTGCCAAGGTTAAATATCTGGCTGGAGATCTGGGTGATCCCTTTCAGTTGCTGCCTGAGTACTTATCTCTTTCTCAGGCGGAGAGAATGAAAAACATTAATACAAAAAAGATTTAAGTAATATGACAGATATTAAGATTCGAACTGCTAAGCTTTCTGATATACCTTTTATTTCTGCTATCTACTTAGAAGCTTTTAATAAGAAGAGCGGAACTTCTGCTCTAACAAGAGATCTTGAAGAGGCAGAGAATAAAAGTCCCTATGCTCTAATTTATCTGGTGGCAGAAAGAGATGAACAAATAATTGGTTTTATTTCTGCCTGTCCCTTTGACGATATTATGGATATCTATGACTTGGCAGTTAAAGACGAGGCCAGAGGGCAGGGGGTAGGAAGACTTTTACTCTCAGAGATGATTAAGCTTGCTAAAGCCAGAGCGATGGAGATCATTATGCTTGAGGTGGCAGTGACTAATAGTCCCGCTATCAGTCTTTATAAAGATTTTGACTTTTACTGCTATGGCAGAAGAAAAGGCTATTACCAGGACACAGGTGATGATGCACTTTTGATGCGCTTGGATTTACCCCTATTTCATTAATCTATCTTTAATCTTTCTTAGTCAATTTGATAGAAAAGATATATCAATTGGAGCAATTTGCTATGGAATAGCTCAGAAATGCTTCCAGGTTTCCTTCTTTAGTTGAAAAAAGAGATGGGCAAAACTATACTCAAATCAGATATATGAGCATTTTTGCCATTTATCTGTTGCTTTTTATCCAAAGATTTTTACGGAGGATGATATGCAAAAGGATACAGCAATCTTTGCCCTTCAAGCTGAAGCAAAAGTTGAGTCTACTGTTGCCCATCTGGTTCACGAGGCTTCGGCCTTTTCCGCCAGTATCTACCTGATGAAAGATGAACGCCAGGCCAATGCCAAAAGTCTTTTGGGTGTTATTTCACTTGGTATTATGCCCGGCGATAAGATTTCTCTTCTGGCTGAAGGAGCTGATGAGGTAGAAGCAATTTTAGCTTTGAAGTCATTCTTAGAGGGCAAGGGCAAGCAATAACAAAAAAGCCGGTCACATAAACTTACAGGCTTTTTTATTTTGGCCATTATTTTTGCTGTTTATTATCTTGCAGCTTTAATTTTTCAGATGATTCTCTAAAAATGCCGAAAGTATTAAAAGCATACTTTAAATTGGATGTTTAATTT
>CAZUWY010000072.1:0-3189 GCA_964624395.1 uncultured Mageeibacillus sp. | reverse complement strand
TACCTGCAAAGAACAGCTGACAAATCGCAAAAACCTTGATTTATCAAGTGTTTGCAGTATCGTGCAAGGAAACCACCGTCGAAAACCTTTCGGTTTTTGGGGTGGTTTCCCGTATATCGCGTGAGAGCGCTTGAATGGCATTCAAGAGGTAAGGGGTTCGATCCCCCTCGTCTCCACCAAAAATTAAGAGCTAGAATTATTTTTTAATTCTGGCTCTTTCTTTGTTTAAATTGAGCTAAACCTAGCAAAAGAAGCCTGTCTAATCCTTTTACTTTTGATTTCATAATAGTTTTACCCTCCTGAATGAGACGAGGAGTGCACTGCTGCTGCAATGGTGTGGTTAAGCAGAGATTTGCCCGGATAAAGAAAGCAAGGTGGGGGTTCATTTTTCTTGCCTTGTCTTTTAAGTTAGGCAACCGCCAAAAATTTACGAAAAAACTGGTAGAATGAATGTTCTTAACATAGGAATTTTGAGAGAGACAATTGTGAGATTTCTAAATATTAGAAGAAGATAAGAAAAGAGCTGTTAATAGACAAGGATATTCAAATGACAGTTAACAAAGAGGAAGGGATTTATGGATTTATATAATTCAATCTACCAGCGAAAGGCTTGTCGAAAATACCTTGAGGAGCAATTAAGTCTAGAGGAGTTAAAGGAAGTAGAAGAAGTTATTCAGGGCTTTGAACCACTATTTCCAGATCTGCCCCTGACATATCGCTTTGCAACTGAAACCAAGGGAATCTTTCATGTCAAGGCACCACATTATTTGGTCATCAGCGGCCAGAGCAGGGAAGGAGAACAAGAAAATGCGGGCTTTATCGGCCAGCAGCTGATGCTATGGCTGAACAGCCGTGGACTAGGTGGTGTATGGCTTGGCGGATCAAAGGAGACAAGCAAAGAGCGCAAATCTAGTGATATTATTATCCTTGCCTTTGGTAAGGTCGATGGATCGCCAAACCGTGAACTGTCGGAATTTAAACGTAAAGATATTGCTGAAATAACAAACGATAGAGAAGATAAGGGAATAAAAGCAATCCACCTGGCTCCCTCGGGAATGAATATACAACCCTGGTATTTTGAGAAAACAGCGGAGAGACTTTTAGTTTACCGGCAAATACTAAAGCCACCCATGTCGCTTGTATATAAACTTACCAGAGTAGATATGGGAATAGCCCTCTGCCATTATGCTGTGGCTTCAAAGCATTATGGAGTAGATTTTAACTTTCAGCGGGGAGGAAGCGCTACCCCAAAAAGAGGCTATCAGTTTTTTGGCTCAGCCAATCTTATTGTTTAAGCAGGTAAATGCTAGATTATAAACCAAAGGGGCAAAAAAGCTCCTAAAGGTAAGAAAAAATTATACTTTTCAGGTTCTATATATTTTTCTTTCTCTGCCGTGATGTTGTTCTTTTTTCAATTCAAAAGCTGTTCTTTTTTAGCTTAAAAACTGCCTAAATTTTACCAAACTTCATAGCAGATAAGATGCACACCCAAGTTCACCAGCACTGACTAATTGATAGGGTTAAGCATTTTATCGCTTGCCGACACTTTAATAAATAAACCATCTACTTAACAAAGAAATTTTTCAGTAGATGGTTTCATTTTTCCAAAATTTATTAAAATCTCTTAATCATTTAATGCCAGAGAGTAAAAAAAGATAATTCATACAATCGGTTAACAGGGGACAAACAGGACAACGGCAAAAAATCTTGACTATTTGCCATAAGATGCTAACTTCAGGATAATAAATTTATATCAGCTTAATGGATTTGTTGTTTTCAAATAAATTTATAGATTATTTTGATTTAAGCAGAGGTGCAAGGAAAAATGGCAGTAAAAAGTAACAGCACGATGTCTGAAATTGCCTACCAAAAGATTAAAGAGAAAATACTTAATACCAGCTATGCTCCAAGAGAGTCTTTGGCGGAAGGTGAATTGGCAAAAGATCTGGAAATGAGCCGTCAGCCGATCAGGATTGCACTTCACCGCCTCCATGATGAGGGACTGTTAAGCGATAACTACCGCCATAATATCCGTGTCAGTGATCTCAACCAAGAAGATGTCAGAGAAGTCTTCGCAGTAAGAAGCCTATTAGAGATTAATGCCCTGCTAGAGATATTCAAGCAGGATAAAAGCTGGGAATACTCCTTTTCTCTGGAGGAGATCATTTTAAAGATGAGGGCTGAAGCGAAAAACCAGGCCCGCCATGAGCAGCTGGATTTAGATTTTCATACCTACCTGATTAATATTTACAACAACTCCAGGATTGAAAAGTTTTACAACAGCATTAGAGACAGCATCTATCGGATCAATATGCTGGTTAAATACGAGATCAAAAACATAGAGGCCAATATTGAGGAACTGCTCAGTTTAGTTTTGGCTATCAGAGAAAAGGATCAAAAATTGGCTCAAGAAATTTATCAAAAGCATCTGCAGGACGGTCTTGAAATTGTGCTGGAGAAATTTGCAGCTCCAGATTTTCTAAATGGCAGTGATAAAAATGCATAAAGAGGGGACAATTTTTGATCTTAAGCGCTATTCCATTCATGATGGCCCCGGCATTAGAACTACCATCTTTCTTAAAGGCTGCCCACTGGCCTGCAAGTGGTGCCATAATCCGGAAAGCCTGAGCATTGAGCCCCAGGTGTTTTATACCGCAACTAGATGCATTAACTGTGGGAATTGCCAAGATTTAAATCAAGAGCAGCCCGCTGAGCATGAAAAGGAAAACTTCGAGGGTTATAAAAATAATAATACTAATTTTGAGGGGGCAAAGCTTTGTCCTTCTAATGCTTTAGAGCTTTGCGGCCAGCAGATGACGGTAGAGGAAGTGCTAGAAGAAGTGGAAAAGGATCTGCTCTTTTACGAGCAAAGTAAGGGCGGTGTCACTTTTTCCGGCGGAGAACCTTTATTTCAAAGCAAATTTCTCCTAGAGCTAATCGCAGCCTGCAAAAGGGCCAAGCTGCATACGGCATTGGACACCTGTGCCTTTGCTCTTAGATCTGCCTTTGAAAAAGCTGCCTCTCAGGTCGATCTGCTTTTACTGGACCTTAAGATGATGGACCCAGTCTTGCATAAAAAATATACCGGCGTAGACAACAAGCTTATTTTAACTAATGCCTCCATGTTAAAGCAGATTGGCACACCAACCTTTGTCCGTATACCGGTTATTCCAGGTTTAAATGATGATC
>CAZUWY010000071.1:0-3573 GCA_964624395.1 uncultured Mageeibacillus sp. | reverse complement strand
TGCACTCATTCCTTCGATGCCTTTGCCAGCATCAACGCTCCTCTGGCCGCCTATATTGAAGATGGCGAACTGATAATTCCTCCGGACAGTCTAGCCAAGAAAAAAACTGGCAATAATGATTTTAGACTTGTCGATAGCCTGGATCCGAAAGTGATGCTGATCAGGCTTATCCCTGGATTTGAACCTGAGTGGCTGAGGCAGATAGCCTTACTTGACATCCATGGTATAGTCATAGAAGCTTACGGGTACGGAGGACTGCCCTTTTGCGGCCGAGATCTTTTGAGCGTGGTCAAAGAACTGCTGGCCCAAAATATTGCAGTCGCTCTGGGCACACAGGTTTTATACGAAAAAACAGATCTTTCGGTCTATGAGGTTGCTGTCAAAGCAAGAGATGCTGGAGTGATTAGCACTGGTATCATGACCAGCGAGGCAGTGGTCACCAAGCTGATGTGGGCTTTGGGACAAAGCCGTGATCTGGAAGAGATCAGAAAGATTATGAATCAAGATATAGCTTTGGAAACGCAAGGCTGGCAAGGAAGTTAAGATGAAAAGGACCATAGGCATTATCGGGGGCATGGGACCAATTGCCACCTGCGATCTGATGCAGCAGATTATTACTAATACCGAGGCAAGCTGCGATCAGGAGCATGTCCATCTTCTGGTGGACAACAATACCTCTATTCCCGATCGAACCGAAGCCATTTTAAGAGATGGGGAAAGCCCTTTGGCAGAGCTTTTGCAATCAGCTGAAAAGCTTTGCCGGGCCGGAGCTGATGCTCTGGTCATGGCCTGCCATTCCGCACATTATCTTTTGCCCCAGCTAAAAGATGCTGTTTCTACCCCCTTTATCTCCCTGATTGCCAATACTGTTAAGCGCCTGAAAGAGGCCGATAAGAAAACCATTGCCCTACTGGCTACAGAAGGTCTGACCAAAGCTGGTATTTATCAGGCTGAATTTGCGCAGGCCGGGATCAAGGTTTTAGTTCCGGATGAAAATGAGCAAAAACTTGTCACTGAGATCATCTATGATGCCATAAAGGCCGGCTGCCCTCTGCCCAAGCCCTGGCGCTTCCAGCAGCTGTTGGATAGTTTCAAGCAGCGCGGGGCAGAAAAGATTGTCCTCGGCTGTACTGAGCTTCCTGTGGCAGCCAAGCTTTATCAGGTTGAGGCGGAGCTGATTGATCCGACTTATGAACTGGCTTTGGAAATCATCAATTATGCCGGAGCAAAAATAAAGGAATGATCATTAGACCAGCCCTTTATTTGATAAGGCCTGCAGAAGCTTAAGCATTTGCTGCTCCAATGCCTTTTGCGGCAGGGCCAGATTGATTCTGACAAAGCCCGAGCCACCTTCACCAAAGATTGCACCAGGATTGACAAAAAACTCCGCTTCCTGCTGTAGGAAGTGGCAAAGCTCAGCGTCATCAAGCTTAAAACAGCTGAAATCCGCCCAGAGCAGATAGGTTCCCTCCCGGGGCATAACCTTAATCTTGGGGCAATGTCTGGCCAAGAAGTCCCGGCAGAATTTATCATTGCCATCAATTATCTCCAGTGCTTCATCCAGCCAGCCAGCGCACTGATTATAGGCCAGTTCACAGGCCACATGGCTTAGGATTGTGCTCCCTCTGAAACCGGTATTATTTAAATTTTGATCGAATTTATCCTTTAGTTCTTTATTTTTAGTGATCAGATTTGAGATCGGCTGGCCGCCAAGATTAAAGCTTTTGGAAGGTGCCGTGCATGTTATTACTCTTTCAGCCAGTTCAGGAGACAGGGTTTGAAAAACTATATGCTCATGCCCGGGAGCAACAATATCATGATGGATCTCATCGCTAATAACAATGAGATTGTTTTTCGTGCATATCTCGGAGAGTTCTTCAAGCTCGGACCTCTCCCATACTCTGCCGACAGGGTTATGCGGGCTGCAAAATAGAAGCAGCTTATTATTTTCACCTGCTGTAAGCTCGGAGAGAAGCTTTAAATCCATCAGATATCTATTATTCTTGAAAACCAGGGGGCAATTGACCACCCGGCGGCCGCTTTGTTCTATAGCACTGTAGAAAGGGAAATATACCGGAGACATAACAACCACACCGTCTCCGATTTCAGTGAAACTTTGAACCGCCTGGTAGAGGGCGGGCACAATACCAGAGATCACTGTAATCCAGTCTTTTTCGATCGGAAAGGAATGTCTTTTATCCATCCAGCTGCAAACAGCCCTGTAATAGGCATCAGTCGGGGTATTATAGCCCAGGACCGCCTGTTCGAGGTATTTTTGTAGGCCCCTGCTTATTTCCGGGGCTAATACAAATTCCATATCTGCCACAGACAAAGGGATGGTGTCTTCTCCCACAGCTGGATTTATCTCTCTCATCATGGCCCATTTTTTTGAGTCGGGCCTCTTTATAACTGTGCTAAAGTCGTAAACTGACATATATATGCCCTCCAATTGATAGTGTTATCATAACATTAAAATTGTAAAACCCTCTCAATTGCCTTAGCAACTGATCAGGGTAAATACATATCAGGATGGAAAGGTGAGGAAAAAAATATGGCAAAAATCGCATGGATCGGTACCGGTGTAATGGGTGTCCCCATGGCCGGGCATCTGGCAAAAGCAGGGCATAGTCTAAATCTTTATAACCGGACGAAAGAAAAGGCTGAAAAAGCCAGCAGCGAAATACCGGGCAGCAAAGCTTTTTCAAGTATTAAAGACGCTGTCGAGGGCTGCAGCTATATTATGACTATGGTGGGTTATCCCGCAGATGTCGAAGAGATTTATCTGGGGGAGGAAGGAATATTTGCCTCGGCAGCTGCAGGCACAATCGCAATAGATTTTACCACCTCCTCACCAAAGCTGGCGGCAAGAATCTACAAGGAAGGAAAGGATCAAGGAATTTTTGTCCTCGATGCTCCGGTATCCGGTGGAGATGCGGGTGCCAAAAAAGGGAGTCTGGCAATAATGGTGGGCGGCGATGAGGATGTATTTGAAAAAACTCAGCCACTTTTAGAAGTTTTCTCCTCCACCTTGGCCTATATGGGCGAAGCTGGCTGCGGCCAGCATACAAAGGCCGCCAATCAGGTGGCGGTGGCAGGAAACACCGCTGCTATGACTGAAGCCATCAGCTATGCCGTCAAGGTGGGCCTTGACCCCAAAGCCATGCTCGCCGTGATCACCAAGGGGGCAGCCGGCAGCTGGCAGTTGGATAATATGGCTCCCAGAGTTTTGGCTCAGGATTTTGCGCCGGCTTTTTTCATCAAGCATTTTCTTAAAGATCTGGCTATTGTTGAAGAGGAAATGGCTGCACGCGGCCTTAATTTAACTGCAGTTGCCGCCGTGCGGGCAATGTATGAAGAAATGGCGGCTCTGGGTTTCGAAAATGACGGTACTCAAGCTTTAATAAAACTATACCAGCAAGATTAGATCTGTTTTTTAAATTAATAGTAAAAAAATAATACCGCTTGAATTTTCTTATCCTTGTGGCTTTACAAAACGAAATTGAAGAGATGTTTTAGCCTGCTCTGAGACCCGATAAAGCACGTCCCGTAAGCTTGCTAATCGGCAATTAAAAC
>CAZUWY010000070.1:0-3737 GCA_964624395.1 uncultured Mageeibacillus sp. | reverse complement strand
ATTTTACTATCAATATGCCGCATTGTCCCGTTAATTTTCTTTTCCTGTCAATTATCGGCCTTTATTGATCATTGCATAGCTTTATTGTCTATCAGCTTAACTTTAATTTTCGACCGCTCTTGACTGCTGCTGTCAATAATCTCAAATTCGACAATATCGCCCGGCCTTTTTTGTGCCAGATAATTCACCAGCGTGCTGGCTGAAACAAGCTCAATCCCATCGACGGAAATAATAATACTGCCCTCATTAAGACCTGCCTGCAAGAGATCCTCGTTGACCACTTCAGCCACATAAAATCCTGTACTGGGCAGATTGTAATAGAGGGCTGAACGGCTATCTATATAATTGCCGCGCACACCCAGAGCTGGCCTGTTTTGCACAGAGCCATACTCTGCCAGATCCTTGACAACTGGTTCCGCCATATCCCAGGGAATAGCAAAACCCAGACCTTCAAAGGTCTCTCCGCTCACTTTGAGGCTGTTGATTCCTATGACCTCACCGTTTAGATTAGCCAGCGCCCCACCCGAATTGCCACTGTTAATAGCCGCATCTGTCTGGATATAGTTCATGTTTGAACCGTCATCAGCCATAATCATGCGATTTAAAGCTGAAATATAGCCAACCGTCACTGTCGAACTTAAGACACTGCCGGTTGGATTGCCCACGGCAATCACTTGATCTGCAACCCGCAGTCCGGAGCTGCTGGCGAAGGTGGCGGGGATCAATTCCTGCTCGGCAGGATCAATCTTGAGGACAGCAAGATCGGTAACACCATCCACTCCCATCAATTCAGCCTCAAAGGAAGTGCCGTTGTAGATCACAACCTCTAGCTTGTCACCGCCGCTGACAACATGGGCGTTGGTGACAATATAGCCTTCTTTGGACAAGATAACGCCCGATCCCTCACCGTAAACAAGCTCTTTTCCGCCTTGTCCAAATTGAAAGACACTGTCGTTTGATCTATATTCACGTACCAGCACAACCGAGGGGATCACCTTTTCTGCAGCGTCCTGCAAAAGACCGCTTGACTGATTTCTATCGGGAGATACGGTATCTATGTCCAGCACATCTCTTTTTGTCTCGCTTGCAGCGGGCTCAGCCTCTTCGACCTCTGCTTTAGTTTCTTCAGCCTGGGAGCTTGTGATCTCAGGGGTTAAAGAGATTTCTTTTCTTGCAGTCGGTTCATTTTTTTTGAAAATATTGCTAAAGGCCAAGGTGCCCAAAATGGAGACAAAAGCAACGGCAATTACTACCAAAACTGCAGCAATAATGAATAAGGCTCTGCCCGACTTGTTTTTTCCATCATCTTTGAGATTATCTTCAGGCATTCTGGATGAATAAGAGCTGCTATATCTGCTATCTCTTCCTCCTAATTCCGGTCTTTCCCTGTGAGGGTCATAGATAGGAGTCTCTTGCCTACCAGTATTTGGCTTCATTTCCTGAGGCTTAATATTTTGGTCAGTTCCTGCAGCTATCTCATTGCCTTCAGGTTTAATCTCATTATTAAACTGATTAAAATTTTGGTCGTCCATAGTAAACTCCCTCCCCAATAAGATTTAAGCTTAAAAGCTCTTCAAGTTTTATAACTATAACTTTGTCATTAAAGTGTATCTTTGTTATTAATAAGAATAAAATAAATTTATCTCTTGCTGTGCAACTGGAGTTACAGTAGGGCTGGAAATCTAAAAGAGATACTTTATTATGCAAAGAGACAGATTCAAATAGGACAGTAGAGTAAAATTTAGGGAGGAGATTATTGCAGCTCAAAGATTTTGTTAAAAAATATCCCCGCTTTGCGCTGGCTTTTTCGGGCGGAGTAGATTCTGCCTATCTGCTTGCCTGCGCAAGGGAAATGGGAGCAGAGGTAAAGGCCTATTTTGTCAAATCGGAGTTTCAGACCAAGGCGGAAGTTGCTGCCGCTATTAAAACTGCTGCTGATCTGGATGCTGAGCTAAGTATTATTGAGGTTTCTTTTCTGCCTGACTCTTTAGTGGCAGATAATCTTGCCACTCGCTGCTATCAATGTAAGCGCCTAATTTTTAGTGAAATTATTCCTGCTGCCAAGGAGGACGGCTTTACCGTAGTCGCCGACGGCAGCAATGCCAGCGATGATCCCGCTTTAAGACCCGGTATGAAAGCACTGGAGGAGCTAGGTGTTTACTCCCCGCTGCGCCTGGCGGGAATAAAAAAGGAGGAAGTGCGGATCAGCGCCAAAGAAGCCGGTTTAGACTGCTGGGATTTGCCTTCTAACTCTTGCCTGGCCACGAGGATAAAAACCGGTGAGAAGATCACTGAGGATAAACTATTTCGGATTGAAAAAGCTGAGGCAGTGCTAAATAGTCTCGGTCTATCTGATCTGAGGGCTAAGTATTGTGGCGGCAATTTGCTCATCCAGATTAAAGAAGAGGATTTTTTCTCACTCTTACAAAACAAAAATCTTATTTTAGAGCAACTGCATGGTCTCTTTGCCACTATTTCTCTGGACTTAAAAGCCCGCAGCAGGAGGGAAGAATGAATATTTTACAAATTCTGGAAGAGGTAAAAAAGCAAGCAATATCTCCTGAGGAGGCTTTGCTTCATTTGCAAAAGGAACCCTTCCAAAATCTGGATTTTGCTAAAATTGATCATCACCGCCTCTTGCGGCAGGGTTTTAGTGAAATAATATACGGCGAGGGTAAAAGCAGCGGGCAGATCCTTGTTATTGCCAAAGAAATGCTGGCTGCTAAGACCAAAACAGTGCTGGTAACCCGCCTTGATCAGGAAAAGGCGGCAGATATCCACAAAGAAATTGATCTGGATTATGAGCCAATAAGCCGGACCGGCATAATCGGACAGATACCAGAGCCTAGCGGCAATGGAGTTGTTGCTATTGTCACCGCAGGCACTTCGGATCAGGCAGTGGCCGAAGAAGCTGCCCGCACTGCCATTGCTTTAGGCAATCGCATTGAGCGCATCTATGATGTGGGCATCTCTGGCCTCCACCGTCTAATGGCTAGTCTAGATAGTCTTTTGCAGGCCAGAGTAATCATTGTTATCGCCGGCATGGAGGGGGCCTTGGCTACAGCGGTGGGCGGACTCGTTTCTGCTCCTGTTATTGCTGTCCCAACTTCTGTCGGTTATGGGGCTTCCTTTGCTGGTTTAGCCGCCTTGCTCGGCATGCTCAGCAGCTGCTCAGCCGGAATCAGTGTGGTAAATATTGACAGCGGTTTCGCTGCGGCTTTTGCCGCCAGCCGCATTAATCATTTGGATAATTAGGAGATTAATATGAAGACATTATATTTTGATCTTGGCATGGGTGCCGGCGGCGATATGTTAAATGCCTCACTTCTTCCCCTGCTGGAAAACCAGGAGGACTTTTGGCTAAAAATGCGGCAGTTTGAAAAGCTGGGAGCAAGGATAGAGTTTAAACAGGCGAGCTCCAAAGGTGTCTGGGGTCATCGTTTCAATGTTTATGTCAAAGAAGCTATGGAGGAAAGTCTGGACGTCGATGCCAGCGGAAGACCATTGCAGCAAGCTAAAGATGAACATAATCATCACCACCACGAAGATCATTCACATGAGCACAATCACCACCACAACCATCATACGCATGAAGGTGAAGGGGAGGTAAATGCACATGGGCACTACCACGACCATCATACGCATGAGGGTGAAGGAGAGATAAATGGACATGGGCACGATCATCACCACCACAGCGATCACTTACATGCCCACGATCATCATCGCCACGAAGATCA
>CAZUWY010000069.1:0-4162 GCA_964624395.1 uncultured Mageeibacillus sp. | reverse complement strand
CTTCAATATAGCAAGTAATATATCAATTTAAAGCCAGCAAAATCAGGAGCTGATCAATTGCATAAGAGGTCAGTCTGCCATCTTCAGCGCTGACGGCGAAAGAGCCAAAAAACAGACTGCTCTGATCTGCGAGATAGCTTCTTCTCATTTGCTTTACGGCAGCGGCAAAAAGAAGGGGGTCATCTATGGCTCTGGCCAGTCTGCCGGCTCTGGCGGATAAGGACGGGTCAATCGGCCGGCTGCCAGCCTCACCGCTGATAAAATGGTAACTGGCGGCAATGCCGCCGCTGTTTAATTCTTCGTATATAAAGCCGTAGAGATCTTCATTTTCTAGCCCCAGCTCAGCTAGGTGCAAAGAGCTTTTTAGAAAGCGCCAGCTCTCAGCCAGATAATCTGAAGCAATCAGAGGCATGGCCGTATCCTCATTTATATTCCAGCCTTCCGGCGGAAAAGGCATGGCCAGATCACTGACGGAAGCAGAAATCTTTTCTTGCCAGTCGGATGAAATTTCAGCCCAGTCCTGATCAAGAGCTGCCAGCTGGGTCAGCAGCCAGAGATCGACACTTTCTACCGAGACCAGATCAATCTCTTCCTGGCCTTCTTTTACGGGCAGTTCTGCGGCATTGGAAAAGAGAGGATGATTTAGATCTGGCCCCAGACCTTTGAGATTGGCGGGCGGTCCCATTTTATATAGAGGTAAAAGCAGGGCGGATAATTCTCTTATCTGGTTTAGCTTTGCCAGATCTGCCTTTAAGAGATAATCAAAGACTAAAAGACGCAGATAATCCTGGCTTACTGTCCAGTCGCCGCCGACTCTTTTATAGTAGCCATCAGCTCTCTTTTCCAGGCTGTAAAAGCAAAAGCCGGATTCTGGATCAAGAAAGGCTTTTTCAAAATTTTTCTTCCAGTTCTTATACTGCCTGCTCTTGCCCATTTCCAGCAGGGCCTGGCCGAGATAGATCTGATCTCTGGCCAAAAATTCTGAAGAGATTAAGATATCCTCCTCCTCATCGCCGAGCTCAAACGAGGGCAGCTTGCGCCAGGATAAAAGGAGATCCTCAACTTCAATAATACTTTCGCTGCCGTCAGCTGCCGGTATTTTGATTTCCACATCTTGGAGCAAAACATCCTCGATATGCTTTAAGACTCCCGGCGCCAGCAGATCAGAATCAGTATCTTCTAGAAGGCTGTCATAGCCCGGCAGCTTGGCCAAAGGCAAGCTGATGAGCTTACTTTTGTCGAGCAGGAATTTCCCCAGCAAGAAGCCAGCGATGATAAGAATAATTCCAGCGATAAGAAAGGGCAGTTTTACTTTCAGCTTCATAAGAGTATTTTAACCAAAATTCTGCCGGATAACAAAAGCAGATAAATTGTTTTTCATCTGCTAAAATAATGTCCTAAAGCAGGTGTTTTTGTGAGAGTTATTGGAGTTACAGCAGAATTTAACCCCCTTCACTTGGGGCATGCCCATTTGCTCAGGGAGATAAAAGATACGATTCCTGCCGGTAAAATAATGGTCATCATGCCTGAGTTTTTCAGCCAGAGAGGTGTGCCAAATCTTTTACCCCCTCAAATAAGAGCAAAGATCGCCCTTCAGGCAGGCGCTGATCTGGTCCTGGCGCTGCCGGAGATCTATGCCTTGGCCAGTGCTGAAACTTTTGCCTCTGGAGCTGTTGCAAGTCTTCTCTCCTCCGGGATAGTGACAGATGTTGCCTGCGGAGCAGAAAACCCTAATTTATCTGAGCTCAATAAAATTACCGCTGTCCTTCATGCTGAAAGTAAGAGTTTTAAGCAGCAGCTGCAGGCCGGCATCAGAGATGGCTTAGGCTTTGCTGCTGCCAGAGAAAGAGCTGTGGCAAAAGAGCTAAACGATTTTGAAACTGCCTCATATCTAAAGAAGGCAAATAATATCTTAGCCATTGAATATCTCAAAGCCCTCAAAGAATACGATCCAGAAGGAAAAGTTAGCCTCAGACTTTTCCCCAGAACCAAGGCGGCCTCGGCCAGTCAGATTAGAGAGATTATAAAGGGGATCACCTCTTGCCCGCAAGATTTCGGCATAGACTTGCCCTACCCAGATAAAAGAGAGCCGCTGCTGGCACTAGTAAGAGATTTAGAGAATAAAATGCCGGCCTTTTCCCTGGCTGCTCTTATTTTTGCCTGGCAAAGCGGTCAGGGTCCTCTTTTACTCGATCATTTTGCCGCAGATATCTTTTATGCTCTCCAAAGTAGGCAAGGAGCAGAGATTAAAAATATTGCCCATATGCAGCAGGGTCTGGCGGAAAGGCTGGTGAAGCTGGCTCAAAAAAGCGAGCATACAAGGATGGGTCTTTTGCCCTTTATCGAAGAGGCTGCCAGCCGCAGCCATCCAGCTGCCAGAATCAGGCGGGCTCTTTTGTCCCTTTTAATTGGCCTTAAGGCAGATGATCTGCTGGAATTGAAAGAACCTGGCTTTTTGAAAGTGCTGGCCTTTAATAAAGACGGCAGGTATCTAATTAAAATGATGAGAAAGACAGCCAGCCTACCGCTTATAAATCTGGCCTCCGACAGATCGGATTTAACAGATGAGAGGGCCAGAAGGCAGATTGATATCAGTCATCTGGCCGCAGGTCTCTGGCTGAAAAAATCTAATTTAGATCTCAATGATTATTACCGGCAAAAACCGGTCAGCCTTTGACGCAGTAGCAGTCTGAGGCTAAAATTACCATAGCATTTTAGGGGGAAAGTATTATGGAATCTGTCTTTGATCTGTTAAAAGAAAGGGGCTTCATAGCTCAGGCCTCGCATGAGGATGAAATAAGATCATATCTGGCCAAGCCCGGCGCCACCTTTTACATTGGCTTTGACCCCACTGCAGACAGTTTACATGTCGGGCATTTCGTCCAGATGATGGCCATGGCTCATCTGCAGCGCGCAGGCCACAGACCGATTGCCCTGCTGGGCGGCGGAACAGGCATGATTGGCGATCCTTCCGGCCGCACTGATTTAAGAAAGGTCATGACGGTCGAGACGATTCAGCATAATATTGAAAGATTTAAACAGCAGATGGGCATCTTAATTGACTTTTCCGACGGCAAGGCTTTGATGCTCGATAATGCAGAATGGCTTTTACCCCAGAATTACATAGAGTTTTTGCGCGAGATCGGCTCCCAGTTTTCGGTCAATCGCATGCTCACAGCCGAAGCTTATAAGCAAAGGCTGGAGAAAGGCCTGACCTTTTTGGAGTTTAATTATATGCTCCTGCAGGCCTATGATTTTCTTGAGCTCTACAGAAGACATGACTGCAGACTGCAGCTGGGCGGCGATGACCAGTGGTCGAATATTTTGGCCGGCGTTGATTTGATCAGAAGAAAAGAGCGTGGCGAAGCATACGGCATGACCTTTAATCTGCTGACAACTTCCAGCGGCGAAAAAATGGGCAAGACCACGGGTGGAGCTGTCTGGCTTGATCCGGATAAATTGAAGCCCTACGATTTTTACCAGTACTGGCGCAATACCGATGATGCAGATGTTATTAACTGGATGAAAATACTGACCTTCATTCCTCTAGCTGAGATTAATGAATACAAAAAACTTTCCGGCCAGGAGCTAAATCCGGTCAAAGAAAGACTGGCCTTTGAGATAACCAGTATTGTGCACGGCAGCAAAATTGCCGCTGAAGTGTCTTCAGTGGCCAAGGAGATTTTCTCCGGTGCCGGTGCAGCTTCAAATATGCCGCAGATTAATTTTTCTAAAGAAGATAAAAGCGAGACCTTGCTCAGCCTTTTGGTCAAGGGGAAAATAATTGCCTCCACCAGTGAGGGGCGGCGTCTGATCAGTCAAAAAGGGCTGTACCTCAACGATCAGCCCCTGGAGGATTTTAATTATGTTCTTGCTCCTGAGGATTTTGACCAGGACAGCGTGATCGTGCGCAAGGGGAAAAAGAATTATTTCCGGCTGCTGTTTTCTGCGACCTGAAAGATATGATCGGCCAGAAGAAGAGTCTTTTCTTCTGCCTCTAGCTCCAGATTCATCCAGATGGCTTTGAGAATTTTTGCTGTGTAGATGGCATCATTTTCTGCTGTGTGCAAAGGTCCCTCGTTTTCAATCCCTAAAAACTTAAGCGCATATTCAATTGAGCGCTGAGTGGTCTTTTTGACTTGCTCAGCCGCAACGGCAAAAA
>CAZUWY010000068.1:0-4462 GCA_964624395.1 uncultured Mageeibacillus sp. | reverse complement strand
CACAGTCTGGCCTGCTTGCCGGCCGTCCTTGCCTCTGCTAGACTGCATCCATAGGAGGGTAATGTGGAAAGTATTGGATTGAATGAACTGAGGGAACGCTATCTTGCCTTTTTTGAAAGCAAGGGACATCTGCGCTTGGCTAGTTTCTCTTTGGTGCCCCAGCATGACCCGTCGCTTCTTTTCATAAATGCCGGCATGGCACCTTTGAAGCCGTATTTTACTGGTGCAGCTGAGCCGCCGGCCAGAAGAGTAACCAATTGTCAAAAATGCATTCGCACCCAAGATATTGATATAGTGGGCAGAACCAGCCGTCATGCCACTTTTTTTGAGATGCTGGGCAATTTTTCTTTTGCTGATTACTTCAAAAAAGAGGCTATCTTCTGGGCCTGGGAATTTTTGACCGCAGAATTAAAAATACCTCAGGGAAAACTCTATGCCACTGTTTTTTTAGATGACGATGAAGCACATTCAATCTGGAAAAATGTTAGCGGTATCGATCATAGCCATATTTCCCGCTTGGGTGCTGAACATAATTTCTGGGAGCATGGAACGGGGCCCTGCGGACCGAGTTCAGAAATATATTATGATCGGGGCAAAGAATTTGGCTGCACTGATCCCAATTGCGCCCCGGGCTGCGATTGTGACCGCTTTGTTGAGATCTGGAACCTGGTCTTTACCCAGTTCAACAAGGAAGAAGATGGCAGCTATACTCCGCTGGCACAAAAAAATATTGATACAGGTGCCGGTCTGGAGAGGCTGTCTGCGGTCCTGCAGGTAAAGAACAGTATTTTTGAGATAGATACAATCGTAGAGATTTTGTCTGCTGTGGAAGAAATCTGCCAGCTTAAAACTGGGGTTAAAGAATCCTCAGATGTCTCTTTGCGGGTGATAACTGATCATATCCGCAGCTCAGTCATGTTGATCAGTGACGGCATACTGCCGGGCAATGAAGGGCGGGGCTATGTCCTGCGCAGATTAATCAGGAGAGCCGCCCTGCATGGTAGATTACAGGGTGTAAAAAGACCTTTCCTGGCAGATCTTGTTCCGACTGTGGGCCGGATATCTGCTCAAGCCTATCCGGAGCTTTTAGTGCAGGAGAAAATGATCCAGGATGTTCTCAGGCAAGAGGAGGAAAGATTTTCGGCAACTGTTTCTCAGGGCATGAATCTGCTCAAAAATCTGATCGATAAAGTGCACAAAGAGAAAAGCAGTGTTTTGCAGGGAGCTGAATTATTTAAACTGCATGACACTTTTGGCTTTTCGATAGAGCTGACCAAGGAGATTGCCGCCAATGCCGGGCTGAGCATTGACGAAGAAGGTTTTAGGCTGGAGATGGAAAAGCAAAGATCTGCAGCCAGAAAAGCTCTTTTAGATAGAATTGATACCGCCTGGGGTCAAGAGGGGATGCCGGCCAAGCTTTCCCAATTAAGGGCAACAAAATTTGTCGGTTATGATCATCTGAACTGGCAAAGCAGTCTGGATTTAATCATTCGTCCTGCAAGCAAGGATGCAAAAATGGAGATTATTGACCAGGCGAAAGAAGGAGACAGCTTAATTGTTGTTTTGCCGGAGACACCCTTTTATGCAGAGGGCGGCGGCCAAACCGGAGACAAGGGATATATATATACAAAGAGCGGCAGGCTTAAAGTAAATGACACCACTGTCACAGAGCAGGGGGTTTACCTGCATCATGTGCTGGTAGAGAGTGGTGAGGCAAAAAGGGGAGATGAGGCCAGCCTGCAGGTAGATGCTGCTTCACGGCTGAGGGCAGCGAGAAACCATACAGCGACTCATCTGCTTTATAAAGCGCTGCAAGAGGTTTTAGGAAAGCATGTAAATCAGGCGGGGTCTTTTGTCAATCCGGATTACCTGCGCTTTGACTTCAGCCATCCTAAGGCTCTGACTGAAGATGAAACTTATCAGGTTGAGCTGCTGGTTAATCAGGCCATTAGCAGAGATTATCCTTTGACCACTGAGCTGATGACACTGGATGAAGCGGTGGCTGCCGGTGCCAGACCGATGTTTGACGAAAAGTATGGCGAGCAGGTCAGGGTAATCAAGATTGGTGATTTCTCGCTTGAATTATGCGGAGGCACACATCTCAAAAACACCAGTCAGGCCATGGCTTTTGTAATTTCCACAGAAACAGCCATATCGGCTGGTGTGAGACGGATAGAAGCTGTTACTGGGCTTGAGGCCATTCTTGCTCTTGACAGCGCAAAAAAGATCTTGCGCCAGGCAGCCGATAAGCTGAAAACCACTCCAGCAGAAATTAATCAAAAAATTGCCAATCTGCAAAGTGAGCTAAAAGAATTAAAAGCAGAGCTTTCCGATTTTAAAGCCAAAGATTCACACGCTAATGCCAAAGCTTTGCTCGAAAAAGTCACAGAGATAAATGGTGTCAAGATCTTAGTTGCAAAAGTTGAGGCTCAGGATGCAAAGCAGCTGCGGGCGATGGGGGATCATATCCGTGACCATTTTGAATCTGTAGTCTTAATTCTGGCAGCGGCAGTTGACAAGAGAGTTTTATGGCTGGGTATGGCCAGCCAACAGGCTGTCGAACATGGTATTCACTGCGGTAATATAATCCGCGAGGCTGCTGAGTTTACCGGTGGCGGCGGCGGCGGACGCCCTGACATGGCGCAGGCAGGCGGACGTGAGATTGAAAAACTGGCTGCTGCCCTTGAACTCTGTGAAAAGATTATCGCCAAGCAGCTGCAAAAATAGCCTTGATGAGGGGAGCTAAGATGAAGAAAGAAGATTGCATTTTTTGTAAGATCGCTGCCGGTGAAATACCGGCCAATATGATCTGGTCGAACGAAGATATCGTGGCTTTCCACGATCTAAATCCACAGGCTGAGCAGCATGTGCTGATTGTGCCCCGCTACCATAGTGAAAGTGTCTTGACTCTTGCCGCAGATGCAAAAGGCGGAGAACTTGCCGCTAAGCTACTGGCATCCGTTCCAGAAGTGGCTAAAGAGCTGGGTGTAGATCAGTCAGGCTTTCGCCTGATTGTTAACTGTGGAGCTGGTGCGGGCCAGACTATCATGCATCTGCATCTCCATCTTCTCGCTGGTGAAGAGCTGAGTGAGAAAATGGTCTGATACTGATATAACTGACCCAAAACAGAGCTAAAAGGGTCTTGCTAGAACAAGACTAAAGTAGTTGCGATAATTTATCCGAACTGCTGTAAGATAAAAAAACTCATAAGGAAAAAAGGCAAGTAGCATAGAATAGAAAGCTTGCTTTTGCTCCCTTTTTAAAAATAGCTTAAGGCAAAGCTTAAAAACAGCAGTTGAAGGTCATGAATCATACGGCATTATTGATGAAAGTAAGTGCATTTGCATATTTTTTCAGGGGAAAATGGCAAAGAAAAAATCAGCTAGAAATAAGACAATCGATCTCTCCCTTAAGGAAGGTGCAGAGTATTTAGATCGTTGTATTAGCATTGATCAGAAGGTAGAACTTAGTGATGTCTTGGACAAAACAATAATAGGTGATACTTTCCTTGTGCTCAATAAACTTCCCCGAGAGAGCATCGATTTGCTGATCGCAGACCCTCCCTACAATATGAGTAAATCATTTCACGGCAATGTTTTCACTAAAAAAACAAGAGAAGATTACGAAAGATATACCAGATCTTGGCTAGAACTGGCACTGCCGCTGCTTAAAAAAGATGGGACAATGTATATCTGCTGTGACTATCTGACAAGCGTTTCAGTTGCCAATGTCTTAAGTGAATTTTCTGATTTGCTCATCGTGAGAAACAGAATAAGCTGGCAGCGCGAGAAGGGCAGAGGGGCAAAAGCAAATTGGAAAAATTGCATGGAAGACATCTGGTATGCGACTAAAAGCGATGATTATACCTTTAATTTGGCAGATGTGATGCTGCGCCGGCAAGTCGTTGCACCCTATCGTCAAGATGGAAAACCAAAGGATTGGGATGAGACTGAGAGAGGAAATTTTCGTGATACTCACCCCTCAAACTTTTGGGACGATATTACAATTCCGTTTTGGTCTATGGCGGAAAATACAGCACATCCAACACAGAAGTCGGAAAAGCTTTTGGCCAAACTTATTTTAGCTAGCAGTAATAAAGCTGATGTGGTGCTTGACCCTTTCTTAGGCTCGGGATCAACCAGCGTTGCAGCAAAAAAACTTGGCCGCCACTATATTGGCATAGAAATAAATCCGCTTTACTGCCTCTGGGCTGAAAAGAGATTGGAAAATGCCAAAATAAGCCCCTCCATACAGGGCTATGTTGACAATGTTTTCTGGGAAAGAAACACGCTGGGCCAACAAAGGAGGGCTAAAAAAGAGAGCTAGCCCGGGCAGTCTTCTTCTTTGTAAGCTAAGTGCTGCTTAAAGGAGAGCACTTACTTTTGCAATTAAGGGCCAGCCCACTGCTGGTTAATAGCAAAATGAACTGCTTGTCCTGAAAGAGATTTAAGAAAACTTGAAA
>CAZUWY010000067.1:0-4571 GCA_964624395.1 uncultured Mageeibacillus sp. | reverse complement strand
CTATATAGCCCCAGCCGGCATCGGCGTCAAAGAGGGTGGTATTGCTGTCGGCATTGAGTTTCCAATAATCGTAGAGGGCTGTTATGGCAGCTTGTTTTCCTGCTTCAAGCTCTGCCCAGTCAGTGGTTAGATCAGAAACAAAGCTATCTCCGTCCTGCTTGAGCAAGGCCAGATCTGCAGAGTTGGTTAAGGCTACTCCAAACCAGGCATCAAAGACAGGGAGCAAGATATTAGCCGGCTTTTCAATCTCAGAGAGATCAATGGGCTTAGAAAGATCAATTCCTTCAGCTTCGGCATTTGCTTCGTTGGCAAAGGTGATCAGGGTTTCAATATTGTAGGGGAAAGCCATGTATTCATCGCCGATGACAAAAAGGCCGCCCAAACCAGCATCAAAATCATCCCAGCCGCCGGCTTTTTCAGCAATTTTATGCGAATCAAGCGCACCTAAAAGATCCTTGTTGCCCAGACTGGTCAGGCGATCAGCCGGCAAGGCAAATACATCCGCCACATCTTCATTGGTGGCATCAGTCTGTTCTAATGTTTCCAGATGGTCAAAAGACCCCACTTCTTTGATTGCAATTGTGCTGCCGGGATTTTCAGCGATGACGCGATCAGCCGCCGCCTGGTAATAAGGCATCCAGTCAGTTTCCGCCTGAACAGTGATGCTTGCGACAACACCGGTTTCTTCCTCAGGCTCTTCCTTTTCTTCTTCTGTCGGTGCAGCCGGTTCTTCGCTTGGCTCCTCCTCGGCTTCGGTTGGTTTCTCTTCCACCTCTGTGGCCGGTTTTTCAGTTTCAGTCTCTTTTTCTTCTGCCTTGCTACAGCTTACAAATAGTGCCAGCACCAATGTCAGGGCGAGAAGAATTGTCAGAAATTTTTTCATAATATCCTCCTTATTTCTTGTGGGATTTAAATGTTCGTTTTGAATATCTCATTTGCATATTTTCTCTCTCGAATTAGCCGTTAAAGCTATTTCTTCAGATTAAAAGATTTATTGCCAGAACAAGCAAATATCTTTTGGATTGATTAAATGATAGCTATTTATCTTTCAATAAAACAGCAATTAGTTATTATGTATCTCTTGAAACTGTCTGAAGAAAGTAAAGCAATCCTTAAGCTAGATTGACCTATAGCAATTAATCTTAATTTTGATCCTTGCCAGATCCCAGATTCCAACAAAAAATTCGCTAATTGAAATCTGCTATACTCAGATTGCAAAAGCGGGCAAGCAGTTTATATTATTTTCTTCCTGCTAGCGGAGGCTATATGAGAAAAACTAAGATAATTTGTACCATTGGTCCAGCTTCTTCAAGCCAGAAAGATTTAAAAGAGCTTGTCTTGGCTGGCATGGATGTGGCCAGACTCAACTGCTCACACGGCAGTCAAAAGGAAATGGCAGAGATAATTTCAGCCATCAGGCAGGTGCGCGCTGAAACAGGCATACCTGTGGCTGTTTTAATAGATCTTAAGGGACCGGAAATTCGCACAGGAAAATTTAAAGCAGGCAAGGTAAAGCTTGAAGCCAATCAGAGATTCACTATCTATTCGGATGAAATAGAAGGGGATAGTTCAAAAATGAGCGTCAGCTATAAAGAATTTTATAATGCAGTCAGCCCCGGAACTCCTATTCTTATAGATGACGGTCTGATTGAACTTGTTGTCGAAAAAGTCGAGGGCAAACTGGTTCAAACCAAAGTGCTGGTGGGTGATGAGCTGTCAAATCACAAAGGGGTGAATTTGCCCAACACGCCGACCAATCTTCCCGCTCTGGATGAAAAGGATTTGAATGATCTGGCCTTTGCCGTCAAAGAGCAAGTGGATTTTGTTGCTGTCTCTTTTGCCCGCAATGCTGCAGATATTAAAGCTGCCAGAGATGTTTTAGATCAGCAGGGCGGAGAAGAGATAAATATTATTGCAAAAATTGAAAACCAGCAGGGCATAGACAATATTGACGAAATAATTGAGGCTTCAGACGGTATTATGGTGGCCCGCGGTGATCTCGGAGTTGAAATTGCTCCTGAGCAGGTGCCTTTGGTGCAAAAAAGACTGATCTGCCAATGCTATCAAAGTGGCAAGCCTTCCATCACGGCTACGCAGATGCTGGATTCAATGGTCCATAATACCAGACCGACAAGAGCAGAAGTTTCCGATGTGGCCAATGCCATCTTGGACGGGACATCTTGTCTTATGCTCTCAGGTGAGACAGCCGTGGGCAAGTACCCGCTGAGATCACTGGAAACGATGGTAAGAATTGCTCTGACGGTTGAAAAGGAAATAGATTATTGGACGGAGTATGAAAAGACGCCTGCTCCCGTCTGCTTTAATGTTGCCGATGCGATCAGCCATGCAGCTTTTACAACCGCCAGAGACCTGGATGCAGCTGCTATAGTGGTGATGACCTTTAGCGGGCATACTGCCAGACTGACATCGCGCTTCCGCCCCGCCTGCCCGATTTTAGCCATGACGGTAAGTGAAATCTCCCAGCATCAGCTCAATATGTCCTGGGGTGTAAAGCCATATCTGGTGCCTTTGGCCTCCTCCACAGATGAGGTATTTCGTCAGGCGGAAGAGATAGCAAAAGAGTCTGAGCTGGTAAACTGCGGAGATACAATTGTTTTGGCCGGAGGTACCACCAGCGGGCAAAGCGGCACTACTAATACGATCAGAGTTGAAGAGGTAAAGGGATAAAGCTCTAATCTCTTTTTACTCTTTAATCTGATCTTCTTGGTCGGCCAAAATTTGCTTGACCATTTTTACTGAATCAACGATAAAAACTGAGCAGCGCCTATACTTTTCTTCAGGATTAAACTGGCAGTCGGCTATCAGGTCAGAGCAAAGCAAAGAGTCAAATTTTTCCTCAAAGCCCTCCAGATATTCTCCCACCGCCCTGACTGCATCTTCCCTAGACTGCCAGGGCTCTGTACGGCCTTTGTAATAGCCGATAATTGCCACTGCTGCTGTGACCGCTCCGCAGGTCAGTCCGCGCTGCATGCCGCCGCCAAAGCCTGTCATGGTTTTGATCAGTTCAGGAGGGATATTTAGACCCTCTTGCTGCCCGTATAGCCGGATGAAGGATTCGGCGCAGTTAAGGCCGCCATTATAGAAAATTTCTTTAATTTCCTTGTCAAGCATTAAAAGACCTCTCAGTTTAGCTTATGACTTGCTTTTTTCAGGCAGGCCTTGGACATATTGATCGATCGCGTCTGCCACCTGCTTGGCGATTCGTACCGCCTCAACCACAGTTTTTGCCCCTGTGACCACATCTCCGGAGGCAAAGACCCCCTCACGGCTGGTGCGCCCAAACTCATCGGTTTTCACCAGTCCTCTGTCGTCAACTTCTATTCCTTTGGAAGAGCTGACAATTACAGCTCTTGGCCCCTGACTGATAGCAATGATGACTGAATCGGCGGCAAAAAGCTCCTCTGTTCCGCTTTTGCCTCTCACAATCTTATTGCCATCCTCATCTTCTACGACCTCTGAATCGGCCAGCAGAACTCCGCCGTCAACAAATTCCACAGTGGTTTTGAAAAATTCAAAGCGGGCACCATCAATCTTGGCATATTCAACTTCATGCTGATGGGCAGTGATGGTTGATTCATCATAATTGCAGATCACGAAAACTTCCTCAGCCCCGTGCCTAAACACTGTTCTGGCCACATCCATGGCAACATTGCCTGCTCCGATTATAGCCACTCTTTTACCCAGACTGTAGACACTGGGATTTCTGAGATATTCTATAGCATAGTGGACATGCCCCAGACTTTCTCCCTTGACATTAATCTTGGATGGGCGCCAGACCCCGGTACCAATGAAGACCGCCTTGAAATCGTCTCTGAAGAGATCATCGACAGTGAGATTTGCTCCAATTGTTGCGTTGGGTTTGATCTTCACCCCCATCTGATACAATTTTTGCGTAAAACGGTCTATTACCTGCTTGGGCAGTCGAAATTCTGGGATGCCATATCTTAAGATGCCGCCCACCTGATCGTTTTGCTCGAACACGGTGACATCGTAGTTCCTTTGTACCAGCAAGAAAGCAAGCGTCAGACCAGCAGGTCCGGAACCAATGATTGCTACCCGTCCTTTACTGTTGTCAGATTTTTCAGGCTTATAGATATTAAGGTAGTAATCGGAAATATATTCTTCAATAGCACTGATATGTACAGGAGAGCCTTTAATTCCCAGCACGCAATGCCCCTCGCACTGATTTTCCTGGGGGCAGACATGGCTGCAGACCAAAGAGAGAGGATTGTTATCCAGCAGCAGCTTTCCCGCCTCGGGAATCTTGCTGTCCAGCAAAAGACTGATAGCCTCCTTGATTGGTGTTGCCACCGGGCATCCTCTGGTGCAGAGGGGATTCTTGCATTGCAGGCAGCGCTTGGCATCTTCAATAATATGTTTGCTCATAACGAGACCTCATTTCATTAGTACTCTACCTTCTAATAAGGCATAGTAATTGTATCAAAAAAGACTATATATTTCTTCTTGGTGCTAATGTGCTGAAAAAGACTAAAGGACAGGGCTGGCAATGTTATAATTTAAGAACAAAACCAGCTACTTCTTAATTGCTT
>CAZUWY010000066.1:0-4752 GCA_964624395.1 uncultured Mageeibacillus sp. | reverse complement strand
CTTGTCCCCCAGCAGGCAAATGAATTAAAAAATGAGTATTTTGATCAAAATACTGCTCTTTTGCGACTGGTTGGCCAAGAGATATTGTCTTTTTTATTGCCCTATCCTTTGCTCGAATGCCCCATAATCAGCATATATTTAGCTGATCTTTTTATTTCTCTTGGTTTATTTTCAGCTAGGCCCTATATTGTGAGTAGAGCAGCATGTAAAAAGACAGCTAATAGATTTTTATGGAGGATGGTATGTATTTTTGCTGGGTCACCCTGCCCGTCAGGGATTTACAAAAATCTTTAAATTTTTATCATCAAATACTTGGACTTCCGATCGCAAGCAAGTATGAAACAGAAGCTATCGAGATGGTTATGCTGGGTGAAGAAGATAAGCCCAAGATTGAATTAATTAGAACTTTTGGCAAGGAACCTGTACACACCAGTTCAGATATCACTGTGGGGATAGCGGTCGAATCAATGGCTTCAGCCTATGAGCTGCTGAAGGAAAATAATATTTCTGTCTTAAGAGGGCCAATCGCACCCAATCCCAATCTTCAGTTTATCTTCATTAATGATCCGGATGGCTATGAAGTACAGTTAGTAGAAATGAAATAAGGGCTAAAGCAGCTAACCTGATCAGCCCCTCTTTCTACTAGATAACTTTTAGCAAAATTAAGTTTCTGGCTTTGCCGAGCTGAACACTTATGCTTTAGCTTTTGGTGTAACCCATTTCTAGAGCTAACAGGGCTCTGTCTTTATTTTTGCCCCCTTTAGAGATTTCTGTGGCAATAAACTTTGGATTTGAATTGAAGAAATCTTCCATATACCGATCTGGATCGCTTAAAAAAGCCAGGCAGTAATCAGCCTGTCTTTTGTCCATCTGGCCTGCGTCCACAGCTTCCTTGAAGAATTCCTCATTTGTTGTGCCCAGCACAAGTAAAGGAATGCCAGCTTCAGCCAAAAGATCTTTACCCCCCTGGCCCCTGTCTAAGATAGCAGCGGCATAAGAAAGCTTGGCGCCAACTCTTTCAATCTGGGGCAGCCAGAGCCGAAAAAAGCTAGAAGCGACAGTCACTATGTCCGCCAGATGGATCCCTTTTTTACCCTTCAAAGGTGAATCCTGGGCAGAAAAAACTTCGCTGGCCTTTTTTCCTACTTCGGAGTAAAAGCTTCTGCCGTTTTTATAGCAGGTCAGATGCGGTTTTTCCAAAAGTTTGGCCAGCGGCAGGGAGAAAAAAAAGTCCCTTCTCTCGCCGCCGGAAATGAAATCTATCTCAGCTGCCAGATCTTTTAACATCTCTACTGCCATATCCAGAACATAGCGGTAGATTGGACTTCTTTTATACTGAGCAAGGCAAATTGAGGTAATTTCTACAGGTAAAACTTCTGGCTCCCGGGCAAGTTTTTCTATCTCCTCTAGCAGCAAAGAGGCCTCTTCTTCACTGCCGTAAAGATAATGCGTATTGATAAAGAAGGGTCCTATTTTGCCTGATGTATACCAGAAAGGCTGATCTGGATCAGCAATTTTTAACGCCTTTGTTCGAAAGAGATAGTCAGTTAGATCTTTATCCATATTAACCTCATAAAAAGTATTTTAAGTCCACAAATTAAGTTTTCCTGTATAGCGGGCCAGATTGTCATGGCCTGCCTGAGCGGCTATGTCCGCCATTTTATCCGCAAGCTCAAAAAGCAAATCTGGATCAACCATTAAAGCAGTACCAACTTGAACCGCCGCTGCACCGCAGAGCATAAACTCCAGAGCATCCTCGGCAGAAGAGATCCCCCCTACCCCGACGATAGGAATATTTACATTCTGATAGGCTTCATGCACCATTCTTAAGGCCACCGGCTTAATGGCAGGGCCGGAAAGGCCTCCGGTATTATTTTTGAGAAGCGGGCGCTCTGTTTCAAGATCAACAGCCATACCCATCAAAGTATTGATTAAAACCAGAGCATCGGCCCCCGCCTCCTCTGCCGCCACTGCTGCTGGCACAATAGATGTTATATTGGGGGTCAGCTTGACCCAGAGGGGCTTATCTGTCAGATCACGGCAAGATCTCACCAGTTCTCTGACTAGTTCTGGCTCTGTACCGATTGACATACAGCCGGTGCTGACATTGGGGCAGGAAAGATTTAATTCCAGAGCAGAGATATTTTCTCTCGCTAATATCTCCACCACACTTTTATAGTCATCAATTCCTCGCCCGGCAATATTTACTATGATTTCACAACCAAAGTCTTGCATCTGCGGCAGTATATCTCTGACAAAAACCTCAATGCCAGGATTTTGCAGCCCGATGGCATTTAGCATGCCGGACTTTGCCTCTGCCACCCGGGGCGGAAGATTTCCACGCCGCTCTTCCAAGGTCACAGCTGTTGTGCAGATGCCCCCTAGTTTTGCCAGATCGTAAGATTTTATCAGTTCCAGACCAAAAGAAGCTGTCCCTGATGCGGCCAGGACAGGATTTTTTAAGCTCAAATCTCCCACCATAACTTCAGTCTTGACAGCTTCTTTTTTAATTTTCACCATTTTGTCTTCCCTTGAAACTCTTTCTTCTCATTAAAAGATATCTCTCACCAGACGCCACCTTGTGAGGGCCAAATTATTCTTTCCGCAGCAAATACCGGACCGTCATAGCAGCAGCGTTCATAACCTTCTTCCAGTTGCCCGGCATCTTTATTTTTGTTGTACACGGGCACAGAGCAACCGGCGCAGACACCAATGCCACAGGCCATTCTGGCCTCAAGCGAGATCTGACAGTCAAGCTTTGAATCCGCAGCCTGAGAGGCGATGCTCTCTAGCATCAGACTGGGTCCGCAGGCAGCGATCAAAATCCGCTCTTTTTGCCTGGCAAGATCTTTATACTCATTAGCAATATAGGCAAAGGCAGCTCCTGCATGACCTGTAAAATCCAAGCCTCCTTCTTCTGAGGCAAAAATCTGCTTATCGGAAACACTTCTTATTCGCTCCAGCAAGATAGCTTCATTAGCATTCTTAAAACCGATCACAACGGTACTTATTATATTTTTTCTACCGGCTTCTTCTAACAGAAAGATAAGGGGGAATAGGCCAGTGCCGCCACCTACCACTATAATTTCAGACTTTCCCGCCAAAGAAAAACCTTTACCCAGAGGTCCTAAAAGATCTACCTGCTCTCCCAGTTTAAGATCACAGATCTCATTGCTGCCCTTGCCCACACGCCTGATCCCGATCTCTATCTCCCCTGCTTCTCGGTCAACTGACATTATGCCGATTGGCCGGCGCAGATAATTTGAAGTCTTGATCTGGACAAATTGTCCAGGTATTGCACTTCTTGCAATCTCGGGAGCAGCGAGAGTTAGAAGGCTGACCAGATCAGATAAATCTTTCTTTTTAACCAGCTCTGCCAGATAACTGATACTTTTCTTTCTCTCCATTTTCACCGCGCTATCCTTTTTTCAGCCAAAGCTGCTCTGAGCAAATCTCTCATCTCCAAAGCCTCCTGGCGGCAGGCTTCAGCAAAATTATCTTCTTTTAGGCCCTGTTTTTTCCAGGCCAGCATTAAAGAGCGGGAGGCATTTACAATTGCCGCCCGGCCGTTTTTATCAAAGCCTGCCACAGCATCCGCAGCAGAGCCCCCCTGGGCGCCAAAGCCGGGAATGAGAAAGAAGTTACTTGGCATCCTCTCTCTCAGCTCTTTAGCCTGCTGGGGCCAGGTGGCACCCACAACCGCTCCGACGGAACTGATTTTTTCCTCGCCCAGTAAATCCTCACCCCATTTGGAGATCAAATCCGCCATAGCCTCGTAGACCAAAGCGCCAGACTCAAGCTTTAGATCCTGGAGCTCTCCAGCCGAGGGATTGGAGGTCCGACATAAAATGAAGATGCCTTTGCCGTTGGGCTGGCATTTTTCTAAAAAAGGCCTGACACCGTCAAGCCCAAGATAAGCATTGACTGTCAGTGCATCTGCTGAATATTCTTTTGCCTTGCTTGTATCTGAGATTAATTTTGAAGTCTCTTTAGGCTGGCCAAGATATGCCTCGCTATAGGCTGCGGCAGTGCTGCCAATGTCGTTTCTCTTACCATCTAAAATAACGATTAAACCTAATTCATTTGCTTTAGCAATGATCTCTTCCAGGGCCAGAAGCCCGGCAATGCCATATTGTTCAAAATAGGCCATCTGTGGCTTGACAGCAGGAATTAGATCTTTAACGGCTTCCATCAGTTCAAAGCAGAAATTTTTGAGCGCAAGATAAATTCCTTCCTCTGCTCGCAAGTCATATTTGCCCAACCAGCTTTTGGGCAGATAAGAAAGCAGAGGATCAAGACCCAGGCAGCTGGGATTTTCCAACTCATCAATTCGTCTTTGCAGACGATCAGCAAAATTATTCATTGGTACACCTCCCGGTTACACCTGCCGCTATCCCAGGTAATCTTTCCCTCCATGAGTGTAAGCTGCGGATATCCTTTCAGTTCCAGACCTTGAAAGGGAGTGTTTCTTGCTTTGGACAAGGAAGTTGAGACATCGTAGGCTAAAGTCTCCTCCAGGTCCACCAAAGTCAAATTAGCTGTTTTACCCGCTTCAAGTCCGGGCATCTCCTGCTGTAATAGGCGGGCCGGATTTACTGTCAGCTTTTCCACTGCCTGCTTAAGGCTTAGATGTCCTTTTTCAACCAGCATGGTATAAACGAGCGGGAAACAGGTCTCCAGACCGATCAGGCCATTATTGGCCAAGGAGAATTCTACATCCTTTTCATCCTCATGATGAGGTGCATGGTCGGT
>CAZUWY010000065.1:0-4774 GCA_964624395.1 uncultured Mageeibacillus sp. | reverse complement strand
ATAATTGACAGGAAAAGAAAATTAACGGGACAATGCGGCATATTGATAGTAAAATGAGCATATGTTAGTATCACCGTTGTAATGGCTATTGATAACCGGCAACAGGCAATCGCCAAAATTTGAAGCGCGTAGGGCGCAGATGGAGGAATCATGAAACATAGAAAAACAAAAATAATGGCAATGCTCTTGGTGACATTGCTAGTTTTATCTCTGGTTGCTTGTGGCGGCAGCAGCAATCCCCTAGTCGGCAAATGGGTACCTGAGGGAGAAGCCCTGGAAATGTTTGGCGGCGAAGAGCTAGGAATGTTCGGTCTTGATGATGGCGGCCTGGTCCTAGAGTTTACTAAAGGCGGTAAAGTCGAGATGCTGCTGGACGGTAAACCTTTTAAAGATTTTATGAAGGAAGTCCTGATTGATTTCGGCATGAGCAAGGATGAAGCTGAAGAGATGGTCAAAGAGTTTGATCTTGGGATCGAATACAAAGTTGACGGCGACAAGCTTCAGATGATCATGAAAGATGGTGAGGATGTGGAAACACAAGAAGGTACCTATAAGGTAGATGGTAAGAAACTCACTATCACAATGGATGGAGAGACATTAACTTTCACAAAGAAATAATCTCCGCTAAATTTTAAGTTGCAAGAATAGCTTCTCCAGCAATGGGGGAGCTGTTTTTTATCTCTGCTGAAACTTAGAGCCAGAAAGCTTTTTCTTAGGCATAAATAATGCCGGGCTGGCAAAGCAAAAGGATTAACAGTTTTCTGTGAGCAAAAGATCTTTTTACAGGCAAAAAAGAAAAGGCAGATTTCTCATCCTAAAAAAGATCAAGCAACTCAGGCAAGGACTCTTAAACAGCCTGCAATTTCTTGCTGCAGCGCTGCTGTGAGAGGCGATACTTAAGAAAAAAGAGATCTCTCATTTTGGAGCTAGATCTCTCTTTGCCATTTGTAAACGGGATTATGACTGTTAATGATGTCATTTTTCTTTAATCGAACAACTCTTGCACCAGCTTTTTATAGATGGGGTCTTTGACCATGCCGGAACTGAGCACAGGATGGTATAAAATCCGGATTACAGCCCAGTCGATGGGCATTAAATCTTGCACGGTTGTCCAGTCTTGCTGAAAGATACTGTCCATATAATCGTAACTGTCATTAAGCATGCCAAAGCCCTGGACAAATTCTTCTAAAATTATATGGTTTCTCTCCCTTTGATTGAGCACGTCGATTGCAATAGCAGCTTCCGCTGAGGTAATCTCGCCCCAGTTATTCCAGAAAATGGAAACAAAGCCCCAGTTGTCCTCGACATAGCCGCTGACATTGTAGGCCATCTCGTCCAGCAGGCAAAAAGTTACTGTATAATTGCCATTTTCTGAAACACGTCTAATTTCCGGCAGAGAAGAAATGGCGTTTAGTTCTGCAATTATCCTGTCTAAAGTTTCTAAATCCTCCTCGCTGGCATCTCCTATTACTTCAACTCTAACCTTGTCTGCCCAGCGGTGGAGCATATAGTCGCCGCTGTCATTGAATTCAGATTTGAGAGCAATTTCGCTGAAATAGTAAAAGGCCGTTTCAAAAGCCTGCCGATCGACGAAATAAGCCAGAGAGGCTTTAGAGGCAGAGGAAATCCCCTCAGAAAGCCATCTAAGCTGCGGGTAAAAGTCTAATTCCTCACGGCTTAAAATCCTTCCGTAGGGATCGCTGCCAAAGTCTTGCGGCTCCTCAGGCCTGGTCTCGGAAATTTCTGTTTCGCTGGCAGTCGTATGCGGCGTTGTCTCTTCTGTTGTTTCAGTAGCAATCGTCTCACTCAAGCTGGTAGTGCTGGGGCTGGTATCGCTGGGCAGCAGACTGCTTTCCACTTCTTTAAGAGTTTCTTCTCTACTTTGCAGTACAGGCTTTTCTGCCTGATCAAAATGGCGGATAAGAAAATATACTCCTAGCACAATAATGGCAATAACAAGTAAAGAAATTACAACAGCTATATAGACAGATAGATAAGCTTTATTTTTTTTGCTTTGCTCTCGGGCCGGAAGCTGCCAGTTATAGTACTGCCCTTCGGGATGATATCTTTGATGCTGGGGTGAATACCAGCTCTGCGGCTTAGTTTCCTTGTCAGTTTGCCCGAAACTGCCTAAATTGTTTTTTTCTTGGTCGGGGCTGAAAAATATTTTCTTCTTAATCATAAGCCTACTCCTTAGAAACTATTATATTATCCTGACAGCGGAAATAATAGAAAAAATCAGCCGATAGAGCGGTCTCTTTTAGCCAAGCGATTGACCAGCAGATAGGCGGCAGAGAACATCAAGAGGACGAAAGCAACAAAGAACCAGCTGGATTGATCTTGCAAAGAGGCGATATAGTTATAGGCACCGTGCAAAAGAGCGGGCACCAGAAAAGCTAGAATCAGGCCGGCACGTGAGGCATTAGCCTGCCCCATTTTTTCATAGCGTTTGGCAATGCCGTACCAGGTGCCCATGAAAACACCAAAGCAGGCATGACCGGGAACTGCTGTGACTGCCCGCAGCAAAGCGGCGCCGATGCCGTACATAAAGACATAAGCTATATTTTCCGCCAGAGCAAAGCCTAGGGAGACAAAAACAGCATAGACAACAGCATCAAACTGGTAATTAAAATTGGGATCATTCCAGGTTTTGCGCTTCAAAAGATAATATTTTGCTCCCTCTTCTGCACCAGCCACAATAATGAAGTACATAATCAGCCTGTAGAGATTTTGATCCGTCAGCTGCAGGGAGTTTAACAGCCAGCTGCCGATGCTTTCCAGTATAATTGCTATGACCGTGGCCCAGATACCCTGCCTGAAAAGAGCAAAGAGCAGCTGCGGCGGTTCTTTTTCAATCCGATCAGCCCGATAAATCCTATACATGAGAAAGATTGCCGGCAAGATGGCGGCCAGAATTAAGATGAAAATTGGCTGGAAGATAAAAAACATCTGATTCCTTTAAAAAATTATCTCACCTGCGCCCCGCAAGGCGCTTATTTATCTCAGAATACACAAAAGCAGATATTTAATCTATCTCAGGCTATAATCTCAGAGAAAAGATTATTGAACACAAGCAGGGAGGAAATCAATGGCAGGATTGGCAAAAGATAATGTGAGAGAACTGGCTGCCCAAGTGCAGGCAGATGTGGTCAGGTGGCGGCGCGAGCTACATGCTATTCCGGAGCTAGGCCTGAATCTACCTCAAACCGCAGCCTATATCAAGCGGGAATTGACCAAGCTGGGTATCAGCTACAAAACTTATCTTGGTGGCATGGGCATTGCTGCAAGAATTGAGGGCAAAAAAGATTCTGTCGGCGTATTAAGCCTGGGACTGAGGGCAGATATGGATGCCTTGCCGATCACAGAGCAGACAGGCCTGGATTTTGCAGCCCAAAACGGTAATATGCACGCCTGCGGGCATGACGGGCATATGGCAATATTGCTGGCTGCTGGCAAGATCTTGTCTTCCAGGGCAGAACTTTTTGGCGGCGAGGTGGTTTTAATCTTTCAGCCCAGCGAGGAGCTTCCTCCCGGCGGGGCTTTGCTCATGATCGAGGAGGGCCTTCTAGAGGACTTTCCACTTGATTTCATCTTAGGTCTGCATGCGGGTATGATGGATCCGGATAATAAGCCGGGTACAATCAACTGGAAAGAAGGGCCGGTGATGGCAGCGATAGACACCTTCAAGCTCCGCTTAATCGGGCAAGGTGCCCATGGCGGCTATCCAGAACTTTCCCGAGATCCGATCACGGCGGCAGCCTATCTGATCACGGCTTTGCAAAGCATCAAGAGCAGAAATGTCAAAAGCGCAGAGCAGGCCGTTATTACCATAGGCAGCATCAAGGGTGGCATCAGGGAAAATATTATTCCCGAAACAGTAGAAATGATGGGAACTGTGAGATCTTTTTCAGCAGATACGAGAAAATTATTGGAAAAAAGAATAAGAGAGATTGCCTCAGGTATCAGTCAGGCCATGGACGTCAAACTTGAACTGGAGTTTGAAAACAATTACCCCGCCCTGCTTAACAAGGGTACAGAGATAGAAAAAGTCATGGCCTCGCTAAAGAAAGTATTTCACCCTTCAGAACTCAGCCCGATGAAGGAGGGCAGGATGAGCGGGGAGGATTTTGCCTATTTTTTGCAGGAGGTACCGGGGGTTTTTCTTTTTTTGACCAATCCCAAAGAACAAGATGGCATTTTTTACCCCAATCATCACCCCTCTTTTGATCTTGAGGAAGGCCAGCTGGCTTTAGGCGTGATGGCCTTCTTGCAGATTGCCCTGGATTTGCTTTAATCTCAGCTAAGAAAGAGGAGTAAAAAAGATAGGATCTCTGTGGTTGAATAGAGATGTAAAAGTCTGAAAAAGCTGATAATCAGCCCTTATCCCGTTACGGCTTTTTGCCAAAAAGTCCAAAATATGCTATTATTTACGGGTAAGGAGTGAAGATTGTGAATCTAATTCAGACCAAAGTTACCAGAAGAAGAATGAAATACGGTGCCATGCGCAAGAACTCAATTGTTGAATCTGTATCCGATGGCTATCTTTGCCCGCAATGCAAAAAACTGGTTAGCTATGTGCCAGTAAAGAGATTGCGTCGCTGCGTATACTGCAATCAGGAATTGTCCTGGGGCTCAACTGCTGATGAGGACGATAACTGATAGAAGATAGTTTTTCTAATATTTCAATTGCTTAAAACAGCTGACTTGATCATAAAGGTCAGGGCGAGTTGTAGAATAAACTGAAATTAAAAAGGCTCTTGGCAATCCTGTACAA
>CAZUWY010000064.1:0-4841 GCA_964624395.1 uncultured Mageeibacillus sp. | reverse complement strand
TTGTACAGGATTGCCAAGAGCCTTTTTAATTTCAGTTTATTCTACAACTCGCCCTCTGATCTTCCTCTCTTCCTTCCACTTGCAGCTTTTTTTGCCTGTGAGCATAATCCTGTCAGCAGAACTGACAAAAATCGGGTAGAATATCAGTTAGGAGGAAGAGTCGGAGATTTACTTAAATACTTGAGATCTTGACAAAGAATTTGTTCTGCCGACTTTTTGGGGTTAATGGCGCGCAAGAATTATAAAATTAAAATAGATAAAGAACCAATCCTGTGGAAAGATAGAAAACGCATTCTCGGTATGCCCCTGTCTTTCACCCGCTATGCGATTATGCCCACCCGCTTTGTCATCAGAGTCGGCCTTTTTACAACCCATACCGAGGAGGTGCTGTTGTATCGAGTTCTCGATCTGCAGCTGAGCCGCAGTTTCTGGCAGAAATTGTTTGGCGTGGGGACCATTCGTATCCATACCATGGATCAGACTGCTAGGGTGGCAACCTTCCAAAATATCAGGGGCTCGGAAAAGATCAGGCAGTTTCTGGGTAAGATTGTGGAAGCGGAAAGAGATCGCAAGCGGATCACAGCCAGAGAACTTTACGGTTCGGGCTTCTCAGATGATTATTATACTATTGATGCTGATGGAGATGGCATACCGGATTATCTCCAGAACTAATTACCTATATGATTACCAAGCATAAAGCTATTCAAATTATTTACTGGACTTTAGCTGCAATGCCTCTTTTAGTGGCCTCTGTTTTAGTCTGGCTCTTGCCTGAAACCATTCCGGCCCATGCAGATTCAAACTGGCGCATAACACGTTATGGCAGTCGCTTTGAGATTTTTTTAATTCCGATTGCCATAATCTTAATTCTGGCTGCTTTCCGTTTCTTCTTTGATTTGCTGAAAAGAGGCGGTGCCACAGCCAAAGGATCGCGTTTATTTTACTTTTTTTACCTGCTCACTGCCCTATGCTTCAGCGTTTTTGGCATTATCGTCGAGTTTTTGCCCGTACTAATGCTAGTCAAGCAAGGAATTATTATTCCCTAAAAGCAGTTTTCACCCCTGTCTTTTCTAAAAATCAATTAGGTGGATTTAAGCAGTCCTGAAAATATTTGCTGGCCTGCCAAAAGGTAATAATATCAGGAGGAATCAGAGGTTCAAAGCTGACAGGCTGATCATAGCATTTGGCCAGCATGCTGTCTCTTTTGGCCTGCTGCCAGTTCAATTGCCCCTTATCTGCAAAACTAGCCAAATCCTTTCTCATCAGATAAGATATCTGTTCCGCCTCTTCAAAATCTGAGCCATAGACAATTTTGGCCAAGAACTGATCTGCCCTCTTCTCCGAAGCCAGTTGAAAAGTTGCCGTGTTTTCCAGATTAAATCTTAAAGCAGGAATAAGATTGCCGAAGAAATAGAAAATATCGCTGGTGTGAAAGGCTTTCAAGCCAAGGGAAGCCTGCAGGCGGCTGTACCAGTCAAAGCGATAGAGCCAGACATCTTGTCTGGCGGCCAGTTCTCGGGCAAATAAAAACAGGGGCAGGCGGATGAAAATATCTGAATAAGCCTGGAGTTCTGGATCTTTTTTGTACTCCTTTTCATAAACCTCATTCATCTTGATCAAAAAATCCATTTCTTCTTTCTCTTTGCCGCTGGCTATGATATTTTCAAGCCCCCAGCTCTCGCGGAAACGGCTGTAGCGAAAGAAAGAGGCCTCATCTCCTGTCACACCGGCCATAACTGGAATATTGGCAGCTTTGCCCTCTTGAATACAGCGCAGGGGATAATCTGGTATCTGTTCCTTATCGATAACCGGCTGGAAGGTGGTAACTCCGCGGCCGATAAACTGTCTGAACTCCTGATTGAGCTGGCCGATCTTATCGGCCGGAATCTCTCTCAGTTCTTTCATGCTCTTGATCTGCAAGAATTCCAGATACTGTCTGGCTGTATCTCTTCCCTCACTTTGACTGTAAAGAGCCACAGGGTTGCCGGAAACTATAACCATTCCAGCCAAAAAATCCAGCTGGTCTTTGAGACAAAGAAGAAGTGAGGCTACAGTGCCTCCGGCCGACTGCCCCATAACTGTGATTTTTTCCGGGTCTCCGCCAAAGTAGACAATATTTTCTTTTACCCAGGCTAAAAGGAGGAGAATATCTGAAAATCCTGGATTGGCGACTGCCCTGTCATCGAGAAAGCTGAAGTCTAAAAAGCCCAGAGCTCCCACACGATAATTGAAGCTCAGCATTAAAATCTTTTGATCTCTGACCAGATTATCTCCCCGGTATAAGGGCAGGCTGCCAGAACCGCTCATAAAAGAACCGCCATGGATGTAGACCAGGACAGGATAGAGTTCTTCATCATCCGGGGCCCAGATATTAAGACTCAGGCAATCTTCTCCCTGCCTATCCTTGTTTCTTTTGCCCTGAGGGCAAATTCCTCCATAAGAAAAGGCGGGGTAGTTTTCGAGCAAAGGGGCACCCTGAGCTGGCTGAAACCTTTTTTCCCCGCCGGTATCCTCACCATAGGGAATGCCTAAAAAATACTTGATCCCGTTTGCGGCTCGGCCAATTATTGTCCCAGCTTTTGCCTGAACAAAGCGTAAATCTTCACTTTTGTAGTTTTTATCGTTTATCTGCATGTTAGGCCTCTATTATGACAGGGCTTTGAAATACTACTAGCTGCTGAGCTGCTTTCTTATCTAAATTATAAAGCAAGCAGAAAATTTATTAAGCTAGAAGATAGTCCTCTTAGATCAGGCTCTATCTATCTGCTGCGTTACAGATTTTTAATCATTTTTCCCTTATGATGCAAATATACTCATAACTAGGCTAGCACAATGCTTTGCTCTAAAAACTAACTCCTCTTAAATTTATCTTGAGGGGACGGAGGTGAAAATATGTTGGAAGAAGGAAAGATGCTGCCGGAATTTAAACTCAGCGATGATGCTGGAAATACTGTCAGCAATGAAGACTTAAAAGGTCAAAAAACTATCTTGTATTTCTACCCGAAGGATAATACCCCCGGCTGTACCAATCAGGCTGTCTCTTTGGAAAATTCAAGGCTGGAACTGGAAAAGGAAGGCTACAAAATTATTGGCGTGAGTAAGGACTCGGTCAAGTCACATCAGCGCTTCAAGGAAAAGTATCTTTTGAATTTTACGCTTTTATCTGATCCCGAGCTGGAATTAATTAAGTCTATGGGCGTCTGGGTTATCAAGAAGAATTTCGGCAGAAGTTATTATGGTATTTACAGGACTACTTTTTTGCTCGATGAAAACCTTAAAATCACAAAGGTCTACGCCAATGTCAAGCCTGCTGGCCACGGCGAAATGATCCTCAGCGACATCCGCTCCTAATCTGCTATCTTAAATTTTCGTGCCTTTTTAGCGTATAATAATAGGCAAAAGATTCGCAGAGGGGAGTTGGCGGCAAAGGCCCAAAGGCATATCCTGCCGCCTGGATGGATATGGGTAAAGTAGATTATTTTGAGCAGCTTGAGACAGAGCTGGTTGTCGCTATCGGCTGTACGGAGCCAGTTGCAGTGGCTTATGCTGCGGCACTGGCGAAAAGGGAAGCTGGCGAGGGTGAAATTGATTCTTTACAAGTGATTGCCAGCATTAATATTTACAAAAATGCCATGGGAGTATATATCCCTGGAACTGAAGAGATGGGAGTTGCTATTGCAGCAGCTTTAGGAGCAATCGCAGGCGATCCGGAGCTGGCTCTTGAAGTATTAAAAGAGGTCAAAAAAGAAGATATAGCCAAGGCAAAAGATCTTTGCCACGCCGGGCAGGTCAGTCTCGAGATTTATGAAGGAGACCTGCCTCTTTATATTGATATAACGGTAAAAACAAAAGATCATAAAGGTCGTGCTGTCATCCAGCATAAGCATGATCTGGTTACCTTGCTGGAAAGAGATGGCCAGATTGTTTTTGAAAACAGTAATGAACTTTCAGCTGATCTCGGCAGCAGTTTATCGATAGACGATATTTCCTCAATCTATGAATTTGCTTTCTCCGCTGATCTTGCCAAGCTGGGGAAAATAAGAAAAGCAATTGAGCTAAATGAAGCTGCGGCCCAGGAGGGACTGAAAAACGGCTATGGCCTTGCCGTCAGTCTTGCTTTGCAGGGGGAAAATGAATTGTCCGAGCTCGATCTCGAGCTTTACTGCGCAACGATGACTGCTGCTGCTACAGATGCAAGAATGGCGGGAGCACCTGTGCCAGTGATGTCTAACTCCGGCAGCGGTAATCAGGGGCTGACTGTCACTGTACCCATTCTTGCTGCGGCTAAATGGCTGAAAGCCGATGATGAAACTCATATTAGGGCTCAGACTTTAGCTCACCTTATCGCTATCCATGTAAAGAATAGTTTTGGCAGGCTATCCCCTTTATGTGGTGCTGTGGCTGCCAGTGTGGGGGCTAGTTGCGGACTTGTTGTTTTGCTGGGCGGCGGTCTGCCTGAGTGCATAGCTGCCGTGCAAAATGTCTTCGGTTCTATCACTGGCATGATCTGTGACGGGGCCAAGGCAGGCTGTGCTTTAAAGGTCTCCACCTGTATCTTTACAGCAGTACAGGCGGCAAAAGTTGCCATGGCCGGCCGCTCTATTCAGTCTACGGACGGTGTGATTGAAAAAGATGTTGAGGAGACCATTCGCAATATGGAGCGGATCGCCAAAGAAGGAATGGCAGATATGGATCAGCTCTTATTAAATATTATGCTCAACAAATAAGACTATTTTTCTAGATTATAAAAGGGGCTGTCTCAAAAAGAGGCGGCCTCTTTTTTACGTAAAAAAAGAAAGACAGCTCCCTAAAGAGCCGCCAATCCTGTAAAATTAGAGTTG
>CAZUWY010000063.1:0-5292 GCA_964624395.1 uncultured Mageeibacillus sp. | reverse complement strand
AAGGATAATAATTGCAATATTATTTGTTCTATATCTTGCAATTTACACAAAACATTGTTAAATTCTGATCAAGAAGCAATTTACTATCTACAAAGATTTCCACCAGCACTCGATTTTGTCCGTTTAATTTAATGAATTTGCAGATCAAGGGCAAAGCTTAAATTTATTTACATTAACTAGTTAAAATAAATCTATCGAATAAATTAACTGGGAGTGATTGAAATTGGCTAGTGGTGCTAAAGCAATTAAGAAGACGACAATATTTATAGTTTTCATTTTGTTCGCTTTTTGTATTTCCAGTAATAATATTGTCACTGCTGCCGGACAAGTTGTCACTCAGAATTGGGCAGCAGCAGCTGTTTACTACAGTTCCCCCTGCGATGAAACGGAAAGTTTTCGTATGACAGAGGAGGAATTCTTTTTTTATCAAACAAGACTGGAAGATAGACTAGAGCATGCTTACTCCTCCTATCTAAATAATCTGCCTGAGTTAGAACAAAAAGCCCTGCAATCTGCCCAAAAAGCCTGGCAAGATTTCTTTTTTGCCTACGAGGCCTCTTTGGCTCAGCTCTGGCTTGCACCGGTGAAAATCTACTTTGGTGTGCCAGGTCAGGAAAGGCGAACTATTCTTTACCGAGATATTCTCCTCTTGCTTCTAATTAACCGCATAACTGATCTAGAAGACTGGAATAGCGGCCGACTGGTCAGGATGGACAAAAACTTTGCTCAGGGTTTAGCAACAGATTTAGCGGATAGCTATAAAAATCTGCAAATTAAGATGGGCCTTTGCCTCTATGTTATTGATGAGCCTTACAGAGCAAAGATATCTCAAGCTCAGCAAAAATTTACCACTTTTTTAGACAGCAATCGAGAATTTGTCTCCCTCATCGCCCATGGTGATGACGTTTCAATTCAGGCTGAGGAATTAATGCAAATTCAAAAAATGACCTATATAACTGAGATCTATTATCAGGGCTGTGTTTTCTTTCGCCGCGAGCGGGAGGAATAAAATCTAATCTCAAAAAGGCTGGAGGTGATTTATGTCAGCTGAGTCCTAAGTATTGTAGATAGTCTTTTGAAACAAATTGTCAGCATTTCTAAAAAAGGAGTTTATTATGAAAAAGTACTTGGCACTACTTCTGGTATTGGTTATGGCTTTATCACTTTTTGCTTGCAGTAGTGAAGAAGCTACCAGTGAAACAGAAGCGGAGGATACTCCCACTGCTGCTACCGATAAGCCAGCAGTAGAACCTACAAAGGCGCCAACAGAGGAGCCTGCTGAAGAGCCAACAGAAGATCCTCAGGAGGAACCTGATGCCCCCGGAGTACTGGATAATTTCCTCACCCCGGCCGAAGCGAGCAATTGGACCAGAACTACCTCATCTGCTGAAGTTATTGAATTTCTCGAGGTCGTTGCTGAAAACAGCGGTGGCAGAATCATACTTGATACGACCAGCTTCCGCACTGCCCTAAGACCCATCCCCTATATCATTGTCAGCGATAAAGCCCCAGCCAGTCCTGAGGATGTGCCGGAAGACAAAGGCGTGGTTTATGTAAACTGCAATATTCACGCCGGCGAGGTAGAAGGCAAGGAAGCCATGTTGATCTTTGCCAGAGAAGTGGCTCAGGGCAAGCATGACGAACTACTGAAAGATCTTGTTGTAATCATTGCTCCCAATATCAATCCCGACGGCAACGATAATCTGGGCAAAAACCGCATAAACAGTCAATTCACTCCCAAGCTTGTTGGCACTCGCTCAGAAGGCAACGGCTTTAACACAAATCGCGATATGACCAAACTGGAAACAGAGGTAGGAAGAGCGATTGTGCAACTGATGAATGACTGGAATCCACTCCTCTTTATTGATGCTCACGCAACTAACGGTTCATTCATGCGCCACGCCATCAGTTATAACTGGGGCCTTAACGCTGGAACAGATCCGGAAATGCTGGAATACAATCGCGATGTCTTCTGCCGCAAGGTCATGCGTGAAGGCTCCTATCTGCATTCCAAGGGCAAATTGGGTGTCCCCTACGGCAACTGGGGTTTTTATTACAGCGGTCTGGTGGAAGAAGGCTGGCGTACATTTGAGGACTATGCCCGCTACACCACCAACTATGCCGGCCTGAGAAATCGTCTGGCACTACTCTTAGAATGCTATTCCTATGACGAGTACTCTGATCGGGTTGACACGCAGTATTCTGTTATCTACGGTGCCTTGCAGGTAATCGCTGAAGACAAGGAAGAGATCAAAGCATTGATCGCTGCTGCTGATGAGCGTTCACTAGCCCGGGCAACGAACGGGATTAATCCTGAATTGGACATAGTCGCTTTAAATTCTGAGATGACCCCGATGCCTTTTGAAGGAAAAGATAAACTTACCATCCAATCCTATGCCATGGATGAGGAAGGAAAAGTTTCAGGCGAACGTCTGCTCGACGAATTTGGCGATCCCTACGATATTGTCCTGGGCGAGCCGGTGGATTATGAAACAGATTACTGGGGAACTTTTGTCCCGATCGATGTTGAGACAATGGGCGCCTATTATCTGATTGATAAAGACTGCGAAGAATTCATTGAGCTGATGACATTCCACGGTGTCGAAATCACCCAGCTGGAAGAAGATTTAGAACTTCAAGCAGAAGACTATCTGCATTTTGGCATTAAATCCTATACCAGCGGTGGTGCCGTGATAGATGGCCGCCCGCGGACTGAATATGAAGGGCATTTCCAGACTCTTGTATCAGGTGAGTGGGAAGCTGGAAATAAAGCTATCGTAATCCCGGCAGGAACATATGTAATTTCTACCGCTCAGCGTTTTGGCTCCTTTGCCGCCTTGATGTGCGAGCCTGCCTGCGTGGATGGCGGTGTCGCTTGGAACTTCTTTGACGATTATTTTGATGCCAAAGAAGGAACATTCAGAGCCAATTACAGTAATACTGTTATTGCCGCTGCTGGCTCAGAAGAAGAAAGAAGCGAAGAGGTTTCTATTCCGATTCTGAAGATTCCTTTGTTTGAAGCAATTAATGCAGACGCCACTCAAGCTGTACAAGAGACTAAAGATACCAATAAAATAGATTGGCCTGAAGGATACACTACCGGTGAGATTCCTGTCGAAGGAGGCCATGTATTTTACAGGATCTATGGTGAAGACAAGCCTGGCACTCCTCTGATTTTCCTTCATGGTGGACCTGGCGGAAATTCAACTGCCTTCTTTAAAACCACTGTTTTGGCAGCAGATAGACCTGTTGTCTACTATAACCAACTCGGAAGCAGCGGCTCCGATATTTCGGATGAATACCAGACTGCTGATGAGGCCAAAGAACTTTTCACAATGGAAAGATATACCGATGAGCTTGATGCTGTCGTAAAGCATTTTGGCTTTGATGAATTTGTTCTGGTCGGACGCTCCTGGGGTACAATGCTGGCTGTGGAATATGCCGCTGCCAAAAAGCCGCAGGGATTAAAAGGAATAGTGCTTAACGGACCATTCCTGAACGTTGATGTCTGGCTGCTTGATGCTGAAAGATTAATTAAGTCACTGCCAGACGGAGATAAGATGTGGGAGGTTGTGCTAGAAGACGAGGCCTCTGGAAATTTCTCAGATGAATATGATGAGATTAATATGATTTATTCCAAAAACTTTGGCAGCAGGACTGAAGGTGCTAATGAAGGAACCCCATCTGATCCAGACAGAAGAGCAATAGAAGGATTTAGTGTTTATAACTATATGTGGGGGCCTTCTGAGTTCTCCTGTACGGGGCAATTGCGAGGCCATGACTCCACCAAGCTACTCGCTGGACTGGAAATGCCAATAGTATATATTGCCGGCGAATATGACAGTGGCTCTCCAGCTGCTGCCGAGTTCTATAATTCTCTTACTCCAAATGGAAGCGTTGTTGTTGTGCCTGGAACCGCTCACAACACAACGAGAGAGAATCCGGAAGCATTCAATGCTGCTGTCTTGGAATTTCTTGAGAAGATTGAATCTGGTGCTGAAGATGCAGATGCTCCTGAGGAAGACGAAGATTTAGATGATGAGATTGCTGGGAGCTGGGATGAAGGAATCATCTTTGATGAGTCTGGTTGGCCTGAGGGCTTCAAATCTGGCACGATACCTGTTAACGGAGGCGAAGTATTCTACAGGATTTATGGTGAAGACAAGGCTGGTATTCCTTTGATCTTCCTGCATGGCGGACCAGGATCAAATGCAACTGCTTTCTTTAAAACAACAAGTCTCGCTAACGATAGACCGGTTGTTTACTATAATCAGCTGGGCAGTAATGGTTCCGATATCTCTGAAGACTACCAGACGGAAGAAGAGGCCAGCGAATTATTCACCATTGAAAGATTTCCTGATGAACTAGAAGAGGTTGTTGCGTATTTTGGTTTTAAAGAATACGCACTGGCAGGACATTCATGGGGTTCCATGCTTGCGGTTGAATACGCAGGAACAAAGACTCCTGAAGGCCTAAAGGGCCTTGTCCTTATTGGTCCTTTCCTCAATGTCGACATGTGGCTTCTTGATGCACAAAGATTAATCAAATCTTTACCTGATGGTGAGGAGATGTGGGAAGTTGTTAAAGAATGCGAGGCTACTGGCAATTACACAGAAGAATATGACAAAATCAATGAAATCTATTCGGATCATTTCTACAGCAGAACAGCAGGAGCCTTCGACGGCAATCCAACCGAACCCGACAAGAGAGAAATCGACGGCTTTAGCGTATACAATTATATGTGGGGGCCTTCTGAATTTTCTTGCACCGGTATACTTCAGGGTCATGATTCAACCAAACTCCTGAAAAATATTGAAATTCCGGTAATCTATATTGCTGGAGAATATGACAGTGGCTCGCCTGCAGCGGCAGCCTTCTACAATGCATTAACTCCAAATGGAAGTATCAAAGTTGTGTCTGATACAGCCCATAATCTCCCGAGAGAAAATCCACTTGCTTTTGTCAAAGCTGTAAGTATGTTTATGGAATCCTTAGAAAATAAATGAGCAGGTATTTGGAGTGTGATCGTTACAAATGGGGGCATCTGCCCCCATTTGGCTTCTTATGATAATAACGAGAAGCAAATGGTACGGCTATCTGAAGATAATTAATCTGTTGCATTTGCTATGTTCTCAAGCAATCATAATTTACTGAGGATTAATAATGAGAAATACCCTTTCCATCAAGCTTTCCCTCTGAATGCTAATTGTCAGAAATAGATTTATAAGCTTAATAATTCAACTTTCCCACCACATAAGTGGTGAATGAACCTTGAAAAATGAATATAATCAC
>CAZUWY010000062.1:0-5352 GCA_964624395.1 uncultured Mageeibacillus sp. | reverse complement strand
ATACTTTTCATTAGACTTCTCCGAGATCACCGAAGATATCTTCTATTTTTCTTGTATCCTCTTGTAGGTTTTTGTTGTCTGCTCGATATATATTGTTTTCTTGCTCTCTTTTTTGCTCGACCTGCTGCCTCAAAGACCTTTTGATTTCCTTTTCTTTTCTCTTTAACTGTTCACTAGCCTTTGCCGGTCTATCTTTTTGCGGCTTATATCTACTGTCCTCTTTGGCGGCTAAAAACCTGGCAGACTTTTTGGCCTTTTTAGGTTCACTTTTGCTCTTGGCTTCATCTTTTCTAGCCGGAGCGGGCCTTTCAACCTTAACATTATTGGCTCTTGGCATTGTTTGACCGGTAAAGCCGTTTTTTCGCATAAACCCGGGGTCATCCTCCGCCAGATACCAGGGCACGCCTCCCTGATTTGCTCCGTTAGCTGGCCCGTTTGCTCTGAAAGATCCATTATGACCATCTATGCTGACTGCTTTACTATTTTGCCTAATATGCCCTTCTTCAATCAGAACATCATCTGCCTTAGTATCTCTAGGTCGGGCAAATTCTGTCTTTCTTTCCTGCTCTTCTTCCAGGTACCAGGGTATATCCTTTTCCGGCGTATGATCAGATCTGTTGGTAGAGCCATTATTTCCTGCAAAAGAAATGAAAGGTCCAAAATCCTTAAAGTCATCTCTTTTTGAAAAAGCATTGGCTTCGATAAACGGTTCATCAAACTCTTTTTCAAACTCCTCTGTTCTTCCCTGAGCCGGATAATTTAGGTTAGGCTTAAACTCCTCTGCAGCTGCAGGAAGAATATCCTTTTTAGGAGCAGTGGGAATAAACCTCTTTTCTTCTTTTGCTATTTTTCCTTTACCCTTTTTTGCTTGCTGAGCAGCTCTTTTTTTCAAAGATAAAAACCAAAACACCAGCCAGCTGCTAAGTAAAATGGCTACTACTATTAGGGCAAAGGTGCGATAGTCATCCCTTTTCTTTTGCAAAGCTGCTATCTCGTAATTGAGATCTTCAATCTCATCATCCTCCCAGTCCCCCCATAGGGTAGCTTCAGGTTCTAACTCAGGCTCTGTCTTCTCAATCAGCTCCGTTGGCACGACTTCTTCTTCTGTTGGGCTGATGGCTGCTGTGGCCGGGATTTCTAAAGGCAGGTAGATATAGGGAAAGATGGATTTGCTCTCTTGATCAAAATAGTAAAAGCCGCCTTGAAGATCTTCTTCGGTTGCATTATCTCCCTCAAGCTGGGGATCCTTAACCAGATATAAGAGATAGAGCTGCTGGGGCAGACGGATTATACCCGCCGGAAGTTCCAGATCTGGGTCCGGCCTAAAGGCAGGATATCCCATCTCACCCAGCTTGATTTCTGTTTTAATGAAGCCTTGCGGCAGGCGGTCATTTTTACTGGGAAGAGAAATTCTAAACAGCCCCAGTGGATAAGAGATCAACTGGTAGGGCAAATAGACATCTTCATCTATATCGTAATAGTAAAAAGCGTTTTGATCTTTAGTGTTTTTCAGCCACAATATCCTGAAACCACTGCCGGATAAAACATAAGTGATGGGCTTATTTACATCTTCATCTTCCACCAGCAAAAAGCCTTTGGGAATATCTTCATCCGTAGGTGCCTGATCAGCTTTTAGGAGAACCTCACTGTTAAAGGAGATATAAGCCTCCTCATTATCTGCCAAAGGGGAGGTAGCGACAATTTCTTCATTGTCAACAGTTTCTTCAACTATCATGGTTGTCACCACTGCTGTAGTCTGATTAGCTGCAGTGGTAGAAAGCACAGTGTCTTTAGTAGTTGGTGTGGGCACAGCTGTGGGTCTTGGCGTAGGACTGGGATTAGCTTTTGTTGTTGCCGCTGCAGTGGTCCTTGGTGTTGAAGTTGGCTGAGAGCCAGCAGACTCTACCTTGGCAGTGACAGAGGGGCCGGAAAAAGCTGCAGTTGATCCTATTGTGAGGCGAGTTATGCTAAAAGGGGCGCTTTGCGTAGCAGCTTTAGCTTTAAAAGTTACTGAGACTACATTGGTTCCCTCATATAACTGATCAAAAGGAAGGGTGGCTATACTTACAGTACCTTGCTCTCTTACTACACCATTGGCTGAAGCCTTACCGGTTCTGTCGGCACAACTAACATATTGAAATTTGTCAGCATCATATCCTAACAGTAAGCCATAAGATCTAAAATCTGCAACTGGCGCAGATAAACTTACAGTAACTGTAATATTCTCACCAGTGCTGACTGAATTTTTATTGAGTCCAATTTTTGCACTGGCAGCGGATAATTTTCCCCCGGGGAAAATATATACAAGCAAGGTGGCAATTATCAGTGCTATAACTATCCTAAAATATAATCTCTGCTTCTTCATCAAAATCACCGTTAATTGTTCTTAGGAATTTTTGTATAACCAAAGAAATATTCATAAACGATCGTTGCGTCTATCATGTCTTCATAGCCGTCTCCATTGATGTCGGCAGCAATTTTTTGTATACCATTCATATTCTTGTAACCAAGGAAATATTCATAAATGAAAGTCATATCTGCTATATCAATCCAGCCGTCACTGTTGATATCTCCGTAGATAATAAAGGTCAAAATAAAATCAGGAGTTGTCTTGCCGCTAGGAATAACCTCCAAGGTATAGCCGGTAGAAACAATCCCACTCTTGATCTCATTACCTTTTGTATCCTTTATCTTTAAGGAGTAGTTGCTCCTTGTCATTTGAATATTTTTTAAGATATTTTCTGCCAGATGCTGGTTTTTTTCCGGATTAAGACCAGAGATAAAATTGTCTTGGAAACTATAGACTGAGCTCTTGAGAGGCAGATCATCATTAGTCTTGTTACCTTGATGCTGCACAGTAATCTTGTATTCTCTTTGGTAATCTGTTTTCTCTGCCTGTACGATCAGATTTATCACCAGAGCAGTATTTTTATTTTCCGGCACAGGAATATCGCCAGTTATGGTCTGCCCGTTAACCTTGGTGATTATCTTGGCTTTATCGTGGTAGGGCGTGGCTACAAGAGAGATAAAGTCCTGCCGCTCAGTGATACTGACGCTGTAATTATAGTTTTCCGGATTAAAGTTAGTAATTGGCATGGACATCAGCTTTATTTCTTTTAGCCAGTTGTTACGGCTGAGATTATCTGTGGGTCTTGCCGTGGGAGCAGCGGACATATTCCTATAGACAGGGATGACAAAGTTAAAGGGCAAATTGATGGCACCCATATTGAGGTAGTTTTTCATGATCTTGGAGGCTTCTGCAGGAGGTGCCTGGATATTGGTCATATACTGATGCCAAAAGGCAGTTAAATCGTATTTTTGCAAATATAAGGTGTTTTGGCCCTTATTTATATAGCTGTTGGCAATCCATTTGGCCCCCCCGATAATTGCTTTTTCCGGCGTATTCCAGGGACGGTCATTGCTGCCTGTTGCAGCAGCATAGTTAAGACCATTGGTGATAGGACTGGTGGAGGAGGAAGCACCAATATTATAGTAGTTAAAAATACCGGGATTGCTGGCATGAGTTCCACTGACAGAAGCTGAGCCGTTCCAGCCAACCTCCTGGATCACTCTGCTGATTAAAAAATAAGGACTGGCCCCGCTCTCTCTTGCTGCCTCTAAAAAGACCTGGGCATATGTCTTGTTGAGGCAGCGGACCACACCCTTATTATCCTTGTAGAGAATATAGCCGTTGGCATCGACATGCTGGGAATTGGAAGCAGGATCCATAAAACTGCCCTTCAGAGCAGTTTCAATGCCGGCCAGACTCTGGTAGTCACTGTTGTAACCTAGATTTTCAAATTGAAAGATCGAGCCCGGATCAAGGAAATTTCTAGGATCCATGTAGTACTCTAAAGCCTCAAGCGAGGCCCCGGTAAAGCCTGCATCTAAAGATATCCAGCTGTTGGTCTTATAGTTATAGGAATCTGCCTGGTAGGATTTCAGCGAACTGACACAATTAAGTGAAACCATCGAGGTTTTACCCGGTGCTTCCTGGGCCAGCACATAATCCCAGTTGTGATTTACATTCAAAGGAGTAAAGGTCCAGTAGGGATAATCCTGATGCAAAGCTTTCAGTCCCGCATGGTAGCTTTGCGGAAAACTCGCATTGAGCATCTGCTGAAACTCAGCTTCAGTCAAAGGCGCGGGTAGATTGGGAGCAGGTTCACCCTGATCTAATAGAGATACGGTTACGCCTGGATCTAAATCAATATAGACAGCAGACATATAACCTTCATCATAGGTGGGCTCCATCTTGACCTTGTACCAGCGACTGTTGCCTTTGATGTTCTCGCCAAGAACGTAGCCATAGACATAGACTCTGACACCCTGATTAAAAGTTTGCACGGCTGCAGAGCTGGTATTGGGTGCTTCTCTAAGTCTTAGACTGTCAGCATTGACAGTGGCATTCCACACCAGGGTGGTCGCAGTAGTTTTTAGTAGCAGCGGTCTTTCTTCTGTTAAAGGCTCACTCTCTGTCGCTTGGGGATTGGTTTTTGTCTCTTCCGCCTCAGTTTTTTGCCCCTCAGCCGGCAAAGTGGCCTCTGTATTATCCGGATTCTCTGATGGCCTGGAAGATTCAGTCGGATCTGTTTCTTCTCCTTGGCTGGGATCAGTCGCAGTTGTAGTGCTTGCCTCTGTTGCCTGAGTTGTCTCAGCTGTTTTGCCAGCATCTTCTGTTTGGCTCGAATCTTCTGCTTTACTAGCCTGCTTGCTTGTAGCGGTAGCCTTCTTGGCCTCTGTGCTTTCAGTAGTTTGATCAGAATTGTTTTCAGCAGCCGTAGTACTAGAGCTTTGTTCATTTGTAGTTGTAACTGTTGCGGCAACAAGAGTTTGCCCACAAAGGCCAAGGAAAAGTGAAAGGGAGATAAAAAGCAGTAAAATTTTCATTGCTGCAGGGAAAATTTTATTTTTCCTTGGCTTAAATCTTATTTTCATCTGCCTTTCTCCTCTCTTATAAATATTGGCTAATCTGAAAAATATCTAAATAAAAAGCCAAAAAAAGACCCGGATTACAGGCCAATTCTAACATAGAAAAAGAGGATAAAACATGCTAAAAGCATGGTATTTAGGCAATTACAGCCCTTTGACCATGACTTGTTAGATCAGTGCAACTTGGACGTAATTTATATACGCTTATTTTACAAAAGGAAGACTTAATTCTCTAATTCATCAAGAGTCATGCAGTAGGAAGGAATGACATTTTCCATAAACCAGGAAATCTCCGGCAGCTCCATCAGCTCTAATTTTTCTTTAATTTTAACAATGGCATTTTTAAATTCCAGATTGCCGGCCTTGATCTCATCGAGGCATTTAATATAGGCGCTGAAACGATCGGCTGCTTTTACCAGC
>CAZUWY010000061.1:0-7288 GCA_964624395.1 uncultured Mageeibacillus sp. | reverse complement strand
ATAGCAGATTTACATCTATCTCTGGCGGCTGAAAAACCGATGGATATTTTTGGTCTGCGCTGGGAAAGGCATACAGAAAAGATTAAAGAAAACTGGCAGCAAACTGTCCAGGATGAAGATCTGGTTATAATAGCAGGTGATATCTCCTGGGCGAGTAATTTGACTGAAGTGTTGCCTGATCTCTTGTTTATCAATGATCTGCCCGGCAGCAAAATACTTTTGCGCGGAAACCATGACTATTGGTGGCAATCCTTAAATAAGTTAAAAAGGCTAAAGCAGGAAGAAAATCTTTTTCGGCTGGAGTTTTTACAAAACGATGCTTTTTTGCTGGAAAATAAAACTGTCATCTGCGGCAGCAGGGGCTGGCTTTTACCCGAAGATCCCGAGTATTCGGCAGATGTTGATGAGAGGATCTTCAAAAGGGAATTAATCAGGCTGAAAATGTCTTTAGATGAAGCCAAAAAACTTCAGCAAGAAGGTTTCCCCCTGATAGCAGCTATGCATTATCCACCCTTTGTTCGCACCATGGATAAAAATGCCATTACTGATCTTTTGGAAGAATACCGGGTAACTGACTGTGTCTTTGGGCATATACATCATCCCTGGACTAAGTTAAAGCTTGACCGCCAGGATATAAGGGGTATTCGCTACAGTTTAGTGGCCTGCGATCAGATCAATTTCACACCTAAATTAATTACTGCTTAAAACTTGAATGTTTTGAATTTTTTGGCTTTAGAAAACTGCTCTTATGCTATAGTTATGGCAGTTTAGCGATTAATCTATGTTAGCGGGGGTAAAAAATGGGCTACAGCATGACAGGCTACGGACGAGGTGAATCCTTAAGAGATGAAAAAAGGATTACAGTAGAGATCAAAACAGTCAACAGCCGCTATGCAGATATATCTTTAAGGCTTCCTAGACTTATCTCTCAACTGGAACCCCAATTGCGTGAATTGATCAAAAAGACGATTTCGCGGGGGAAAATTGATGTGAGAGTGGAGTGGGAGGATTTTTCCGGCTCTAATTCTGAGGTGATGTTGGACAAAAATCTAGTCAATTCCTATCTCGATGCCTTTCAGGAATTAGAGGATTTGACTGATCGCATTATGCCAGATTATCTTAGCCAGCTCGCTCGCATCCCGGATATCTTTACCGTGCGCCGCAGCGAGGAGGATCCTGATCAGATCTGGTCGATCTTAGCAGAGGCAACAGATGCCGCCCTTGACCAGTTGATCGGCATGAGGAAAAGAGAAGGAGAGAAGCTGGCTTTAAATATCTTGCAAAAAATTGAAAAGATCACCCAAAATATGAAAGATGTTGCCCAAAGAGCAGCAAAGGTTCCCTTAGAGCAAAAGGAAAAGCTCTTGCGCAAATTGGAAGAACTTTTGGATCAAGATCTGGAGGAATACTATGACGGGCAAAGAGTTGCTGCTGAGATAGCGATCTTTGCCGATAAAGCTGCTATTGATGAGGAACTGGTCAGGCTGGACAGTCATTTGAGGCAGTTCGATCTAATCTTAGAGGAAGATGGTCCGATTGGAAAAAAACTCGACTTTTTGTGCCAGGAAATCAACCGAGAGATCAATACCATCGGTTCAAAATCTTCCGATTTAGAAATTACTGCTTTGGTAGTGCAGATGAAAAGCTCTCTGGAAGAGATCAGGGAGCAGGTTCAAAATCTGGAATAGGAGCAATAGCGATGAAACTCTTAGATATTGGTTTTGGCAATCTGGTTTCTGCCTTAAGGCTTATTGCCATGGTCAGCCCTGATTCGGCACCGGCCAGAAGGCTTATTGCTGATGCCAGAGAAAGAGCTGCCCTTATAGATGCTACCTCTGGCAAAAAGACTAGAAGCATACTGGTGATGGACAGCGATCATATTATCTTGTCTGCTCTTGCAACCTCAGATTTGGAAAAGAAACTTCAAGCTGAGCAATAATTATTTTTGTTGTCAACAATAATAATACTGGAGAGGATAGCTATGCCAGAGATTAAGAAAAGAAAAGGTCTTATTATCAGTTTGTCCGGGCCATCAGGCGTTGGCAAGGACACTGTTATTCAAAGGATAATGAGTGAAAGATTTAATATGGTGCATTCGATCAGTATGACAACTCGTCAGCTGCGCGGTGAGGAGAGGGAAGCTGTCGATTATTATTTTGTTGGCAAGGATGAATTTCTACAGCTTTACCACGCCGGCGAGATTGCTGAATGTGATGAATATCTAGGAGATTACTACGGTACACCGATCAGACCATTGCGAGAATGGGTTGAAGAAGGAATAGATGTAATCTTAGATATAACTGTTCCCGGAGCTTTAGAGATTAAAAGTAAATTTCCGGAAGCCATTATAGTTTTTCTTTTGCCGCCATCTCTGGCCGCTCTGGAAAAACGGCTGCGCAGGCGGGGCACGGAAAATGAAGATCTTATTCGCCAGCGGCTCAGCTTCGCTGCTGAAGAAATCTCCCAGGCGGATAAATTTGACTATGCAGTGGTCAATGATGATTTGGATTTAACTGTTGAAACTTTGCTGGCAATCTTAACTGCTGAAGAAAATAAATGTTCAAGACAGATCTATGCCATCGGTCAGGCGGAGCTTGAATTTGAAGATTACGCATAATTCCACTTTAATACGGACACTGTCCACAAGGCAAGCACAAATACTTGCCTTGTTTTATTTCCTGTGGCAGTCTGCCAGCAACACTAGTTTGAAAAACAGCTCTTAAAGGGAGCGAACTAAATTTTAGGAAGATTTATATAAAAGGGAAGGTGTAAAGATGTTAAATTATCCACCTCTGGAAAAATTACTACCCAAAGCGGAAAACCGCTATATTCTTGCCATGCTGGCAGCGAAGAGAGCCAGACAGATCGTTGATGGTGCCAATCCTTTGGTGGCAACCAAAACGCCTAATCCGGTTACTTTAGCCTGTGAAGAGCTGGGCAGTGACAAGATACAATATAGGCATGGCATTTACCAGCCACATATACCGCTTCGTCCCGAGATTGAGGCAAGACGTCTGGCCGAAGAGCTGGAAGATCGTGAAAAAAGAGCTCAGGAGATGGCTGAAGAAGCCAGACGCACGATTGAGCGCGATCACCGCCTGGGCATTCAAGACAGCGAAGTGGCTGAAGAACTAGGTGGTGAGAGCTTCACTTCAGATGATGCTGCCGCCTTGGCCAGAAAGCTTATTATGGCAGTTGAGGCCCAAGATGAAGCAGAGCGTTTGGAAGCTGCCTCCAGAGCTGATGAAGCAGATAGAGATGATCTAACTGCAGAAGAAGCCAGCGATATTGAAGAGACAGAAGAAAAAGATGCTGCTGCAGATGAGGATCTTGATGTGGCCGAAGGAGAAGATGCTGCTGCTGAAGAGCAAATTGCAGATGATCTTGAGCAAGACGCTGACGAGTAAAAGTATTTGGATAAAAAGGCTTGTTGATTTTAAAAGAGAAGGAAAAAGTTTTTAAGATATGCAGATAGGAGAAGCATTTGATGCACAGTAGCAAAAAAACAATGGAGCGTATAGTGGCGCTGGCTCATAACCGGGGCTTTGTCTATCCCGGTTCAGACATTTATGGTGGACTTGCCAATGCCTGGGATTATGGACCGTATGGCACTTATTTAAAAAATGCTGTCAAAGATGCCTGGTGGAAGCGCTTTGTCAGTACCAATCCGCATAATATAGGGCTCGACAGTGCTATTTTAATGAACAGGGAAGTCTGGGTGGCCTCCGGCCATGTCAGTGGCTTTAGTGATCCTTTGATTGACTGTAAATCCTGTAAAACACGCTACAGGGCTGATCAGATGATTGAAAGCTGGGGAGTGAAGCAGGATCCGCCTGTGGAGATCAATGTGGAGGGCTGGCCGGAAGAAGATATGATGGCCTATATTCGTACCAACGAGATACCTTGCCCTCACTGCGGCAAAAAAGATTTCACCGATGTGAGAAAATTTAATCTTATGTTTAAGACCACTCAGGGTGTAACTGAAGGTAAGGGCACTGAGATCTATCTCAGGCCGGAGACAGCCCAGGGTATTTTTACGAATTTTGTCAATGTGCAGCGCACTTCGAGAAGAAAACTGCCCTTTGGTATTGCTCAGATCGGCAAGAGCTTTCGCAATGAAATCACTCCGGGAAATTTCATCTTTCGCACACGTGAATTTGAACAGATGGAGCTGGAGTTTTTCTGTGAACCGGGTACTGATTTAGAGTGGTTTGACTATTGGCGGGAATTCTCCTGGCAATGGCTGTTAGATCTAGGTATTAAGAGGGACAATCTGCGGCTTAGAGATCATAGTAAAGACGAATTATCCTTTTACTCTCTGGCTACTACAGATATTGAATATCTCTATCCCTTTGGCTGGGGTGAACTCTGGGGCATTGCCGACCGCACGGATTATGATCTCAAGCAGCATATGGAGCACAGCCGCCAGGATTTACGTTATTTTGACCCCAATAAAAATGAAAAATATATTCCCTATGTGGTGGAGCCTTCCCTTGGTGTGGACCGCTTAACTCTGGCAGTGCTTTGCGATGCCTATGATGAAGAAGAGCTATCTGATGGTGACATTCGTACTGTTTTGAGATTTCACCCGGCTCTGGCACCGATTAAATTGGCGGTTTTGCCACTTTCGGGTAAATTAAAGGAAGAAGCCTATAAGCTCTATGAAATGCTTCTGCCTCATTATGTGACCGAATACGATGACAGGCAGTCGATCGGTAAACGCTACCGCCGTCAAGATGAGATCGGCACTCCCTATTGTCTTACCTATGACTTTGATTCCTTAGAGGATGGGCAGGTGACAATCAGGGAAAGAGACAGCATGGAGCAGCAGCGTATCCCGATAGCGGATCTGATCGGATACTTTGCTAAAAAATTTGAATTACCCTAAATAAAAGTCTTGCAGTTGAAAAAAGATTTGTATAAAGTGTGAGGAATATAATATCGGCCTGAAGGACAAGAATCTATAAATTTGGCGCAGGGGGTGTGCATATGAAGAAATATGTCTACATGTTTGCAGAGGGAGATGCGGGCATGCGCAATCTGCTTGGGGGAAAAGGAGCTAATCTGGCAGAGATGACCAGGCTAGGGCTGCCAGTCCCCCAAGGTTTTATTATCACTACTGAAGCCTGCAATGAATACTATGCTGCTGGCGGCAAGTTGACTGAGGAAATGGAAGAGCAAATCTTTCAGTCACTCAAGAAAATGGAAGAGATGACGGGCAAGAATTTTGGCGCCAATCATAATTCTTTGCTGGTCTCAGTGCGTTCCGGAGCCAGGGCTTCAATGCCCGGCATGATGGACACAGTGTTAAATCTCGGCCTCAATAATGAGGTGGTCAAAAGCCTGGCCGAAGCCACAGGAAATCCCTTCTTTGCCTATGACAGCTATCGCCGCTTTATCATGATGTTTAGTGATGTTGTGATGGAGATAGACAAGAACCATTTTGAAGAAGAGATGGAAAAGATCAAAGCCAAAGAAGGGGTAGAACTTGATTCCGATCTCAGCAATGAGGCGATGAAAGAGGTATCCGACTCTTTCCTTGTCCTTTATCAAAAATTAAAGGGCGAACCTTTCCCGCAAGAGCCAAAAGATCAACTTCTTTCTGCCATTACAGCTGTTTTTAGATCCTGGAACAATAATAGAGCAATCTATTATCGCAGAATGCATAATATCCCGGGCAGCTGGGGTACTGCTGTAAACGTTCAGGAAATGGTCTATGGCAATATGGGCAATACCTCCGGCACAGGCGTTGCTTTTTCCAGAAATCCTGCCACCGGAGAAAATAAACTCTACGGTGAATACCTGCTCAATGCTCAGGGAGAAGATGTTGTCGCCGGGATCAGAACACCACATCCGATGATTGATCTCAAAGATGAGATGCCAGAGATTTACCAGGAGTTCAAGGAGATATCTGAACGCTTAGAGAGACACTATGGCGATATGCAGGATATGGAATTTACCATAGAAAAGGAAAAGCTCTTTCTCCTGCAGACCAGAGCAGGGAAGAGAACTGCCATGGCCGCTTTGCAGATAGCTGCAGATTTGGTGGCCGAGGGGATTATCAGCAAAGAAACGGCTTTATCCAAGATTGATCCTAATTCTCTTGATGCTCTTTTGCATCCGGCCTTTAAGCCTTCTGCACTGGCTCAGGCAAATGCTATTGCCCAGGGACTTCCTGCTTCACCGGGAGCCGCCACCGGAGAGATAACTTTTACTGCTGAAGAAGCATTTTTGGCATCAGAAGCGGGTAAAAAGGTTGTTTTAGTTCGCACCGAAACATCACCGGAAGATATTCAGGGTATGAATGTTTCTGAAGGTATTCTCACCTCCAGAGGCGGCATGACTTCCCATGCGGCAGTTGTTGCCAGAGGGATGGGAAAATGCTGTGTCTCAGGCTGTGCCGCTGCCCAGATTGATGAAAAAGCCAAAACCTTGACCATTGGTGAAGATAAATTCACCAGCGGTGACTGGATCTCTTTAGACGGCAGCAGCGGTAAAGTCTATGCCGGTAAGATTGAAACCCAACCGGCTGAGATATCCGGTAATTTTGACCTTATCATGCAATGGTCTGATGAGTATAAAAAACTTGGCATCAGAACCAATGCCGACACCCCAGAAGATGCTAGCCGGGCCAGAGAGCTTGGGGCAGAGGGTATTGGCCTTTGTCGTTCTGAGCATATGTTCTTTGGCCCAGATAGAATCTTTGCCTTCCGCCAGATGATTGTGGCCAGAAATGAAGCGGACAGAAGAAAAGCTTTAGCCAAGATCCTGCCTATGCAGCAAAGTGACTTTGAAGGGATCTTTGTCAGCATGGATGGACTGCCTGTAACAATACGTCTGCTAGATCCCCCTTTGCATGAGTTCTTGCCTAACAATGAGGCGGAGATAGTAGAACTGGCCAAAGACCTGGCTATTACTGCCGAGCGTTTGAAAGAGATTATCTTGGATCTGCATGAAATCAATCCTATGCTTGGGCATCGCGGCTGCCGCCTGGCCATCTCTTATCCGGAGATCGCAGAAATGCAAACCGAGGCAATATTGGGTGCAGCATTAAAGGTAAAAGAGCAGGGCGTTAAGGTTTTCCCAGAGATCATGATCCCCCTGATCACTGATGTCAAGGAACTGCAATTTCTTAAAAAAGTAATTGATGAGACAGCGGAAAAAATCTTTGCCAGAGAGAATGAGCGCGTAGATTACCTAGTGGGTACCATGATTGAGATTCCCAGAGCCTGCCTGACAGCAGACAAGATTGCTGCCGATGCTGAATTTTTCAGCTTTGGCACCAATG
>CAZUWY010000060.1:0-8041 GCA_964624395.1 uncultured Mageeibacillus sp. | reverse complement strand
TACAGAAAATGCCGCCAAGGTACCACTACCCTGACGGATTACAATATACAAGGTTAAAAAGTAAATAGAAAAGAGAAAATATTTTTATAAATCCGCTTATATAATTTTGGCAAAAAACAGCCTGCCCATTGAGGGCAGGCCATAGTAGAGAGCGATTAGTTTTAGAGCTGTAAAAGCTCTGTGACAATTCCTTCTAAAAGTTCTGGCAGGAGATTAAAACTATAGTCAATTTCCACTCTTTCCGTCCATTTATGGGCATCAAAGCCATAGGCGCCAAGATTAATGACCGGACAGTTCAGATCCCGCATGGTCTCGAGTGGCATTTTATAGCTTCTGTCTAAAGCAGGCATATTCACTGTCAGTGCCTTTAGATCGCTGTCACTATAAGGTAAAGCCAGATAACTCAAATCTGAGATATAGGGATAAAAGGTTCTTACTTTCAGTTCTTTTCCGCTGGCAAGACTGTATGTGCAGCTGATCATCTCTTTTTGATCAGAGCTATCTTTTGCGGCCACAGGGGCTAATGAGGTTTTTTTCAGGGCCCGATCAATATTTTTGTAAAATTCACAGTCAAAGAGATCAAAGGAAATCGCAGGATAAAAGGGCGGGGCAAAGCCAATGACAATCCTTGGCCTTCTATCCGGCAGCAAGAGCTCTAAATCTCTCATCAGCTGCAAGGTCTGCTCCCTGCTATCTGAAATATTTTCAAGCTTCTGCCAAGAGCGAGAAAGCAGTTCAGCTTCAGTAGTTTTCTCCTGCCGGGCGCATTTTTCCACCAGTTCAGCCAGACTGATGATTTCAAAGGGCAAAAACTGATTTTTGGTGGGTAAACCGGCCTCTCTGGCATAGATGTCCTGGTTGGCGTAAAATTTTTCTAGAAAACTGTCAACTGCCTCCCGGGCAGCGATTTTCATTTCTTCAAGTACCACAACAGGTGTTTTGCCAAAAAGCGGCACGCTGATTAAAGTCCAGGCCTCATGATTGGTCTTGACTGAATAGACTTCCTTGAGATCTGTCATTTTAAGAGAAATGGGGGGGACGGAAAACTCTCCTGCATAACTGTCACTGTAGCTTGGATTTAGATTAATCCTGCTGATTAGTTCCGCCAGAACAAAATTTGCGTCCAGCCCGGCAAAGGGGTCGCCTGCATGTGTTTCAACTGTTCTGACATAAAAGGCGGGCATAATTTTTCCCACTGTGCCGCGAAAGAGGTAATATGCTTTATCTCCTGGATACTGGGCTGTGTGGTAGTCGGTATTTATTACGCCTAGTATTTTTGCCCTGTTTTCATCACGCCATTTCTTTAAGGCCTCTACGGCTGAAATCATGCCGGCTGAATTACCCTCCTCATCACAGACAAACAAAGCCAGAACATGCCCTTTAAAGCTGGCTGGATTTTCAGAGAGCTTTCTGAGCAGATGTATTTCATTGGCTACGCCGGCTTTCATATCCAGGCAGCCTCTGCCCCAGTGAAAATCTTCGGTTTTTAGATCTTGAAGGGCCTGAGGGTAAAGATCTCTTGCCCCTTGCCTTAAAGCTTGCTTTAACTCTTCCGGTTTGGTGGCCAGCTGCTGGAGCGGGCCGTAATCGTCAACCTCCACTGTGTCGGTGTGGCCTAGTAAAACCACTGTATCCGGGGATTTTTGCCCGGAGACAACGACCAGCAGAGAGGATCTGCCTAAAGGATCCGCGCTAGCCTTGATCCTTTTAAGATGCTTTGGATTCTTCTTAAAATAGTCCCAGCTGCGCAGATGATTCTCCAGAAAATCAATGATTTCAAGCTCACCTGTGGAGCTGACAACGGATTTAATACTAACCAGATCTAGAAAGAGTTTTTGCAAATCGTAAGTCATGAGTATTCCCCCTCAAATTATTTGAATTTTTTGGCCAGCTGGGCAGCGAGCGAAAGGCCGTCGCTCTTGTCAACATCGCCTGCTTCATGAAGATTATCGATCAGAACTTCTCCCAGCGATTCGATGCCTAAAAGCTCTATTGTTTTCAGATAGGAGAAATGAAGGCCGGAAAAAGTTTCCAGCCCCGGGTCGGCACAGCAGGAGATCAGGGCAGATTTTTTGCCGGAAAAATCTAGCTTGGCCGTATGAAAAGCAATGAATTTATCGATAATGAGTTTTAAGGCTGCGGGGAAGGTATACCAGTAAAGCGGGCTTACCAGCAAAATTCCGTCCGCCGTGGCAATTTCAGAGGCGACAAGGTTGAAATCGTCATCATAGATGCAGGCCTCTTCACCGCTGTAGCAGTGCTTGCAGCCATTGCAGGCCTGGATTTTTAGGGCATAGGAATCAAAGCGCACTATTTCTATTTTGTTTTGCAGCGCTGCATCAATAAAGGCTTCCGCCATATGGTTGCTGATACCGTCTTTGCGGGGGCTTCCAGTCAAAACAACTATTTTTTTCATTTAAAATCTCCTCGTCTGGTATTGTTGAGGGCAAAATTTTTGCAGCAGGACTAAGATAGCAATTGCTTAGATTGAGCAAGTCCAGCTTTAGCCTGATTTTGCGGCTGCTGAATCTTGAATCCGGCAATCAAAGCATCTTAAGAATAATTATAGCTCAACAAGGCAAACCGGCAGCAATGTTTTACTGGCAGATTTAGAGGCAAAAAATTGACTTAGAAAAAAGATAAATTACGGTCTGACTCTGCTGGTCAATATTTTACTTGTCTAAGCAAAGAGAAGCTAAATAACGGAGGGAAATATTTTTCTCTTTAGTGAAATCTGATCGGATGATCGGCTGGATCTACCTTGCCGCCCAGTTTTCTGATCGCCAGGGCGAACTCATGCCAGGTTCTTTCATCAATTTCATTTTGATGGGTAAAAAGCCAGGCGCGCAAAAAAGGTATCGCGCGGGGGTCTTCCAGCTGGGCCAGGGAATTGGCCCCGATTGCCTTGTTTTCCATATATTCCAGGCAGCGGATCAGTAAGGCCAGCACAGCAGTTTGATTGCTCTGCTGCTGTCCCGAGGCAATGGCGTGCATGGCCAGATAGACCGATGGATGTGCCTTTAGATCCTCACGGTTTTCAATTGTATTGCCAAGCCAGGACATCAGCCATTCAGGTGAGCTTTGCCCGGCCTGAGTGAAATAGCTGGCCAGAGCTTCTTGAATATTGATGTCAATTGTTTCAGAAGCGACGGTCTTATCCATGATCAGCGGCAGATAGACTGCAGCCACGGGGCTGGCGATCAGATGTAAAAAGGAAGCGGCAATTCTCTTGGGAGCCTGATTCTCACAGCGGGAATAGTCAATTTCAATCTCTTCTTCATCTTCCTGGGCACAGCTTTTTTTGCAGATGGGAAAACTGTCAATTTCTGCCTCAGAGGGATCACCCATTAGAATTGACAAATCCTTAAAGAAATCCGGCATTTCTGAATTATCTTCCTTGCTGTCAGCTGAGAAATCTACTTTGATGATTTCACTGACCATGGCATCCATGGAATTTTGGCCAAACTTCATCAGACTCTTGACGATTAAATCGGGCACAATCATCTCGCCATAGACACTCATAGCTGCGATCAGACTGATCAATTCATCCAGATCATCAATCTTCTTGATGAATTCAGCATTATTGAGACCTTCCTCAGGAGAAGGCTCCAAATACCAGGCTTTCATCAGATCCTGCGAATGCTGGTAGACCTTCTCTGACAGATCCGACTCTGTCAGGCCCTCCATTTCATGCAGCTTGCTGAAGACAGTTTCAAAACGGCTGCACATCGCCTGATTCCACGATCTGGTCAGCTCTTTATAATTCTCTTTGTCCCAAATAAATTCAGACATATTCACCCGCGATTTACTTTGTTCTTGAATCAAGCTTCAATTCTATTATATATTAAGCATTGTTCAAATTTGTAAAATACCAGTTGTAACATAATTCACTACTGATAAATATTTCTGCAAATGGTTTACTATGTGGAGTATTGTCAATTAGTACGGTCTTTACCTGCTAATGAATAATGCAGATGCAGTATACCTTAAGCAAATAAATAAATGAACAGCAAGGATGAAATTTAATGGCTGAAGCAAAAATAGCAAAAAGAAATCTGGACATGACCAGCGGCAACCCTTATAAACTGCTGCTGCAGTTTGCCATTCCCTTATTTGTCGGCAATTTGTTTCAGCAGTTATACAATACTGTTGACAGTATTGTGGTCGGTCGCTTTGTTGGCACTCAGGCGCTAGCTGCTGTAGGAACTGCCTTTCCCTTTATGACTGCTCTGATGTCCTTATACATCGGTATAGGCGTTGCCACCACTGTCATGATCGCACAGCGCTTTGGGGCCAAAGACTTTGAAGGGGCGAGCAGGGTAACCACAACGGTCTACCGGGTGCTTTATTCCATTATTCCGCTGGCTCTGTTTGGCTATCTGTCTGCCAGACCGCTTCTTACTCTACTGAATGTGCCTGATGACGGCACCTTGGACATGGCCGTCACTTATATTCAAATCATTATGGTCGGCTCGATCGGCACTATTGGCTACAATATCAATACCGGTATTATGCAGGGATTGGGAGACAGCGTCACCCCTGTCCGCCTGCTGATTCTTTCCACCTTTATCAATATTGTTCTCGACTTAATTTTTGTTATCCCGATGGGAATGGGGGTGGGTGGAGCTGCTCTGGCAACAGTGATAGCGCAAATGTTTAGCTGGCTGCTGGGCGTTCGTCATATAAATAAGCAATATGACTACATCAGGATCAAGCCGACCAAACTGCCTTTTTACCCCAGTGTTCTGAAGGAAGCTATGCGCATGGGACTGCCCATGGCTTTGCAAAATGTTTTGTTTTCTGTTGGCATCATGGTCCTTTATTCACTGGTCAACAGTTATGGCAGCGATTTTATGGCTGGCTTTACCGGTGCTAATAAAATAGACACCTTTGTTTTCCTGCCTTTACAAAGCATTGCCAATGCTCTGACAGCTTTTACAGGGCAAAATGTCGGGGCGAGAAAACTTGAGCGGGTTAAAAAAGGCCTGCATTCCGGCCTTATTTTGACGTTGTCGATATCTTCTCTGACGGCCCTAATTCTAGTGCCCTTTTCTTCCTACGCGATGAAGCTTTTTAACACTGAGCCTGCTGTAGTTGAAGCGGGTGTCGCCTATTTACACAGGGTACTACCTTCCTTTCCCCTTTTGGCAGTGCTTTTTGTTTTTAATGCTGCTCTCAGAGGGGTGGGCAGAGCCTTTGTACCGATGCTGTCATCGCTCTTTGGTCTCTGGGTGGCCAGAGTTCCTGCCGCATACTGGCTGGCTAGTAATTTTGGCCGGGACAGTCTTTACTATTCTTATGCCATCGGCTGGATTATAGGTTGCGCCATTTCCATTGTCTATTTTTACTTCGGTGACTGGCATAGTAAACTGGCCAACGATTTTGTTGTTGAACAGGAAGAGGAAAAAGCGCTTGTCTAGGGCTTTGACTGCTTTTATATCAGTTTTTGACTTATTCATTAAAAATTGAATAAATATATTTTGTAAATTGTAGATTTTGCTGGTTGACACAAGCATAATACCGTATTATGCTGTCTAAGTGAATTCATATATATCTATAACTATGAATAAATATAATTAATTGGCAAAGATTACTGCTATTTACAAAGGAGAAACAGATGAAAAAGTCAAAAACATTGTCTATTGCGATCTGCATTATTTTGCTACTGAGTTTTGTTCTGGCTGCCTGCAGCAGCAAGGAAGCGGGCAAGACTGAGAGCAAGAAGGTAAAGCTGGTTGACCTGTCCCTGACAGATGAAGAGTATGCTTTCGGTGTCGATAAGGAACAGCCGGAACTGCTGAAAGAGGTCAATGAATTCATTGACGCTATTATGGCTGACGGCAGCTACGATGAGATCTATGAAAAATACTTTGGCGGCGGTGAGCCCAAAGAGATTGAATCAGCCAAGCCGGACAGCAGCAAAGATCAGCTTATCGTGGCAACCAATGCCAGCTTTGAACCTTTTGAATACACCAAGGGAGATAAGTACCTGGGCATAGATATGGAGATTGCAGCACTTTTGGCTGAGCATCTGGGCAAAGAACTGGTAATCAGCAATATGGATTTTGATGCTGTCTGCCTGTCCGTAGGTCAGGGGAAAGCAGATATTGCCATGGCCGGACTTACGATCAACGAAAATAGAAAAGAATTTGTTGAGTTTTCAAACCCCTACTATAATGCCTCGCAAAAGTTAATTGTTCCGGAGGGTGATAAAGCTTTTGATGACTGCAAGACCGTAGCGGATGCTGAGGCTGTACTGGCTGGTCTTAGCAAAGAGACAAAGATTGGCGTTCAGACCGGCACCACGGGCCAGTTTTATGTTGAAGGTGACGAGGACTGGGAATTTGATGGTTTTGAGCTGGTATGCGTGGGCTATAATTCAGGTTCTCTGGCTGTACAAGATATGCTGAACGGCAATATCAGTTATGTGATTATCGATGAGGCACCTGCTTTGTTCATCGTAAAATCCATCAATGAAATGAACTAATGAATAATCCCCGCCCGGGCGGGGATTATAAATATTAAAATTATGAGTAGTTTTCAAATTAAACTGGATAAATTCTGGCAGGTTTTCTACCAGCATAACGGCTATGCAAGAGTACTTTCGGGCTTGCAGAACACTTTGCTGATTGCCATCTTTGGCTTGGCAATCGGAATTGCCATCGGCACCTTGATTGCAACGGTTGAAGTATTTCCCAAATATAAGCTGCTGCCGCGCATATTTAACAAGATCGGTCGTTTCTATGTGGCCTTGTTTAGAGGTACTCCCGTTGTTGTCCAGCTGCTGGTTACCTATTATGTTGCTCTGCCTTTGATGGGGATCAATATGTCGTCCCTAAATGTCTGCATATTAGTTTTTGGCTTAAACAGCGGAGCCTATGTGGCAGAGATTATGAGGGGCGGGATACTGTCTGTTGATCCGGGCCAGATGGAAGCGGGCAGGGCAGTGGGACTCAGCTATGGCATCACTATGATGAAAGTGGTTGTGCCTCAGGCTGTTAAAAACATCCTGCCCACGATCGGCAATGAATTTATCGCCCTGATCAAGGAAACTTCAGTGGTAAGTTTTGTCGGTGCTTTAGATCTTTATGTGGCCTTCAACTATATTGGCACCAATAATTATGAATTCATGGTGCCTTATCTGGTGATGGCTTTAATCTACATCGTTTTGGTTCTGCTGGTGACCTTCCTGATTAGAATTATGGAAAGGAGTTTAAGAAGAAGTGATCGAAGTTATTAATCTAAGCAAAGATTACGGTGAGCTTAAAGTCATCAAAGACATCTCTCTTTCCATCAGGAAGGGTGAGAAGATTGCAATTATTGGACCGTCCGGCAGCGGCAAGAGTACATTTTTGCGCTGCCTCAACTGCATTGAAGATCCGACAAGCGGCTCCATAATATTTGAAGGAGTGGATATAGCAGATTTCAAAGTCGATATCAATCTATACCGCCAGCAGATGGGTATGGTTTTCCAGCAGTTTAATCTTTTTAACAATAAAACCGTCCTGGAAAACATTATGATGGCTCCCGTCCATATTGGCCTGCAAAGATTAAGAAAAGAAAAGATTATAAATTGCTTATTGAAGATTAGAAATACATTTTCAAAAAACAAAAAACAGCTGGCCAAAATAGATAAGAATAGGTCCCAAATAAAAATAGAGGCTGAAGGGAAAGCTATTAAACTTTTACAAAAGATTGGCCTAGAAGATAAAAAAGATGTCTACCCTTCCACTTTATCCGGCGGACAAAAGCAAAGGATTGCCATAATTCGTGCTATGGCGATGGATCCTAAAGTCTTGCTGTTTGATGAGCCAACCTCATCTTTAGATCCGGAAATGGTGGGTGAGGTCTTAGACTTAATTAGAGAGCTGGCTGATGAAGGTATGACTATGGTCATTGTGACTCATGAGATGGGCTTTGCTAAAGAAGTTGCTACTAGGGTTTTGTTTATGGATGAAGGGGAGATAGCGGAAGAAAATAGCCCCAAAGAGTTCTTTTCTAATCCTCAGCATCCTAGAAGTAAAGAGTTTTTGTCGAAGGT
>CAZUWY010000059.1:0-8583 GCA_964624395.1 uncultured Mageeibacillus sp. | reverse complement strand
CATTTGTAAAGGACTCCATATTATCGTTGACAATAACTGTCCAATCAATAAATTCAGGGTTTAGATTGGCTGCAATCGGATTTCCCTCAGCATCCTTTTCAATATAAGGAACTCCGGCAGTCTTTTTATCTTCTCCCTGATAAGCTTGCCTCTTTAGATGCATCTTGGCTTCAAATGATGTGCCATCACTAAAGGGGACTATAACCTCAACTTCATCTTCAGTTTCAAAAACATTTTTGTTGATTGATCCAGTAAGATCTACATCAATTGTCTTTTTGTCCAATTGATTTACATCTTCTTGAAAGGTAATAATAACTTTTCCGCCAATAATTTCATAAGCGGCAACAACCTTGCCCTCAGCAACTATATCAATCGGATTGGGAGTTGATCCCTGGTAAAAGCCCGGCAGGTCAATCTCATAAGTATCTCCGGCATTGATTATTAAACTATCTGGTATGGTGAGACCGTAGCTCATCTTGATTGCTGACAGCTGACTAAGATCAGTAAACTCATGATCATTACCGTTTACTATGACAGTTTCACTCATACCGTCAGAGGCAATAACAGTCATGCTAAAGCTTGTAACCAGATTATCACCGGAAAGATTTGCAAATAAGCCGATTTTACCGCTCTTAATAATATTGCCATCTTCCCCCTCGCCAGCTTCTTTTGTGATTGGCTTTTTGCCATTCTCCAAAGCTTCATCCGTCTTCTCTGCCAGCTCTGATGATTCTGGAGAATCAGTTGCTGTTACGGGTACAGCCAAGACGCTGACCACGAGTACCAGGCTAAGCAAAATAGACATTATCATCTTGACTAAATTATTTTTCATTCCCTCACTCCTAAGGCTTTATTTTCTCTACAAATATTTGGTGCAATACTTTTATGCAGTCATTTGAAAACAATATATATATACGCCTGCTCAAACTGAGCAGACGCAACCTCACTGATTGTATCAATAATTTGTTTAAGTATAGTGCTTATTCATTATTTAAATATTTCAGGTCAATAACAATATAATTATATCTTTTATTATAGTCAGATATTGCAAATTATTCAAAAATCTCTGGATCAATGCATAAAAAATAAAGCCGCTGGCAATCTCTTAGGAGATAAAGCGGCTTTATTTTTTTAACTATCTTTAGGTTATTAGATTATCTGCTCTTAATCGATCTTTTCACCCTTGGCATTGGAGAATGCCGGCACAACAGAACCGTCATAGGTCTCTTCAATGAACTTCTTGACTTTATCGGTCTGCAGGGCAGAGATGAATTTAGCAAATTTTTCAGCTTTAGCATCCTCAGCCCGAATGGCAATAATATTGACATAGGGAGAATTGGCATCTTCAATGGCCAAAGAATCTGCCACCGGATTTAGATCGTGCTGGATAGCATAGTTGCCGTTGATAACTGCGATAGCAGCATCACCGTAGACGGTTGGAATAGCGGCGGCCTCAAGAGCTGTAAATTTTAGATTCTTGGGATTTTCAACAATATCTTTTTCAGTAGCAGCCACATCATCAACACCCAGCTTAATCAGACCCTGAGCTTGTAATAGTAAAAGGGCTCTGCCGCAGTTGGTGGTATCGTTGGGGATCATCACTTCATCGCCGTCTTTTAGTTCGTCCAAAGAAGATAAGGTTTTAGAGAAGACACCCATCGGCTCGATATGGATACCGCCCAAAATGGCCAGGTCTAGATTATGCTCTGCGGAGAACTCGTCAAAGTACGGGATATGCTGGAAGAAATTGGCATCGATTTCCTTTTCCGCCAGGTCCAGATTGGGGCGGACATAGTCGGAATATTCTTTAACGGTGACTTTAACACCTTCTTTTTCCAGATCCTCAACAACCAGTTTAATAATGTCTGCATGGGGAGAGGGAGAGACACCGATAACAATTTCCTCTGCTTTAGCTTCCTTTTTGCTGCAAGCGGCTAAAACGCTGCTCAGAGCCAAGATCAAGACCAGAATTACGACAAATAGACTTTTCTTTTTCATTTATTTTCACCTCAATATTTTTTATTTTTAAGGCCGAGGCCTTATTTCTTATCTATGGTCAATCGCCCTACTGATGGCGTTACCAATTAGTTGCACCAGCTGCACCAGAGCCACGATCAACAGTACCGCTATGATCAGTGAATTGGTCTGCCGGTTGTAGTAGCCCCAGCGGATGGCCAGATCTCCCAGCCCGCCGCCACCGATGATCCCCGCCATGGCGGAATAACCGACGATATTAATGATGGTGGTGGTTATCCCCTTCACCAGGGCCGGCATCGCTTCCGGGACCAGTACACGGCTGATGAGCCTGGGTACCGATGTACCCATCGCCAGAGCCGCCTCTATAACCCCCTGCCCCACTTCATTGATGCTTGTCTCCATGATCCTGGCCACAAAAGGAATGGCTGCTAAAGATAGGGGCACTGTCAGAGCCAGAGTACCGGATGAACGGCCGGTCAGCACCAGAGCCAAAGGTGCAAAGACAATGATCAGGATAATAAAGGGCAAAGAGCGGAAAAGATTAATGATTACATCCAGTATGCGGTAGAGACCGGGTTTTGGCGTTATGCCGCCTGGCTGGGTCAGTACTAGGACAATGCCCAGCGGCAGACCGATCGCAATAGAAAACAAACTAGACAGCCCCACCATGACCAGGGTTTCTCCCAAAGCCTGCAAATACTCACCCATCAATATCACCTCCCTTGGCTGCTATTTTTTTGATATGGATATTTTTCTCCTTCAGATAGGCCAGAGCTGCTTTGGTCTTTTCCTCTTCATCCTGAGGGAAAGCAACAGCCAGCCAGCCCAGTTGTTCATCTTGTAAAATATTGATATCGCCGGCCAGAAGATTTATATCCAGCTCAAAGCGTCTCGATAATTCAGAGATCAAAGGCCTTGACACCTCACCACCGGCAAAACCCAGCCGGTAGACAGGACTGTCAGAAAAGCCTGCCAGCTCGGACAAGGGGCGCTCTTCATCCAGGCTTCTGATCAAAGCAGCAGTGCGGGGATGCTTGGGCTCCAAGAAGAGATCTTTAACCGTATTCTCCTCAATTATTTTTCCATCCTCCATCACAGCAACCCGATCACAGATTCGTCTGGCAACCTCCATTTGATGGGTGATCATAACTATGGATAGTTTTAGCTCATCCACTGTGCGGCGTAAAAGATCAAGAATCAAGATGGAGGTTGCCGGATCAAGGGCGGAGGTACCCTCGTCAGATAAGAGCAGTCTGGGTGAGCTGGCTAAAGCCCTGGCAATGGCAACCCTTTGTTTTTGCCCGCCGGAAAGCTCTGCTGGGTAGACTCTGGCTTTATCTTTCAGTTCGACAAAGCCTAAAAGCTGATCAATTTTTTCCTTGATATAATTGCTATCTTTACCTTGAAGTTCCATTGGATAGGCAATATTTGCCGCGACGGTTTTCTGGGCAAAGAGATTGAAATGCTGAAAGATCATGCCGATCTTTTGCCTTTTAGCTCTTAACTCGCTGGGACTTAAAAGAGCTAGATCTTCTTCTTCAAAAAGCACCTGGCCGCTGTCCGGCCTCTCCAGCATATTGATGCAGCGGATCAAAGTGGATTTGCCTGCTCCGGAAAGACCGATCAAACCGTAGATCTCTCCTGCCTTGATCTTAAAAGAAACATCTTTAACCGCTTCAATCGAACCTTCGGGACCCTTAAAGCTTTTATTTACTTTCCTCAGTTCCAGCATTTTAACTCCTTAAGATCTAGAAATTTGGCCAACAAAAAAGGGAAGCCCTCGCTTCCCTCCTGCATAACGGATTAGATCCGTTCTCTTTATAAGCAAAAGAAGGAAGCGATGGCATGCCCGGGCATCATCATAGCAGTTGTCATTATTTTGACTTCAGCCTTGCGGCAGCTGTTTAGCACTGTCATTTGCTTCCTTTCCCTGATTTCTTTCGCAATTGTATATTTAATCATTCATTCTTGTCAACAATTATTTTACTTTTGGTCTATTTGCCATAATAGTAAGATAAATACTGCTTATTTACCAGCAATTAGCTTATAAATACTAAAATAACTGCGGCACCGTTTCTTGCCGAGAACACAAAAGCTCTTATTTCAGCTTAATGAGCTGGCTCATAAAGCTGGCAAACATAAATCAAAAAATACCCAGCTGCTCTAAGATAGTGCGGCAGATCTCGCCCTTTTTAACCGAGGGCAAGGGTGGTCCCCCCTCTTCTTGCGGCAGCTTAAAAATCTCCGGCACTAAAAGACCGATCTCAGCCGCCAGTTCATCAATTAAGACACTGCTGCTTCTCCCCCTTACATAACCCCTGCCCAAAAGAGCTTCACTCATTGTCTTGGTAAAGCGATAAGGGCTGTCGGTATTTAAGATTACAGCAGGCAGGTTTTTCTTTTGCCGGTCCCGCCAGCTCTCGTAGGCAAAGACAAAGCCGGCGGTATGAGGATCGAGGGCATAATCCGTGCGGTCATAGATGGAGAGGATAATCGAGGCTATTCTTCTGTCATCTATACTGATAGCTTCTAAAGGCTCGTTCAGTTTTACCTTATCTTCCTTGCTCAAGCGGATAATACCCTCATTGATCAGATCGTTGAGATAAATCGAAGTTTTTTGGGCATCTCTATCCAAAGCTTCAAATAAAAGTCGTTCAACATTCATGGGCAGGTCAACATCGAGACCGGGCAACTCGGTATAAAGAACTTTTCTTTTCCTAGCAAAACTGCCTTCCCGGATCAGGTCTGCCAGACCCTTATTGCGATTGGTGACAACAATTATTTTAGCAATCGGCACACCCATCTTTTTGGCATAGATGGCAGCCAGCAGTTCACTGCCGTTGCCGCCGGGCACTACCAAGACGAAACCCTCATCTTCAATAGACAGACGCTCTTTTTCATAGAGGCAGGCAGCCGCACGGCAGTAATAGGCAATGGCCGGAATAATTCTCAGCCAGTTCAAGGAATTAGCTGTCGATAAAATGACATTATGCTCTTTTAGCTTGTCCACCAGCTCTCTGTCAGCCAGGCATAATCTGATCTCTTCGGCCAGCTCTTCAAAGGAAGCACTGGAAACAGAGGCAAAGCAATTATTCCCACAGGTAATATTTATCCCCTGTTCAGCACGTCCGCCCTCGCCTGTACTGGCAAAAAAAGCCATCACGGCATAATCTTCCTTGTCCGCCAGTGTGCGTAAAGCGGCAATGCCGGCATTTCCAGTTGTGGCAGCCAAGAGCAGCTGCTGCATATTGTCACTGGTATTTTGCCTGGCCACATTTAACAAGGGTGGTAAGAGCAGCATGGAATAATCCTTATTGGATGCAGTGGGTCCAGTATCCAGGCGCAAAAGATAAAGATCATGATTATAGGGGTTTATCTGCTCGAGATGAGCCGGCTGCTCACCAAAGTTTTCCAGGCAGAAAACCTCCTGGCAGATGGTTTGGAGATCCTCGCGGTCAAAATCGCCGAGATAGAGTTCTAGCACCTCAGCCACTACCTGAGAATAGGGTTTTTGGGCCAGGCCGATCAGCCAGTCCTGGTCGATCGAGGGAATTTGATCCGGGACAAATAAACCGCCGTCCACCGGCACTCCCTGCCGCAAAGCCTCGGAGGAGCTTAAGGGCTGTTGGATACCTCTGGTGCTAATATATTTCATCTTAAATCCTTGAATCCTTTGTTGACCAAAATTAGGTCCATCAGTCGGCTGGGTATTTGCTTTGGTAGTCTTTTAAGAGATCAGCCACCAGCTCTTCAGCAGCAGCTCTTTTTTCCAGCTCAGTTTCAATCCAGCTAAGTTTCTCTTTTTGTAAACGCCTATCGATGATCCCTGGGCGGATGAGAAAGTAAAAAATTAAAAAGATTACAGCAGCTGAGATAGCTATCAGACTTATTATCTGTAGCCAGCGGCCTCTATCTTCACCGGTGTCTACCTGAATGCCTCTGGGCAGCCTGCCTTGCTCCTGGTCCCTGATCTGCTTTAAGACCTCTTCTCTTTCTCTGGCTGTGGCCATGCGCATTTTATCGGCTCTTTTGCTGTGATCTGCTTTTTCTAAAATACCGCCCTTGGCTAAATCGGCTTTGACAGCCAGCAGCAAATCCTCTTTTTGCCTTTTTGATTTATTAATCTCTTTGGCTCTTATCTTGCCTTCCCTGGCCGCATACTTAGCCTTTTCCACGGCATGGTATTCTTCGTCGCTAAGTTCAGACAAGAGGGCTTGCTGCAGCATTTTTTCAGCCGGCTGCCAGTTTCTTTGCCAGCCCAGGCAAAGGCCGTAGAGATGGGCCGCCTTGGCAAAAAGAGGGAATTCACTGGTCAGACGATCCAAAGCAATCATGGCCATATCGAGATTACCCTCCTCAATATGCTCTAGCGCTCTGTTATATTGATTTAAAGCCCGCTCATTTTCTTTTTCCGAGGCACTGACCCTGACCTCGCCGGGCAATAAGGCTGTAAGTTTCTTTATCTCTTTTTCCCAGTTCACTTTTATCTTCCTTAACTATCTAATCACTGCCCCTGAGAATCGATCTGATCTCACCCGCCAGATAAAGAGAGCCAAAAGCTACCAGAGAATAGCCTTCTTGCTTGGCATACTCCAGAGCCATCCTAGCTGTCTTTTGGGCATCAGCATGACTTGTAACAGAGATATTATATCTATCTTTGTCTTTTGATACTAGCAGGCCAGCTAAAAGATCTTTAATTTTTTCCTCAAGGGTCAGAGCAGATAATTTTCTGGGATTATCTGGTTCGGTGGCAAATATTTTGACTATTTTGTAGTCTTCATTTTCCAGCACAACTGAAAGAATCTCATCAATATCCTTGTCTTTAAGCATGCCGACAAGGAGGGTAATCTTTTCATCCGGTAAAATAGCTTGCAAGGAAGAAGATAAAGCACGGGCAGCTTGTACATTATGGGCACCATCTAAAAGGACAAAGGGATCAGTAGAGCAAATCTCAAGTCTTCCCGGCCAGACAGTGGCAAAAACCGCTTCTTTGATTATCTCTCTTTTAGCATAGGGCTCTGCTGCTTTAATGGCTAAAAGAGCATTTAACTGCTGGTAGCTACCTAAAAGCTTTGTTTTGTAAACCTCTCCCTCGGAAGAAAAACTCTGGCCTTCTTTATCCTGACCCAGATCTTTTACTAAACTCAAAGATTCAGAAGTTAGTATTTCTTTGTCTTCTCTTGCCTTTGCCTCTAACTTAATTCCATTATTCTTGCTTTTATAATTATCTAAACCATTGTATTTATCTTTATCTATATCTTTATCTTGCTTTTTATCTTCATTCTTATCTTTGTTGCTATCTTTGTTGCTATCTTTACCATCATTATCAGCTTCATTTTTAGATTCATTTTTAGCTTCATCTTTAGCCACATCTTCTACTCTTTTTATCCAGCACAAGGGGCAAGAGAGCTCCTTAGCTCTTTTCCTTAAGACACCCCTTATTTTTTCTTGCTCAGAGAGGGAGAGATAGGAGTCCTGGGGATCAAAGGCAAAAACCGGTACCAATTCTTTCATGATGCCAGCCTTTTCCAAAGCAATAGCGGCTATATCTTTGCCTAAGATATCTGTGTGATCATAGGAGATGGAACTGATGATTACAGCTTTTGGTTTCTTTATAATATTGGTGGAATCAAGTCTTCCGCCCAAGCCGGTCTCAATGACAGCAAAGTCTAGTTCGTTTTCCTTAAACCATAAAAAGGCTGCTGCAGTAATCAGCTCAAATTCAGTCGGATGCTCAAAGCCGGCTAAAAGCATGGCATCTACTTCCCTCTTGATTTTAGTTATCAGGGAGGAAAATTCATGCTCTTTAATTTCTCCTGTCTTATTTGTCTGATCGTAGCAAGAGAGCTCTAGAGGCCCTCTAATTATTCTCATCCTCTCACTGAAACGCTCCAGATAAGGAGAAGTAAACCAGCCAACCTGATAGCCTGAGGCTGCCAGAATATGGCTTAGATAGCTGCTGATAGAGCCCTTGCCGTTCGTGCCGGCTATATGAAAGATCTTAAGGGATTCCTGCGGATCACCTAGACGGCGCATCAGTTCTGTAATGCGTTCAAGTCCAGGTCTTATGCCAAATTTGCTGGCTTTGGCAATATATTCTCTGGCTTCAAGATAGTTCATCTTCTTTTCCTTTGAAAACTAAAAACTTGCCCACGATATAATTGGCCAGCACTACAAATACCATACCGATAACTTTTGCCCAGGGTAGATCCTTAAGTAAAGGCAAAGTAGCCTTGAAAGCTAAAATATCATATAAAAGATAATAGCCGGCATCTTCAAAGATAAAAGAGATTAAAAATCTGGAAATGAAAAAACTAAATAATTCAGGCAAGATTTTGCCCTTGGATCTGAAAACATAGATACGATTGGCCAGATAAGAAAATAAAATAGCCGAGATATAGGCTATCTTATTGGTTAGATAGCGCCACTCTAACCCGAAGAAACGATTGCCGATAATAGTAATTAAGATATTGACCAAAGTGGTCAATATGCCAATGACAAGATAGCGGATAAATTCTGAATCCTTAAACAGCCCTACGAGCCTTTGCCTGATACTTTTCATTAGACTTCTCCGAGATCACCGAAGATATCTTCTATTTTTCTTGT
>CAZUWY010000058.1:0-9180 GCA_964624395.1 uncultured Mageeibacillus sp. | reverse complement strand
CTATATAGCTGATGAATTCACCAGCGGCAAATCCGGAGTTCTCCGCATCGGCGGTCCATGGGAGACTTCCGATATGAAATCGCAGACAAATGACGGTGCTGATCTGGGTATTTATCCGATCGGTCAGATCACTGTTGCCGGTCAGCCTTTAAGACACTGGCAGGGCGGTTGGGGCCTGGCCATCAATCCCCGCATCGAAGAAGATAACGACAAAGTGGAACTGGCTCAGCTTATGATCGCTGAGATTGTTAATCCGGATTTTGCTGTAGATTTATTTAAGGCAACCGGTAAGATTTTAGAGAATGTAACTGCTGATGCCTACGCTGCCTCTGATCTGGACGAAGTAGACAAGCTCGTTATTGCGGCCGTGATTGAATCTTTCGAGATTTCACCCGGCAGACCTCTTTTTGAGCAGTTCAATCCTGTCTGGGACAGCTGGAAGAATGCAGTATTGTCCTGGAACAGCGTAAAACCGGCTGATGTTGAAGCAGCCTATAACGAACTCAAGGCATCTTTTGACGCCATGATGGTTGACTTGAAATAACACAAATATAAGTATTAGTTTTTTACAGCAGGAGATGTATTTTTTTCTCCTGCTGTTCCTTTATAATAATATTATGCGGACAACTGAGGAATCAAAGCTAAAAAAGAAATTCAACACCCGCCAGCTGACTCCCCTGCTGTCTTTATGCGCAGGCCTTATAGTCGTCTCTGCCCTCGAGGCTGTCATTTTATCCAATCCGGAAGCCTATCAGTTCTGGCTTAGTCTATACCCCCAAGGTAATGCGGCAGAGTATTCAGCACTTATCCTTGCCCGCTTTTTAATTGATATAATTGTTCCTTTAAGTCTGGCACTCTATTCTTTTTTCTTACTTGATAAATTTGGCACGCCGCCCCTTTACCGTCTGATCTGGGGCGCTATTGTTTTTTTGGCCGCAGTCAATAAATTCCTCTTGCTGCAGAGCGGATCAATCCTTTGGTACCTGGCTTTGCTGCTCTGGTTGATGCTGTTTTTGACTGTAATAAACATCCACAGATTAAAAGAGCAGTCCCAGACTGCTAAAAAGGCTTAAATGAATAATCTGCCATTGGGCTGGGCAGCAAAGGCAAGGAGGAGGATAAAATGAAATATAAGGCCACAGTGCTTGACGATATCGGCAATATCCATCCGCGCAAACATCTAAGGCTTAAAGAGAGAGGGGTTCTTGAGGAAAGACTGGCTGAAGCCTCCAAAAAAGAGCAAGCTCTTATTCGCTCAGAGATTAAAAAACTGGCTCAAAGAACGCATCCCTATGACAAAGAATTAAAAGAGGCAAAAGATAAAGAGCGAAATTTTTTACAAGGCAGCAAAAAGCGCCAGCAAGCTTTTGCAGCAAAAATTGAAACAAAGGACCGGCAGATAAAAAAATGGCAGATCAAAGCAGCCGAAAGCAAGGAAAGACAGCTTTTTTACTCTGATTTAATTGATCTCTCCTATGATTTCGAATTAAAGCACAATGAAAATCTGGAGTCAGCAAATCAGCTGGGGCAAATGGCTGAGAAAAGAGAAAAGATTCTCACTGAGATTTTTGCAGTCAATGCAGAGGTAAAAAATCTTGAACAAGAGGACTTAAGGAAATCTCAAGCCGAATATCTGAATTTTAGGTCTGAGCGCAGGCAAAGAAAAATTCTTGAAATTACCGAGCTGAAAAAGCTGCACAAGGATGGCCTCATCTCGGCAAAAGCAATGAAAAACGGGCAAAAAACCGCCCGTCTGTCTGCCACTGAAGATATTCAGACCAAGAAAAGGCTGCTGCCGGACAGGCGTTTAAAGGATAAACTGCGCAATCTTAAGCATCAGCTGCGCACCGAGGCTAAGACAGGCATTAAGCTTTTGAATTCAGACATCTCCGATATGAGACGGAAAACACCCGTTGAGACCACTAAGAGATACCCCTGGATTTCCTGGCTGACATTTCCTTTGCCTGGTCTGGGCCAGCTGCTTTTAGGCCAATGGCAAAAGGCAGTGTTTTTTCTCTTCGGCTCAGCCTATACCTATTTTATTGCCCTCCCCTATGCTTTAGGTCACGGCAATTACCGCGGCCAGGGTATCCTAGGCCTTATCAGCCTGGCCAAAGACGGCAGCCGCCTTGATCGCTCCATTATCTTCATGATCGAAGGAGTGATAGCTGTCATCTTTCTTTTGCTCGCCCTCTTAATCATCTACCTCTCCTTTCGCGATGTGAATAAAAATGAGAAAAGAGAAATTAAAGGCATCCGCCTGAACAACTGGTTTGAGACAAAATCTCTGCTTTTAAGAGATGGCTTTCCCTATTTTACTTCGGCACCCGCTGCCCTGGTGACAATTTTCATTGTTCTGCTGCCGATCGCTATTACCATCTTGATCTCTTTTACCAATTACGACCCAACGCATCAATCTAAATTCAACTGGCATGCCCTGTCAAATTTCAAGCAGATTATTATGGGACAGGGCATAGCGGGCGGGCCTTTCTGGCTGATTGCCGGCTGGACCATCATCTGGACAGTACTGGCCACCAGCCTGGCAATCTTCATTGGCTTTGTGCTGGCACTGCTTGTCAATCAGGAAAGAGTTCTGGGCAAGCGTTTTTTCCGCACTGTCTATCTCCTGCCCTGGGCAGTACCCGCTTTCATCACCATCATGTTCTTTTCTATCATGTTCTCTCCCTCCGGCCCGCTGACGCTTGCACTCAATAATCTGCTGGGTAACACTTCGCCCACGGATATGCTCAATATTAAATATACGACCTGGGGGACCAGAATTGTACTCATCTTGCTGCAGGGCTGGCTGGGGAGTTCTTATATTTTCCTGCTCTCCACCGGGATTTTGCAGGGCATCCCCAAGGATCTTTACGAAGCTGCTGAGATTGACGGGGCCACCGGCTTTCAGCGGATCCGCCATATAACCATACCCCTGCTGCTTTTTCAAACCGCGCCTCTTTTGATTGGCCAGTACACCTTCAACTTCAATAATTTTTCCATCATCTATCTCTTCAACGGCGGCGGTCCTTTTGAGCCGAGCAAGTACGGCAATCTGGCAGGATCCTCGGATTTGCTTATCTCCTATATCTATAAACTGACTATTCAAAAGCAATATCAGGGGATTGGCTCTGCCATTACTGTCGTAGTCTCCATCGTCCTTATCTTCGTCACCTGGATCGGCTTTAGCCGCACCAAGGCTTTCCGGGAGGAAAAACTATGATTAAAAAGAAAAGCAAAGGACTATATCTGTCCGACCGCCAGCCTTTAACCGTGGCGAAAGTCGTCCTCCTCGCTATCAGCTATCTGCTATTGTTCTTTTATGCCTTTGTGATTCTTTGGCCCCTGGCCCAGATTCTGATCAGCAGCTTTAACGGCAATCAGACTTCATATATTCAAATCGGGGGAGAATATGCTTTCTCCTTCAAGCATTTCCAATATCTTTTTGCTGAAACCTATTTTTTCAACTGGGTTTTAAACACCATCCTCATTGCCCTGGCAACAGCCCTGCTGACTCTTTTAATCGTCTCTTTTACCGGCTATGCCTATTCGCGCTATCGCTTCAAAGGCAGAAAAGCCTCTTTAATGACGATCATGCTGATCCAGACAATCCCAGCCTTTGCCGGCATTACAGCCTTTTACACTCTCCATTCAATTGTGGCGGCAGTTATTCCCGGTTTTACCAGGCAGCTGTTTTTGATTCTGATCTATTCGGGCGGTGGTATTGCCGGCAACACCTTTATTCTTAAAGGCTATATTGATGGCATCTCCTCTGAGCTCGACGATGCGGCCAGAATAGATGGCTGCAGCAATTTTCAAGTCTACCGCTTGATTATCATGCCGATTGTCCGCCCCATGCTGGCCATTATCGCTCTTTGGTCCTTTATTGGACCCTTCCTTGACTATATGATGCCCAGCATACTTTTAAGCGATCCCAAGAGCTACACTCTGGCAACCGGACTTTATACTCTTATTAGTGATCAATACAATATGCATCAGCCTGTCTTTGCGGCGGGAGGTCTTTTGACTGCTCTGCCCATTGTCATTTTGTTCATTGCCTTGCAAAACCAGCTGGTCTCCGGTCTGGCCAGTGGCGCTGTTAAAGGTTAGGGAGGTTTTCATGAAAGTTGAATTAATTAATCTGGGCAAAAAATATGAAGGGCGGGAGAATTTCACCATCAGAAATATTGATCTTGTGATTGAGAGCAATGAATTTTGCGTCATCCTCGGCCCTTCCGGCTGCGGCAAGAGCACCTTGCTGCGCATGATTGCCGGCCTTAACTCGATTACGGAGGGAGATCTCTTCTTCGGTCAAAAAAGAATGAACAAAGTTGAGCCCAAGGATCGAGATATTGCCATGGTCTTTCAATCCTATGCTCTTTACCCCCATATGACGGTTTATGAGAATCTGGCCTTCTCCTTGCAGATGAAAAAGGAAAGAAAGACGGTGATTCACGAGCGGGTATTAGAGGCGGCAGAGCTTTTGCAGATTGCCGATTATCTCTATGCCAAGCCCGCTGAGATTTCCGGCGGTCAAAGGCAGAGGGTTGCTCTGGGCCGTGCCATGGTGAGAAAGCCGGCGGTATTTTTAATGGATGAACCCCTTTCCAATCTTGACGCTAAGCTGCGCGAACATATGCGGGTTGAACTGGTGCGCCTGCATAAGGCACTTAACACCACTTCCATCTATGTTACCCACGATCAAACTGAAGCTATGACCATGGCGGATAAAATCGTTCTTTTAGATGATGGCAAGGTGCAGCAGGTTGGAGCCCCGGCAGAGTTTTACCAAAAACCGGCCAATTTGTTTGTTGCCGGCTTTATTGGTTCACCGACCATGAATATCTTCGCCGGAACAATTAAGGGGGGAATTTTCCATGCCGCTGATGATCTATTCCAGCTGGATCCCAACCCGCAAGATAAGGAATTGCTGGCAGCTTACGAAGGGCAGAGGGTAAAAATGGGGATCCGCTCCGAACGTTTTGTCGCCGGCCAAGAAGACAAAAACAGCATCCGGGTAAAAATAGATGTCATCGAGATGCTGGGCAAGGAGCAGCTGCTTTATTGTAAATTCCCCAATGACAAGGAGGTTGTCATCTCAGAACCGGGCTATTACCAGTATGGTCTGGATGAAGAGCATCATTTTACTTTCGCTTTGGAAGGATTGCATTTTTTTGATCACGAAAGTACTATACGAATCAATTAAACAAGCTCTAAGCTCAAGAATCGACCCTAATTTACGCCATAAGGAGTATCAATGGCAATTACTGAAAATTTAACGGTCTTGTCTGAAAAATATAATTACAAGATCATCCGTCAGGGCAGAAAAAGTGGCATTTTGCTCCATATTTCAAGCCTCCCATCTCCTTACGGGATTGGCACAATGGGAAAAGCTGCTTATGAATTCATTGATTTTCTGCAGCAGGCCGGCCAGTCTTATTGGCAGATCCTGCCCTTAGGTATAACAGGCTTTGGCGACTCTCCCTACCAGAGTTTTTCAACCAGGGCGGGAAATCCCTATTTGATAGATCTCGATCTATTGGTTGAAGACGGGCTCTTAAAAGAAGAAGAAATAGAGCATTTTGACTTTGGCAAAGACCCTGAGAAGGTAGACTTTCACTTGCTCTGGGAAAATCGCTACCAGCTGCTAAAGCTGGCCTGGCTGAGATTTAACAGCCTACCGCCCGCCCAGCTGCATTTTGCTTTTGAAGAATTTCTTTTAGCCGCCGATGAAAACTGGCTGCACGATTTTGCCCTTTTCATGAGTATTAAAAAGAAATATGAGGGAAAACCCTGGCGTTCATGGCCGGATGGCTTAAAACATAGAGATGAGATCTCTTTGCGTGAATTTGCCTGCAAATTTGAAACAGAGCTTCTTTTGGAGAAATTTCTTCAATTCCTCTTCTTTCTTCAATGGCAGAATCTGCACCAGTATGCTAGAGAAAAGGGCGTCTATATTGCTGGTGATCTGCCCATCTATGTTGCAGATGATTCCGTCGAGGTCTGGTCAGAGCCGGATCTTTTCTTGCTGGATGAGCTGCTTTATCCCAGCTTTGTAGCTGGCACCCCGCCTGACGCCTTCTCAGATAGCGGTCAGTTATGGGGAAATCCTCTCTATGACTGGCCAAGGCATGAAGCCGACGGCTATGCCTGGTGGATTGAACGCATCCGCTTCCAGTTGGACCTCTACGATTTGCTTCGCCTTGATCATTTCCGCGGCTTTGAGTCTTACTGGGTCATTCCCTTTGGTGATGAGACAGCCCGCCGTGGCCATTGGCGGCCGGGACCGGCGGACAAGTTATTCACAGCTGTTAAAAATGCATTGGGAGAGCTGCCAATTTTTGCCGAAGATCTCGGCTATATGACCAAAGAGGTCAGCGCTTTGCGCGAGCGCACCGGCTTTCCGGGCATGAAAGTATTGCAGTTTGCCTTTAACCCCCATGATTTAAGTGACTATCTGCCCCATAATCTAATTGAGCATTCTGTCCTTTATACCGGCACACACGACAATGACACCATTGCCGGCTGGCTGGCGACGGCAACTGCTGAAGAAGTTGAGTTTGCCGTTAAATATCTGGGGCTTAATGATGCCGAGGGCAAGGCCTGGGGCTTAATGAGGGGGGCGGCAACCACGGTCAGTCAAACAGTTATTTTTCAAATGCAAGATCTACTGGGCTTAGATAATGACAGCCGCATGAATAGGCCGGGCACCTCTGCTGGCAATTGGCGCTGGCGCATGAGAGAAGATCAGTTAACAACGAAGCTGGTTGAAAAGTTGCGTGATTTGACTAAAATCAGTGGCAGGCTAGCTACTTAGATTGCCAGCAAATGAAATTTTCTTCTTTCGCATAATTGCTTTCAAGAGCTAAGGAAGATTTCGTTTTCTGCTCTCTCTTCTTGCTATATTAGTAGAATTCTAATTTTGGTAGAATTCTAATTCTTGTTATCATAATTTTTGCGCTCATCTAGAAGATGCTGTGGCCTCAGTCTGAGCAAATAGCCGCTGCTTTCTTTTTTTAAAAGCTTAATATTTTTTTAACTATGGCTCTACTGCACAAGCAGAAACAAAAGAGATGCTCTTGTCTTTTACCGGTATGATCAACCTGCCAATAAAAGAGGGGCAAAAAAACTCCTGACGAATTCCCGAAATTGCGGAATTCATCAAGGAGCCTCAAAGAGCTGATGATCAATTCAAACGTCTTCTGCAGCGGCTTGTACAGCAGTGATAGCTGCTACGCCGACAATATCTTCAACACTGCATCCCCGAGAAAGATCATTCACTGGTTTTGCAATCCCTTGGAGCAAAGGCCCGTATGCATCGGCTTTAGCCAGATGCTGTACCAATTTGTAGGCAATATTGCCTGAGTTAAGATCAGGGAAAACCAAGACATTGGCCTTACCTTCAATCGGACTGTTACTGGTTTTGATCGCGGCAACTGAAGGCACAATAGCAGCGTCAGCTTGCAATTCCCCGTCTAAGCACAAATCTGGATAGAGGCTCCGAGCTAACGCTGTTGCCTCTTTCATCTTCTCGGTCTGGACACTTTCAGCACTGCCATGAGTTGAATATGACAGCATCGCTACAATTGGCTTTGCACCTATTAGGTTCTCGAATGAAACTGAAGATTGATAGGCAATATTTGCCAGTTGATCTGCAGTTGGGCTCTCAAGCAAAGCACAATCGACAAAGAGGAATAATCCCTTATGGCCCAAATTGCAATGAGACACATCCATGATAAAAAAAGAAGAAACCAAAGAGGCATCCGGTTTTGTTCCTATTATTTGTAAAGCGGGTCGCAGCACATTAGCAGAACTGGCAACGGATCCCGCTACCAGGCCAGATGCTAATTCGGAGTGAACTAGCATCAGGCCGAAAGCGATAGGATCCAACAGTTGTTCAGCAGCAATTTCTGCCTTCATGCCCTTATGACTTCTCAAACGGCACAGCTCACTAATAAACGAAGCTCGATGGACGCTCGTGGCTGGGTCAATGATTGTTGCCCCTGTCAATCGTGATTCTGGTGAGGTTCTTTTAATTTCACTCAATCGGCCTAACAAAATAACATTACAGACCTCTTCACGTAGCAAGATCTCTGCTGCCATAAGCACTCGTTTATCTTGTGTTTCTGGTAGGACGATAGTTTTGCATTTATCCCGTGCACGTTGCTTGATTCTTTCAATGAAGGCAGACATTTAGCTTTCTCCAACTTGTTTATTCTTGCCAGTTGGCAGGGTAGACAAAATAAGCGTAACGCGTCTTTCCCGGTGATCTAAAGAAAATATGACTATCCTTTGGAATGTAAATGATATCTCCCGGATAACCCGTAATTACGCGGCCGTCAATTTCTATCTCGAGGATGCCCTCGATCACATAATCGTACTCATCGTATGTCAGGGTCCACTCAAAACGAGCATTGTCAAGTTCCATAACGCCTGCACCCATTCGAGGAGCTTCTTCGAGGGTTGTGATATCTAACAGCTTCACACCATCAGCACCAGCAAACGGTTCAGTTGTCACTGTTTTGGTTCGTATGGCAAAGATGCCGCTAGGGTCCTTGTCTTTAACGAATCCATTTTCTTGTGCAATAAAATGTTCATTTATTACATCGCGAATAACTTTACGCAAGATATCTTCACTGTATTGCATTACGGAGCTCCTTTCGAGTCATCGTAACGATTTATTCTGTAGTGCCGTTCAGCTTTTCTTCCATCTCCAGCCTTACGGCATCTTCATTAATCTTAGGCATAAGTTTTCCAGCGAGTAGATTTGCCAAGATCAGTGCAGTAATACCTGCGATAAGCTTGCCAGCGATTACGGGGAAGATCATGTCTTTTTCTGCGCCGGCTGTAAAGCCAAGATGATCACCAAACACGAATGCTGCTGAAACCGCAAAGGTTACGTTCAGCAGTTTACCTTTGCCATCCATGCCATCCATGATGTTAAACATGGCGATATTATTAGCCAGTGTAGCGATCAAGCCGGTAGAGGCCACTTCATTAATCTTAAGTGCCTTGCCAAACGCCATCAAAGGCTTCTTGAAGGCTTTCTTGATCCACTCTACCATCGGGAATGCACCGATCAAGACTATTGCGATATCCCCAATGATCATTAAGCCATCCACCAAGGGCACTGAATCCACGAAAAAATCGCATATGGAGAGTTTTCCTGGGTTAAACGGTCGC
>CAZUWY010000057.1:0-9427 GCA_964624395.1 uncultured Mageeibacillus sp. | reverse complement strand
CGGCTTTATTTTGCTGGGAGAATATGCCAAGGAAATGGTGGCCTTACAAAAGCAGCTCAACTTTTAGTGTTTTAATTGCTTTTAAGTTTGTTTTGAAATTTTTCACTGCCGGGCAGATATGGTCTGCCCGGTTTTTTAAGCGGCTATTTTGGGCTCAGTCAGCCATTTTCTTCTTAAATACAGCCACAGCCCTATCGGCATCAGCAAAAGATTAGAAGAGAGCATGGAAATCCAGATTCCGGTAGCGCCAAGATTGGTTAACTGCTGGAAGACAAACAAGATAGGCAGGCGCAAGCCCCATAGCCTCAGCACAGACAGATAGGCTGAATAGCGATGGTAGCCCACGCCGATGAAGATGCCGGTAAAAGCGTTGAAATAGCCCATAGCCGGGGTCATTAAAGCGATATAGATAATATATTCCAAAGCGAGTGCAAATACTTCTTTGGCATTGGCACTTGATTCACTGATAAAGAGGTTTAACAAGGGATAGCGCATCAGGACCATGACGCCACCGCTTATGACCGTGATTACAGTAATGATGGCAAAACCTGTGCGGTTAAACTTTTTAACCCGCTCATAATTTTTTGCTCCCATATTCTGGCCAACAATGGCAGTGAGCGCATTCCCCACCCCCGAAGCCGGCTGCATCAAAAAGGCACTGACTCTGTTTACAGCAGCAAAAGCGGCAAGAGTTGCCTGCCCATAGGAAACAACAATACTATTCATCAAGGTAAAGCCCAGGGCTGAGCTGCTTTCCCCGAGTGATGTCGGCAATCCCGCGCGGGCAATTTCAACAAATTTCTTGCGCTCCAGCTCAATATTTCTCAATTTCAATCTAATTTCATTATGCGAGGACAAGATGGCAATAATGCCAAAAGCTACCCGGATAACTTGGGAGATCACAGTTGCCCAGGCTGCACCGGCAATACCCAGATTCAACCCCCTAAGGCCAATGATCGGAATCTTGTCAAAGATAAAAAAGGGATCTAAGATAACATTCAATATTGCTGTGGCCATGCTGATGGTCGTCATGATGCGGGTTTTCCCCTGCGCACCTAAAAGAGCGTAAAAGGACAGGTAGATCATCTCAAAAATATAGCCCACCATGATGATTGAGAAATATGTCACTGATCTATCGGCCAAAAGCCCGGTTGCTCCCATCCAGGAAATTATGGCAGGAGCGAGAACAATGCTTAACAGGCCAAAAACTATTCCGATGGCCAGAGCGAAATAAAAGACATGAGCAGCATAGAATTCAGCCTTTTTAATCTCCCCCGCACCGATCAGCTGCGAAATTATCGAAGTGCCTGCCATCGCTATACCGATGCCTAATGAGACAAAGAAAAAATGAGGAGGCCAGGTAAAGGAAGTGGCAGAAAAATCAACAATGGAAATCTGTGCCACCCAAAGCCCATCAGCCAGATTGTAAAGTGAGTTGATCAAATTATTGATCATCAAAGGAATAGCCACGGCAAGCAAAACGTGCAAAACCGGGCCAGACAAGATATCTATTTTGTGTTTTTTATTATCCGCCATTATTATCTACAAGAAATTATTGCCTTTACTCTAACAATGAAAGCTCAAGTAAGGCAATTACAATTAATATTTTGCTGATCCTTGAGGCAAAAAATTGCTTAAAAGGATTTTACAAACTATTTCTAGCAAAAAAGATTAATAAATATTCATAAGCCAAGATCAAAATAATCTCTGACAAAGTAAAAGATCCGCTGCTAGCCTTCTTACAGCTTTAGACGAGACTTTGAGAACTGGGCGGTATTGTTTTTTACCCAGTGCCAGCTTATCGGACGATAAATCTTTAGATTTATTTTAGCCTGCGCAGCTTTAAGGCCAGTTGATAGATAAAGTAAAGAAACTTTTTGACCGGATAATCAAACTCTCCCAAAAAGGCAACGATATGGGGGTCAAAATTCAGCTTGAATCTCAGCAAATCACAGTTAAGATGACCGGAAATACCACCCATGCTGCAATAGCTGGCTCCCTGCTCAAAGGCTTCCTCAATTGATTTTACATAGACTACAGCTTGGGCGGGTATTTGACTGTAATCACGGTTAAAGCCGGCATAGAGCATTTCAAAGCCATGACCGTATAAAATACTCAGGCAGCCTGAAAGTAAAGCAATCTCACCCGTTTTCTTCCTCTCCTCTTTAAACAACTGCAGGTATTGCTGCAAGGAATCAATCTGCAGCTCATATTCCCTTCTTTTTTTAGGTGCCTGCTGGGGAAGATTATTAATCTTTTCTTCGACAGCCATAATTTTTTGCTCATATTCTTCAATTGCTTGGGGCAAATTGATCTGAGCAATATAAAGGAATACATCGTCACCATATACTTGAAAAAGTTTTTCAAAATAGGCGCGGTTGCGCAGACTGATATTTTTTGCTTCCTCTGTCTTATTGATCAAATAATGAAAACTGTCCAAATCTTCTAAACTGCCTCTTCTCACATCCACCAGGCGCCTTTTTGCATCTTTGAGAGAATCCTTTGTTCGCTTGCTGATGCGTTTTGTAAAAGCTGTGTCAGCAGCTGCAAAAACCGTCGCTACATAGCGCGGCTGAATACTGTCTTTCATTTCTTTGCCAAAACCCTGGTGAATGAAACCCAATTGCTCAAAGCTTTGCTTTACCTGGGCTGCAGGGGCAGATAACTCATCAGCAAACTCTTCCGGTTTACCGGAGCTGGCAAAGACAGGCGGGTCAATCTTGAGCAGGACGCATTTTCCTCTTTGGGCAGTTTTTTGCAGGTATTGTAAAAATTGCTCCAGCAGATCTTCTTGCTCATAGGCCAAAACAGGACCGTGGGGAATATACCAGATGCTATAGCCGAAGATCAGCTTGCGGATCAGAATCAGGCAAGATGCAACTAATCGCTGCTCTTCGTACATGCCTATATGCAGATGATCCCAGTTTTCTTTAATCTGAAACCAGTTATATGACTGTAAAAGATTACAGGCAGGATGTTTTTTGACAAATTCGTCATATTCCTGCTGTTCAACTGCATTCGAAAAACTATAGCTCATTTATTCCATCCTTTGCTCTGGCCGCCAGCCAGTATATAAATATTAAGTATGCTATCTGGAAATAGCAAGGCAGTTTTAAGCAAAACTTGAGAAAAAATATTAATCTTAGCTTTAGTTTGCCTTCGCTTGTGTTGACATAAGTTCTCAATCCATTAAACTATGAGGCAATGTTAATAAAAATTCATTCGTATCTCTGGTGGCAAGAGAGCGAAGAAGGCCGTGGTGCGTTCTTTTTTCAAGAGCATGAATGATGAATCTAGATCGAGATGAGGAGACAATTATGATAGTTGCCAAATTCGGGGGCAGTTCTTGTGCCAACAGCAAGCAGTTTAAAAAAGTGCGGCAAATAGTGGACATGGACAAGGATCGTAAAATTATTGTTGTATCGGCACCAGGCAAGCATACTGATGACAATTTCAAAATAACAGACACACTTTTCTTATGCTATCAGCTGTCCCGAGAGCAGCTGGATGCCAATGAAATATTCGAGCAGATAGCAGACCGTTTCCGTTCCATCCATCAAGAATTAAAATTGAAAGTAGAGCTGGAAGATGAACTGGAAAAGATCAGAAAGAAATTATTATCTGCAGTAGAGCAAGATTATATTGTTAGCCGCGGCGAATATTTGAACGCAATCTTGATGGCTGACTATCTTGATTTCGAATTTGCCGATGCCAAAGATCTGCTTCGCTTTGACAAAAACAAGAAGTTCGACAAAGAGGCCAGCTATAAACTGATGGCTGAGTTCTTGAAAAAGAGAAAAGATAAAAATAAAGGAATAGTCGTGCCCGGCTTTTACGGTGCCGATAACGAGGGAAATATTATTACTTTCCCCCGCGGCGGGTCAGATATCACCGGTGCTATTTTGGCTGCAGGCTTTAAGGCCGATCTCTATGAAAACTGGACTGATGTCTCTGGCTTTTTAGTGGCAGACCCCAAAATAATTACAAATCCTAAGACAATTCACAGCCTGAGCTACAACGAATTAAGAGAGCTCAGCTATTCGGATTCACAGATAATCCAGGCAGATGCCATCTCTCCCACCAGAGAGGCCGGCATACCCATCCAGATAAAAAATACCAATTCACCTGATGCCACCGGCACCATTATTCAATCAGAGGTAGGCGCCAAAGCCAGGCTTGTCACCGGTATTGCCGGGCAGAAGAACTTTACCGTCATTCATTTGAAAAAATATAACAAGAATGAAGATTACGGCTTCATGAGAAAGATCTGTACAATTTTTGAGGCTCATAAAATTACTATTCATCATTTACCCACTTCGATTGATACAGTGTCAATTATCTCTCATATTGACGACAATAAAGAACTCGAGCAGATCATCGAGCAGATCAGACTTTACTGCAAGCCGGATCAAAGCAGTTTTGAAACCAGCATGGCTCTGATCACTATTGTTGGCGAGAGCATGGCCTATCAGCCGGGTATTGCCGGCAAGATCTTTAGTGCTCTGGGAGCCAGCGGCGTCAATATCCGCATGATCACTCAGGGCGCCAGCGAGTACAATATAATAATCGGCGTTGAGGATTCACAGTACAATCTGGCCATGCAAACACTGCACGATTATTTTTTCCAGGAAAATGAAACGGAACAAGAAAGCGAGGAATCGAGATGAAAAAATATAAGATTATTGTTGTCGGTGCGACCGGACTGGTGGGCTCAACACTGATCAGGCTTCTGGAAGAGAGAAATTTTCCGCTGGCAACACTTCTGCCCCTGGCTTCAGCCAGATCTGCCGGAACAATCATCAAAGTCTTTGACCAAGAATATCAGGTAGAAGAATTGACAGAGGAAGCTTTGAGCGCAGATAACGATATTGCTTTTTTTGCTGCCGGTGGAGAGATTAGCAAAAAGCATGCTCCTTTAAGCAGTGCCAAGGGTATTTTAACTATCGACAACACTTCTTATTTTCGCATGGATGAAAATGTTCCTCTGATTGTCCCCGAAGTAAATTTCGACCGGATCAAAAGAGATGATCTTTTGATCTCTAATCCCAATTGCTCCACTATCCAGTGCATGGCTCCCTTAGAAATAATTAAAAATCTCTTTGGTCTGGCCAGTATCCACTATGCTAGCTATCAGGCCTGCTCAGGCGCTGGCATGGAGGGTTTAAGAGATTTAGAAACCGGAATTGCCAACTGCTTTGATCATGTAATTAAAAACAGTGTCCTGCCCCGCATCGATGACTTCTTGGACAATTGCTACACCAAAGAGGAAATGAAAATGATCAAAGAGTCGCAAAAGATTCTTGATCTGCCCTCCTTGCCGGTAACTGCCACCTGTGTCCGCGTCCCCATCGATTATGGCCATAGCGTTGCCATTACGGTTGAAACCAAGACAGAGCCAGATGTCTTGGCGCTGAGAGAGGCTATCACAGATTTTGAAGGGCTAAAACTGGTCGATGACTGCCAGAATAAGGTCTATCCGATAGCAGAAAATGTCAAGGGCAAGGATATTATTGAAGTAGGCCGTATACGCAGGGATTTGTACAAGAAAAACGTTTTGCATCTCTGGACTGTGGCGGATAATATTCGCAAGGGTGCGGCTACAAATGCTGTTCAGATTGCAGAAAAATTTGCGGAGAAGTATTTATGAAGATTGCAATTTTAGGTTTTGGCACTGTAGGTCAGGGCATCTACAAAATACTGGAGGAATGCCGGGAAAATCTAGAGGCAAAAGCGGGCGATAAAATATCGCTGCAAAAAATCTTGGTCAGAAATACCAAAAAGGCAAGAGGCCTGCCGCTGGAAGATCTCCCTCTCACCGACTCCTTTACAGATATTTTAGATGACGATTCCATTGCTGTGGTTTTTGAGGTCATGAGTGACGGCCAGAAAGGCGTTGAATACAATCGTCTTTTGCTGGAAAAAGGAAAACATGTCATCAGTGCCAATAAAGCGGCTGTAGCCGCAGCGTTTTTTGAACTGCAAAATGCAGCCAGATCAACAAATAGTCATCTGCGCTTTGAAGCTGCAGTAGCCGGTGGCATACCCCTTTTAGATCCGCTCAGCAAAATTACCTGCTTGAATGAAATCGCAAAAATCAAAGGGATATTAAACGGCTCGACAAACTATATTTTGTCGGAGCTGGCCAAGGGGCGTGCAAAAGACGAGGTTTATAAACAGGCGGCAACATTAGGGGTGCTGGAAGAAGACCCTACTGACGACGTGGAAGGCTTTGACGCCAGGCGTAAAATTGCCATTTTGGCCGCTATGGTATTAAGGGCCAAGATTGATGAAAAAAGCATTCCTACGATCGGTATCAGCCAGCTAACAGCTAATGATTTTTACTGGGCAAAGTCTGAAGGTCTAGCAATCAAGCTGATTGCCAATTTTAGTCAATCTGATGAGGGCTACAATCTTTCCGTCATCCCAACAGCTCTGCCTCTATCTGACGCCCTCTCTCAAACGGGTGGCGTGATGAACCAGGTAATGGTAAAGGGCGATAGGATCGGAGAGCTGAGCTTTTTTGGCGCCGGCGGTGGCATGTATCCCACTGCCCATGCTTTATGGGTAGATTTTTTGGATGTTGTCAATTCAGAACCCCTCTATTATCTGAAAAATGATCAAGGATTAGCAAATAACTCTCTCAGCAGGAGCAGTCAGTTTTATCTGCGAGCCGAGGGAGAAATAAAGGGTAAAATAGAGACATTGAAAGTCAGCAAGGCTTTGGACTACGCTAAAAAAGACTACGCGGTGATCGAAAGAGTGTAAAGATGCGCTATTTCAGCACAAGATCAAAAAAGAATCCTGTTACTGCATCAGAAGCGATCCTGGCCGGCATTGCCGCTGACGGCGGTTTATTTGTGCCGGAATCTTTTCCTCAAACCGCTTTTAACAGCTGGAAAAAAGAGAGCTACCAGGAGATGGCGGTAAAGCTGTTTTCAATTTTTCTGACAGATTTCTCCGCCGCGGCAATCCATGAAATAGTGGAGGAAAGCTATGCCGAGAATTTTGACCAGCCACAGATAGCGGCACTAATAAGCCTTGACGAGGATATTCATATTCTGGAGCTCTGGCACGGGCCTACTCTGGCTTTTAAGGATCTGGCCCTGCAATGTCTGCCCCATCTTTTTACTGAAGCTAAAAAGATCCAGAATATTGACGCCCGTTTTCTTGTTTTAGCTGCTACCTCAGGCGATACCGGCAAGGCTGCCATGTCAGGTTTCTCAAACAGCAAGGATACTTTTGTGGCCGTACTCTACCCGCAAGATGGTGTCAGCAGTTTTCAGGAGCGGCAAATGCTGATCAGTAGCAATAAAAGGGTTCGCGCCTTTGCCCTGAAGGGAAATTTTGATGATTGCCAGCAAAAGGTCAAAAAGCTTTTACAAGATCCTCTTTTTCTGCAGAGCATGCAAAGAAAAAACATCCAGTTAGCCGCGGCAAATTCCATCAATATCGGGCGCCTGCTGCCACAAATGGTCTACTATATCCATTCTTACCTGCAATTGGTCAAAAACTATGGCGATCCTTTGTCTGTCATAGTACCGAGCGGAAATGTTGGCAATATCCTGGCTGCCCGCTATGTCAAGGAGATGGGCCTGCCTTTGGCAGATATCTACCTGGCCTCCAACAGCAATAAGGTTCTCTTTGATTTTTTGCAAAGCGGTCAATATGATGCCAGAAGGAAGCTCTTGAAAACAAGCTCTCCGTCAATGGATATTCTTGTGGCCAGCAATATGGAACGTTATCTGCATTTGCTCTCTCAAGATGAGGATTATATCTCGCGCCTGATGGCAGATTTGAGCAAGAATAAACACTATAGTTTTGATCCCAGATCTTTTGATCTTCTGCCCTCCTGGGCCGATGAAGAGGAGATAAAAAGCAGTATTAGAGAGATTTATAATCTCTACGACTACCTGATTGATCCACATACTGCGGCAGCAGCAAATCTCGCATTGCAAAAGGAGACAACTAAACCCTGCCTGATTATAAGTACCGCCAGCCCGTATAAATTTGCTCCCGCAGTTTTGCAGGCTCTGGAAATAAAACCACCCGCTACTGATCTGGAACAGATAGGAAAAATACAAGAGTTGACAAAGAAAGCTTTACCCCAAGGTCTGAAGGAGATTATGACAAATGAAGTCCAAAAGAGGATTTGCCTCCTGCCAGACGAGGTTACGGCTGCGATAGAAGATCTAACCGATGAGTGAAATGAAAAAATTTACCATTAAAATACCCGCCACCAGCGCTAATCTTGGCCCAGGTTTTGACTGTCTCGGCCTGGCCTTAAAAATTTGCAACAAAGCATGTGTTAGTTGGCATCCAGAAGCTGATTTACTCAGCGGCGAACAGCTTTTTAACTGGGCGAAAAGCCTTCCTTTTGCACAAAGAGCTCTGGCTATGGCCTATAGTTTTTATGCCAGAGAGAAATCTCTAAAACTGCCAAGGATAGGCATTAGCTTCGGGGGAGATATCCCGGTGGCAAGAGGGCTGGGTTCCTCAGCCACTTGTGCTGTGGCGGGGATTGCGGCCGCCCAGCTTGCCCATAAGAATAAAATCTGCAAAGATGAGCTCCTTCTTTTCGGGGCAAAAGTTGAAGGTCATCCCGATAATGTAGCACCAGCAGTCTTTGGTGGTCTAATGCTCTCTAAAAGCGCTGGAGGCGAAGAGATTGCAGTAAAGCTTCCCTGCCATGAAAATATTCGGCCCTTGTTACTGATCCCCCCCTTTGAACTGGAAACTGCCAAAGCACGTTCAGTGCTGCCGGAAATGATCAGTCACAAAGATGCTGTCAGGCAGCTTTCCTCATTTGGTTTTCTGCTGCAAGGCCTGAAAGATGGAGATGCGCAGCTGATCAAACACGGCAGCGAGGATTATCTGCACGAAAATTTCAGGCAAGATCTGATCCCTGATTACGATCTAATCAAGCAAGCTGCTCTGGCCGGTGGTTGCCACAAGGTTTCCTTGTCTGGTGCCGGACCCAGCCTGCTAGCTTTTTACATAGGCAGTGCAGCTGAGGCAGAAAAAGTAAGGCAGACCATTTCAGAAAATATTCCCTCTCAATGGCAGATCATCTTGTCTGCCGTCGACCAGGAGGGAACAGTCATAAATCCTGACCTTTAAATTGGACAAGCAGACTTAGCTGCAGATTTGCTTTTTTTGCTTTTATTTTTTTAGCAGTAATTGCTGCTCAATGCTGTTTCGTCACAGCTGGCTACTGCGGCCTTTTTTTTATTATGCTAGAATATAGATGCCTGGGGTGTGCGATACTCCTCATATTGAGCCACCATGACATAATAGGGAATCCGGGTTAGTGTGGAATAGGATCGAGCCGCCTCCGAGCGGAAAATCCAAGACCACCGCAGGTCTCCCACCTGGCTAAAGGCTGGGCGTCAATCGAGGGTAACGGCATTCCGGGTTTTGTATGCAGAAG
>CAZUWY010000056.1:8528-9838 GCA_964624395.1 uncultured Mageeibacillus sp. | reverse complement strand
GGTCATACTGCCAATCAACTGTGCTATCTCTTCTTCCTCTTGTTCTTAACAAGCAAGACGATCAAAGCTGCGCCTAAGCCGATAGCCACAAGAGCTACAGCAATCAGGGCAAGCCAGAGCCAGTTAAATCCACCGCCATCTGCCTCTCTATTTACAAGCATTGTTTCTGTTGCGCGTGCAGCAGATTCCAGCTCTGAGGCAGAGATATTTTCATCATCGGCTGGCAGGGATATCTCTGCAGAAATCGTCTCCTCCTGCGTCACACTTGCTGGTTCGGTTGTTGCCGGCACTTCGGCATCAGTGGCTGCCTTTGTTTCCGGAGCATTTGTAGCTTTAGTCTCAGATTTTGTTTCCGACTCAGCTACCGTCTCCTCGGTTGTTTCTTCAGCTGTGGTATTGAGAGGCGGAGGCGGGGGCAAAGACAGGATACTGATACCTTCAATGGGGAAAAAACCTTCCTGTCCACCCCTTTCGTAGGCTATGCCTCCCTTATTGTTCTGAACTTCCCAGGTGGTAGTAGCTCCTTTGCTGGAGTAAAGATCCTTGCTAGAACCTTTCTGGTAGGAAAGAGGGCTGCCCTCTTTCATCCAGGTACAGCCAATCGCTGTACCGTCATAGCTGGGTTCACCCGCAGCCTCTTCAGCTATTGGAACTGCCTCATAATAGGCGAAGATAAAGCCTCCGGTCAGCTCAGCTGTTTGCGTCTTGATCGCCTTGCCTGTTTGTGAGCTAACTACAGCTTTGTCACGCACTATTACTTTAGAAGCGGACTTTTCATCAGTCAAAATAGCAGCACCTTTTCCTATGTTCTCCACCTTGCCCTTGTCTCGAACTACCGCATAAGAATCAAGGGCTCTAAGCCAGATTGTACCGCCATTTCCTCCTGCAGATGTCAGTGTACCGCCTAGCACATCTACAACAGTTTTAGGAGCATCACTGCAGACTGCATGACATAAACCTGTACCTGTAGCGATTACTTTGCCGCCGGTTACGGTTACACGAGCTTCTTTGCCCCCATCGTTAATATAGATGGCACTGCCGATATCTTGCCCGGTGGATTTTACGGTACCGCCCTTTACGCGTAAACCAACGTTTTCTGCTTCAATACAAATAGCATCGCGGGGTGCTTGAACGGTGCCGCCATTTATCTCTATTACTGACTTGCCTGAATTCCAGTCTGCATAAATCGCATGAGAATCAGGGTCACTGCCATCTGCTCTAATGGTGCCACCATTTACCACAATCACCTTGGGTGTTAAAAGGTTGACTGCCTTTCCTTTTGCCTGACTGGCGATCACCTTGCCATCGTT
>CAZUWY010000056.1:0-8408 GCA_964624395.1 uncultured Mageeibacillus sp. | reverse complement strand
CCCCGCCGTTTACAATCACCTCACCTGAAGCCTGTGTAAGAGTGGTATAACCACTAGAGGCCAGCAAGCCACCCTCAACCAGCTCAAAAGTTCCAGCTGGCTCATTACCATTCATAGTTCTGATAAGTTCATCGCTCCCAGAACCACCTCTATATTGGGCCCGCCAGACAACGCGAACACTAGCATCAATGTATAACCAGAGAGGTTTAACAACTTCAGAAACGCTGCCATCAACCGTAACAGTATTGCCGGAAAGTGTTGCTGACAGCGTTCCCTTGCCACCGTGGTTAAAGCTGTTAATGTAGTTACAAAGGTCTAATGCGTTGGCAGCATGTACCTTATTTGGTATGGCTGCAAAAAGACCAAGTGTTAATAAAGCCGCCAGCAGGACTGACAGCCCCCTGCTCCTTTTAGTATGAGTATTCATACGGCACCTCCTAGAATAATGTTGGAAATCTATGACTATATACGATCCCTAGATTACAGTGAGGATTGTGCTACTCAGGTTTCAAGTGATTGCTGAGATACCACCTCAATTTAATACTTAAACCACTAAAAGGCAGTGCATAAAAAATCTTATTCTTGGTAAACATTATAAGATAATAATTGTGGCTATACAATTGAAAACTACTTTTAGTAGGCTCTATTATTGCCAGCAAAGGCAGCTTAAACTTCAAGAAGCAATTTCAACTCGGTGAGCAGCTGCATTACATTCTTACCCTCAACGAGAAGGATATTTTCCTAAAATCACCTCTACCAAAGGGATAAAGCAACCACTTAATAATACCCTGTCACTGGCGTTATCGCAGGTTTAAGGGAGGTAAAAAACTCCTTGCTTCCAAGATCTTGAAAAGTAAACTCAAGCAATAATAACTTACCTGCCAGAGTTTCAGATGCTTTGATCTCTCCGATCAGCTAATCCAAAAAACGGTCAAACTAAATTTCCAGCAGATCACGATCTTAAATAAGCCTGAAAACTGTTTTAGTCACCATGGATTGGTCATCAAACTGATACTCTGAGATATACAAAGAGAGAGCTTGTAGATTTTTTGCTTGACCGTAGTTTTATCACTCCTCAGAGTCTGTCAATGGTGGTGCCCTTTCTCCCCTGAAAGTTTACGGCTAGTCCCCTCTTGGCTAATCAATCAAGATATGCCCGAATCCTTGCTCTCACCCAATCCGCGTCAGAGAGTTCGATCGCCCTGTCACCGACAATATTCTGGTACAAGAAGCTATCGTAAGCATCCAGAATCCCAAGTACCCGCAGGCCGACTATGGTCTCTTTCTCCCCTTCATCGCTCCGAACCAGCAACTCAACTTCCCTGCCATAACCCGACTCGATCGCTTCCAGCTGCTCATAATGATAGGATATCTCGACATAGAAGCGCATGGAAACTAGGCCGTCTGCCAGGTCTTTTGTCTCTGCCAGGTGGGCCATTATCTTATAATCGAACAATTTACTGTTTGTCGCCTGATAGGTGATTCTCATAGCCTCGATCTTGCCCGCAATATATTCAGCCACCCCCTCATTGATGGCCAGTCCGGCCGGAAGCTGGAAGGGGGCTTGCTGGTCCACTGCCAAAAAGAGTCTTTTAAGGAAAGTGTGAACCGGGCTCACCTCTCCATTGAACTTCTGTTCAGCTAAATGAAAGAGGCCGCCGTCATCTAGGGAGGAAAGGCTGGTATAGAGGGGTGAGGATTTGCCTGCGTTAAAACGCCAGTCATCAGCATGCCTGTCAAAGGTGTAAGTGTAAAGGCCGTCCCAGGTCTGCAAAATAAGCTGTTGACCTTCCAGTCTGTAGTGACCATGGGCCAGATAGGAACTTAAAGGTGACAGGGATAAGAGGAATCCCCCCTCAGAGTTCAGCTGCAGGACAGCATAATCTGCCGGCTTAGATCCCTCGAAGCGAAAAATATCAAAAGGCCCTTTGCTCGGGACATCCTCAAAGGGTCCGGTCTCAGATACGGTCAAGATCTGGCAGGTGAGCATGGCAGCCATATCCTCCTTTGAGACATTGACAGCCAAAAGCCGCCCAGTCATGACCTCGTCTCCCGGAAGCCGCCAGCGCCTAATGGTAATCTCCATTTTCCCCTCCCGGTCCAAGGTGACAGAGTCAACCAGAGAGCGGTTGGCCGGACTTCCCTCAACCAGATAAGCCAGCAAAAGGTTATTCTCCCGGAAAAATTCGTCTGTGTACTGGTCAGACAGGCGGGAGAAAGCCGGCGAATCTGTATCTTCCAGATTAAAATCAAAGTGATGGGCCATCTCCCGGTAGAAATCTTCAAAATCTGAGCGGCTAGCGAGCTTGACCAGAGGAATCAAGCCCTGGATGAAGTCAGCGTTGGGAAAGAGAACATCGTCCGACTGATCCAGCATGGCCTTGTGGCCGGCTTGGGAGTAGCCCACCGGAGAAGCAAAGGCTTGAAAGCCGATCCCGATTGCCTCCTCCGGCTCATAAGGTGGCGGAGGATCAGTCTCCCCTTCCATGGCCAGCCTGCCCTCTTGAAAGATCAGGCGGCCACTTTCCAGGATCTCCTCTTCCATAGAGGGTCGTTTTGCCACAAAGAGGCGATCCTCCTCAAGATAGAGTTCATAGTCATTAACAAAGCGGTTCCAGAGATAATGAATCTCCCTGTTCTCATAATCAAAGACCACCACATGGTTATCGATGAAGCCTGAGCCGAAACTGACTGTTGCGCAAAGCTCGGGCTTTTCATCTCCTGTCAAATCGCAAAAATAGCTGTTCCAGACCGGCATGCCCTGAAAAAGGGTCGAAGTCCCGGATTTTGTCACTGCCTTTACCTCACCCGGTGTCCAGTGAAAGGTCACACCCGAAAACTCCGGCCTGCTTATCTCAAGATGGCTTTCCCAATCCAGGCTGTTCAAGTGCAGGTAGTCAAACCATTCCTCAGCCAAGCCCGGCTCGATCACCGACCCGGGACGACTTTCCTCCGGGGTCGTAGGTTTCTCAACCGACAGGCCAGGTTCGATCACCGACCCAGGCTGACTTTCAGCTGGAATCGTCGGTTCCTTTACTGTTTCCCTGGGATTGGTCAGGAAACAGATAATCAGGGCAAGGGAGGCAATCAGGGCCAGAAGGATAACCCAAAAGGCCGGTTTTTTGTAATTCAGGACCTTTCGAATCCTCTCCTTGACAGCCACTTCCCCGAAGGCCAGAGGACAGGCCATGACCGAGCGATGAGGGATACTGGCGGCCAGAAGGGCCTGGGAATAGATCAGGCGGCCCTCCTTGCCCATAGCCCGGATGACCTTCTCATCACAGGCCAGCTCAATATCCCGGCAAAGAAGGACATAGGCTACCCAGCAAAGAGGGTTGAACCAGTATAGAGATAGAAGCATAAAACTAAGTGGTTTCCACCAGTGATCCCGGCGGGCCAGATGCGCCCTTTCATGGGCCAGGACCAGAGCCTTTTGTCTTGCCTCCAGTCCGGAAGGTAGATAAATGCGAGGCTTTATCAGGCCCAGGATAAAGGGACTTTCGATCTCGTCGCTGAGCCAAACTCCCTCCTCCACCTGTAGGGAGGCCTTAACTCTTTTTCTCAAGCGTCCATAGCTGAAGAGGGCATAAAAGAAAAGAGCAAATATGCCGACCAGCCAGGCATAAACAGCAATCCAGGTCCAAATCTGTAAGGGATTGGCAGAGAGAGCAGGGCTAGGAGCCAGACCCTCCTCAATGATCGGATTCACCCACTGATTGAAGGCAGGGATCCCGCTTTGGATTTGTGGAATCTGGTCAAAAAGTAGATCTGCTTTGACCGTCTGGGCACTGGGAATAAGGCTCAAGACACTTGGGATTGAAAAGGGAAAAAGCAAACGCAAACCCGCCAGCGACCATAGAAGGCAGGTCAACCATCTGGGCACCTTTTTTAAAAGAGGCCTAAGAACAAGAAGAGCCAAGATCAGCCAGCTGGCCGTGATACTCATATTCAGGATTTTCAAAAAGATCCTGTCCATCTTCAGTTTTCTCTGGCCGCCTCTTCAATCATTTGCTGGATCTGGGCGACTTCCTTCTCTGAAAGAGACTTTCGTCTGGTAAAGGCGGCGATAAAGGCTGGCAGAGAGCCGTCAAAGCTCTTTGCGACAAAATGCTCGCTTTGCAAGGCTTCATAGTCTTCCCGGGAAATGACGGATGACACCATCCCATCCTCATTCTTAAAGAGACCCCGGTCAATGAGCTTTCGAAGGACTGTATAGGTTGTCGACCTCTTCCAGTCCAAAGCCTTCTCGCAAAGTTTGACTAATTCCCGTGAATGCAAGGGCTCATGCTGCCAAATAATCTCTGCGAAACGAGACTCTACTTCACCCAGACTGACCACAACCATATACCTGCCTTTATTTAGTCGATATTCAATAGACTAAACTCAGTCTATACTCAGTAAACTGACTTGTCAACTTCGCTGCCAGGTATCTAACATATTAAATTTGAATCATGATAGTCGCCAAAGATCCGTCCTTTTTTGAGTGGACCATAGCTGGTTTGCTTCTTGCACTAAAACTAATACAACCCCAAAAAATGGTTCATTAGCTGGATTTTGTTTTTTCTTCTCCCGTTGCAGGCTAGTTGCGGCTTGCTTTGTTCAAGCTTTGATTTAGGCACACAAATCTTTCATGAAAAATATTTGCCCTTGCAAACGCTAGTGTATAAAGTGCCCTGTTAGCTGGGACTGAGCTTCGCCTACCCTTTAAAGCCACTCAGGATTTGCTCGGCTTCTTTAACTTTCAAAACTCTACCCTGTGAGACAATCTTTTCATTGACAAGTAAAACGGGCATCCCCATCACTCCGTATGACATAACTTGCTTCATATCTGAAATGTATTCGATTTCCGCGTCAATTCCAAGATTTACGGCAGCTTGCTTTGTGTTTTCGAGCAGCCTCTTGCATTTGCTGCAGCCGCTTCCCAATACTTTAATCGAATTGATTTTCATCTTATCTTCTCCCTAAACTATAAATGCTTGTATGACATTAAAGAAGTATCCTACAAGGATTATCCCAATGATGCTAATGGCGATAAATACAGCGAGCAATTTGGGTTTTACGGCATTTTTTAACATGATCAGAGAAGGAAGGGATAAAGTGGTGACCGCCATCATAAAAGCAAGGACAACACCCAGTTGAGCTCCCTTGGTCAGCAAGGCCTCAGCAATGGGGATAGTGCCGAAAATATCTCCGTACATAGGAGCTCCGACAATCGTGGCAATTAAAACACCAAAGGGATTATTCGTCCCCAGGGTGTCTACAATGAATGACTCGGGCACCCAGTTGTGTATAAAGGCACCAATACCGACACCAATTAGAATGTAAGGGATAACTTTCTTAAAGGTACTGGCAACCTGTTCTCTAGCAAAGCGGATTCGATCCTTGGCTGACAATGTCTGAAGCTCTCCTTCTTCTTTTTGAGTTTGTTGGAGCTCCAGAATATAGTCAGCTAGCTGGTTCTCAAAGTGTAATCTTTCTATTAGGCTCCCCCCGATAACCGCGATGACCAGACCCAGGACCACATAAAGCACAGCAACTTTAGCACCGAAGATACTCATTAACAGGACAAGCGAACCCAAATCAACCATTGGTGAGGAAATTAAAAATGAAAATGTGACTCCGAGTGGCAGGCCTGCCGTTGTGAAACCAATGAAAAGAGGAATAGAAGAGCAGGAACAAAATGGTGTCACTGTACCAAGCAAGGCTGCAAGCACATTGGCACCGATCCCGTTGAAACGGCCTAAAATTTTACGGCTTCGTTCGGGCGGGAAATAACTCTGAATAACTGAAATAATGAATATCAGCAGGCAAAGTAATATTGCTATTTTCAGCACATCATAGATGAAAAACTGAACGCTCCCGCCAATGCGGCTATCGATGTCAAGCCCCAGGGCACTCAGCCCTCTGCCCACAAAATTATTCAGCCATTTCATTCCCAGCAGCTGATCCTGGATAAAAGACCAAATCATTTGCAGCCACACATCCTCTTGCTTTTATTACAGTCAAGGTCTGCGATGAAGTCCCTAAACTCTGTCAGCGTTTCACAAATCAGTGAATAGTAGGACCACTTGCCCTCTTTCCGGGTGATAATTAAATTGCACTTAGATAATACTTTTAAGTGATGTGACAAGGTCGGCTGAGTGATATTTAAGTTCTTCAGCAGATCACAAGCGCATCTTTCGCCATCCGTAAGAAGCTTGACAATCTTGATACGATTCTCTTCCCCAAGTGCTTTGCAGATTTTTGATACTTCACCTATATTCATTCTGCACCTCACATTCATACTTATCTATATGAGATCTTACGCCTCAGATAGATGATTGTCAATATGATTGAATCGGCTTCTGTAAATTTCTCTTGCTAGGGATGTACTGGTAGAGATTTACTGGCAAATGAATACATTGTCGGACATAAAGTTTCTTGCCAATCTTTTCTAAGCTGGTTTTAAAGGCACCGAAACACTTGCCTGCCTAAACTCAGCTATTCCAGCGTGCTAAAGATATATATCAGCGGAAACAGAGATGCAAAAACAACGCCATATGTTTTTAGACAATTGTTCTCGAAAAGAGAGGTTGCCCCAACAGCCCAGCACCTGAAACCCTAATATTATGTCAACGAGCAAAGGTGCAGTTTTGACGGCAAAAAACATCAAACAATAAATACCAAAATTAAGCCGGCAATATTGAATACTAAGCGCTTCTTTACAAAAATCACCTTGCGGCATAACTGAAGCCAGTATCTAATGCAATAAGATACTTACAATTTCATTATTCGTGCCAACGCGCAAAGGCGTCCCCCAAGTTCCTACGCCGGATGTAACGATAACATGGGGACTGCCGGCATCCCTTTGGTAATACCCATAGCTGACAGTATAAATAGCTCTTACGATCAAATTGCCCGGAATTATCTGCCCGTCGTGAGTATGTCCGGAAAGGATCAGATCAACTTCCTCGCCGTATTGATTAATTGCCGAGGGAGTATGCTCCATTACTATAACGGGCAAGTCTGTATCTATTGAAGCCAGCAAATCTGCTGTATCTTTTCTTCGCAAATCTCCAAAGCCGCCAATCGGTGACGGGTCTAGCCGCCCGATCATAACAAGCCGGTCGTCAATAATTACATACTCATCGTTCAGAAGTTTTATATTGCTTTCTTTGAGGAAATTGATCATTTGCTCAATTGTGCTACCGCCATCATGATTGCCCAAACTGGCGTATACGCCGTATGTCGAATTTATGCTTTTAAGCAAATTACTTGCTTCGGCAGGGTTTTGGATGGCATTAAAATCATCATTAAAAATATCTCCTGCCATACACACAATGTCGGGATTTAAGCTGTTAATCTCCTCAACGATATTGGCAAGATTCTTTTCATTGTTTGTAGTTCCTAAATGCAAGTCGCTAATAAGGACTATTTTTAGTTCAGACGATAAAGTATGCCCGTTAAGCGCCACATCATAAGAAACATGCCTGATCTGCCTTGAGTTGTATGCCCCGTAAGCAACGATCCCGCTGGTCAGTAAAAGAACAAGCAAGCCGGAGATAAACCGAATATTTGACGGCATAGGCTTGGGAAATATCTTTGTGAGACTCCCGATAAGCAATGCTAAATCGGCTAGTAAAAACAGCATCAGCAAAAACAAAAAAATGCCCATCCAGTAGGTGCTGATCCAGCCTATTATGTTTTGTATAGGTAAAGGGATGGGCAGAAAATAGCGCACAATACCTAGAATCATTATTACTGCAAGAGCTATGTAAACACCAAAATAAATCTTTGCATTGATTTGCGGCAAAAACAAACTAAACCATTTATATATTCTTTGTGCGACATAATAGTTAGCGCCTACTAAAATTGACAGTATCATTACGATGGCTAAAATTATCCCCACTACGCCCATGACGATTCTTCCCTTCTTTGCCCTGCTATTTCACTGATTATATAACTCTTGCTGGCGATTGTTTCTTTTTTATTGTGCAATTATAAGCATCTTGCATATTCTTAGGACAGTGAGCTCCGACTAATTATACCTCTTAGAATGACGGAGAAGTCAGGAGCATCGATCCTAGAAAAAGAAATTGTCATTCAAGTTGATACCGAGAGCAAATGGCCATATATTTATTGGAACAATCTTCGAAAGTGATGAGAGAAATAAACTGTATGAGGCTTGTAAGCAATGTAAATTAGAAGATAAGCTGCAAGGTTTCACCTTGAACTACTCCCATATTTGTTTAAGTTACGTTACTTTTGTGATCAATTTTAACGGTTGTAAGGCAGTATCATATTAAGGATTTCTATTTTATTCAACTAGCTACTTGCAATACCCAAAACGATGTATTTTACTCTTTATGATCCCCACATACGTAGTTCGCTTTTACTATATAGACATCATAGTTTCAATGCCATCGTGT
>CAZUWY010000055.1:0-10146 GCA_964624395.1 uncultured Mageeibacillus sp. | reverse complement strand
TTCGGTGATTTTTGCGGGAAGATCTCTTTTCAAGTTAGAATGAGAAAGGTATTTAAGGAAACGGGGATAATTCATGCTGCAGGAAGATCATGTTAAACAAAAGGAAATACTGACAAAATTTGCTATCAACAAACCGGCAGAATTACCGGAAGTTGTCAAAAAACGTCTGCTTGACAGTGCCCACATGGAGACAGAAGAAGTACTGCCCGCTCTGGGCAGCAAAACTACTGGTCTTAATGAGGAAGAGGTAGTTTTAAGTAGAAAGCTTTATGGTGACAATGTTGTCATTCAGGGGCAAAGAGAAAGTTTTCTCAGGCGACTTATTACTGCCTTTATCAATCCTTTCACCCTTATCTTAATCGTGCTGGCCCTGATCTCTGTTCTGACTGATGTTTTGTTTGCGCCGCCAGAAGAAAGAAGTTTTATAACTTTTGCCATTATCACTGCAATGGTGATAATGTCTGGCTTGCTGCGCTTTGTTCAGGAAATGAGGTCAGGAAATGCGGCCGAAAAACTGACCAATATGATTGTCAACACTACTGCCATTGTCCGCGCTGAAGACGGCGAACAAGAACGAGTCATGGAAGAAGCAGTGGTGGGAGACATCGTCAAGCTGGCTGCCGGCGACATGATACCGGCGGATATGAGAATAATTTTCGCCAAGGATCTTTTCTTGAGTGAAAGCTCACTGACCGGAGAGTCCGCTCATGTGGAAAAATTCTCCCAGCCGGATAGGCGAGATACGACTAATCTGCTTGAATACAATAATCTGGCCTTTATGGGCACAAATATTATCTCAGGCAGCGGCACAGGAGTTGTTCTAGCCACTGGGCAAGATACCATTTTCGGCCAGATTGCTAAAACTATCAAGGAAAAGCCAGAGCCCACCTCTTTTGAAAAGGGTGTTAACCATGTGTCTTCAGTCCTGATTCGTTTTATGCTCATCATGGTTCCCATCGTATTTTTAATCTCAGGACTGACCAAAGGCAACTGGCTGCAGGCAGGTCTTCTGGCTATCTCTCTTGCAGTGGGCCTCACGCCGGAAATGCTGCCCATGATAGTCACAGCCAGCCTGGCTAAAGGCGCTGTGCATATGTCCAAGCAGAAGGTCATTATTAAGAATTTAAATTCAATTCAAAATCTGGGCTCAATCGATATCCTCTGTACCGATAAGACAGGCACTATAACGCAGGATCGGGTGGCCCTCGAGTTGCATCTTGACCTGACCGGCCAGGAAAACCCTCGTGTTCTAAGGCATGCCTATTTAAATTCATATTTTCAGACCGGACTAAGAAATCTGATGGACAGAGCTATCATTGATAAAACTCATGAAGTGGAAGAAAGTGAGATAGATCAGCTGGGCAGTTTAAAGGATCGCTACGAAAAAGTGGACGAGATCCCTTTCGATTTTGAACGCAGGCGCATGAGTGTGGTGGTCAACGACAAAACTGGTAAAACTCAAATGATCACCAAAGGAGCATTGGAAGAGATGCTTGCAGTCTGCTCTTTTGCTCAGCTTGATGACGATCTTGTCGTACCTCTTGATCAGGAGATGACAAAACGCGTGCGCCGGGATGTTGACGGCTATAATGACAAAGGGCTGCGCGTTTTATTGATTGCACAAAGAACCAATCCCTCTCCTGTCGGTGTCTTTTCTGCTGCTGATGAAGCAGATATGGTTCTGATCGGCTATCTGGCATTTTTAGATCCACCCAAGCTTTCAACCAAGGATGCTATCCTCGCTTTGCATGAGCATGGCGTTGAGGTCAAGATCCTCACCGGCGATAACGAGAAGGTCTCCCGTGCCATCTGCCAGATGGTGGGCCTTGATGTCAAAAGGATTTATACCGGTGACGATATTGAAAAGATGGACGATGCCAGCTTAACCAAGGCAGCTGAAAGTACAACAGTCTTTGCCCGCCTTGCCCCTATGCAAAAATCGCGCATTGTCAAACTTTTACAAAATAATGGCCACAGTGTCGGCTATATGGGAGACGGCATCAATGATGTCCCGGCCTTGAAGGATTCCGATGTCGGCATCTCTGTAGATACCGGCGTTGATATAACCAAGGAATCTGCTGATGTCATTTTATTGGAAAAAGATCTCATGGTCCTCGAACGGGGGATCATTGAGGGGCGCCGAACCTATGCCAATATGATCAAATATATAAAAATGACAGCCTCATCCAACTTCGGCAATGTTTTGTCAATGCTGATTGCGGCAGCCTTCCTGCCTTTCTTGCCCATGACAGCCATCCAGATTTTGATCCTCAATCTAATCTACGATATGTCCTGTGCCTCTCTTCCCTGGGACAATGTGGATGAGGATTATCTCAAATTACCCAGAACCTGGGATGCGACTTCAATCAGCCGTTTCATGATCTGGATCGGTCCCACTTCATCTGTGTTTGACATTCTCTCCTATATCGCCCTTTATTTCTGGCTTGCCCCGGCCATAGTAGGTGCACCCTTTGCAAGTCTTACTGATCCAGCTCAGATAATATTGTTTATTGCCATCTTCCAGTCCGGCTGGATGGTCATATCCATGTGGACTCAGACTCTGGTCATCCATGCGATTAGAACTGCCAAACTGCCCTTTGTGGAGTCACGAGCCTCAGCTCCGGTCATGCTGCTTACCGCTATTGGAATAGCAATCCTAACAGCTTTGCCGTTTTCACCCCTGGCAAGCATTTTGAATCTCGCTCCCCTTTCCGGCTCTTTCTTCGGCTTTTTGGCTGTCGTGCTTGCTGCTTATCTGGTACTGGTGTCAATTGCCAAGCATTATTTCATTAAGCGCTATGATATCTGGCTGTAAATGAAGTTATGATTTAACAAGTAAATATATTCTTTTAGCTATGATGCAAAAAAGCCTGCTAATTAGAGCGGGCTTTTTTTGCAACTGGCAGCAATAATTCTCTTGATATTATTTGAGTAGCTACAAAATTAGGAAGCTGCAGTTGCAATTGCAACCGGTGAAGATAGTAAATGAAAAAGCATTGTCAATTCATCCTTGCGGATGTATGCTTAATCGGCTCAAAATTATCTGCTTATAGGGAGTAGAAATATGAAAAGAATTTTGCTGATTATTTTAGTATTTACCTTATTTTTGTCTTTGGCAGCCTGCCAAAAATCCGAAAACTCACAAGGAAAAGATACTGTTACTGCCACAGATCCCGAAAATATTGATCCGACGAACAAGCCGCCATCAGAAGCAACTGATGCTGCTAAGCCCAATGAAAATAATGATACAGATATATCGCTGCTGGAGATGATTGAAAGAATATATGCCCTTAAAGATCCCCAGCTTAATCTTGAAAGTATTGCTATCGATTTAAAAGATCCAGATGCTGTGAAGTACTATTCCGGGCTGGACAATATCTCAAAGATTGAAGATATTGTTGCTTCAGAAGCTTTGATCAGCTCGCAGGCATACTCTTTAGTCTTAGTACAGACCGAATCTGAAGCTGCAAGCAAAGAGATCGCTGAGCAGATGCTCGAAGGTATAGATCCCAGAAAATGGATTTGCATTGAGGCCGATGATGTTCAGCTGGTAAGTCAAGATGATCTGGTAATGCTTGTTATGGTCGCCTCAGATCTTGAGATCAGCTCCCAGGATCTAATTGATGCCTTCTCCGAGATCCGGGAAGGCATAGATCTGCAATTGAAAAAGTAATTGCTCTGACTGCCATCAGCAGGCAGGACAAAAGATAAAGTCTGTAGCTGTATCGCTCTGACCAGGAGAGTTTGTGCTTTTTTCTAGCATCACATTTTTATACTTTTTCCTGCCAATAGTTTTGGCAGTCTATTTTTTAACCCCGGCAAAGGGTAGAAATTTAGTTCTTCTGATCTCTTCTTTAATTTTTTATGGCTGGGGAGAGCCTGTCTATCTTATTTTTATGCTGCTCTCCATTGTGGTTCATTATTTTTTGGCCATCCAGATTGAAAAGCATCTTAAGGCCAGATCAGCCAAAATCTTAGCTATAATTGCTGTGGTCTTTCAACTGGGCCTGCTGGCTTATTTTAAGTACGCCGATTTTTTCATAGGCAATTTTAATGCCGTAACTGGTCTGGGCATACCTTTGTTGAAGATTGCCCTGCCTATTGGCATCAGTTTTTACAGCTTTCAGATTCTCAGTTATACGATAGATGTTTACAAAGAAAATACAGCTGCTCAAAGGAGCATAATCAAGCTGGCCTGCTATGTTTCCATGTTCCCTCAATTGATTGCCGGTCCAATTGTCCGCTACACCGATGTGGCTCTTGCGCTTGATAAAAGAGAATACAGTCTAGCTAAGATACGATCTGGGGTCAGCCGTTTTATGGCAGGTCTGGGCAAGAAGGTTATACTGGCTAATTCCTTAGGAGAGCTGGGCAAAATTTTTACCTCAGCCTCTGAGAGCACTGTGTTGTTGCACTGGCTCTACATTGTCTCTTTTACCTTGCAGATCTATTTTGACTTTTCCGGCTATAGCGATATGGCAATCGGTTTGGGCCGAATTCTTGGTTTTGAGTTTGAAGAAAATTTCAATTATCCCTTTATTTCCACCAGCATCTCAGAATTCTGGCGGCGCTGGCATATCTCCCTGGGCAGCTGGTTTAGGGATTATCTATATATTCCCTTAGGTGGCAATAGAGTCAAAAACGGGCGCTGGCTTATAAATGTCTTAACTGTGTGGCTGCTGACAGGCTTTTGGCATGGAGCGGCTTGGAATTTTATCATCTGGGGACTTCTTTTTGCCCTCATACTGGTATTAGAAAAATTCTGGCTGAAAAAAATACTTAAAAAGGCAGGCCGCCTTATCTCTCATCTTTATGTATTGCTGTTTTTCATCTTAAGTCTGGTCCTTTTTGATGCCCCTGACATAGCGACTGCTTGGAACAGGTTAATGGCAATGTTTGGCGGTGCAGGTCTTGCTCTGGTAGACTCGGCGACAATCTTTCATCTGCGCAATTATCTCCTGGTGATCCTGCTGGCAGCAATTGCCTCTACCCCAGTGCCAAAACTGCTTGTTGAAAAAATAAAAGGGATGCCTCGAGGAAAGATTATCCTAGATATTTCGGAAGGCTTGGCAAATATCTTGCTTTTAATAATTAGCACCGCTTATCTGGTCGACTCCTCTTTTAACCCTTTCTTGTATTTCAGATTCTAAAAGGAGACTGTGATGATAAAAGAAAACAACAACTCTCCAGACAATAAGGCAAATTTTTTAATCATAGCGACAATAAGTTTGATTTGGCTGACCCTAGTACTTGCCCTTTGGCTTGGACCGAGCAAGGATTTGTCTGAGAGCGAGCGCAGGCCCTTGGCCCAGGCGCCTCATCTAGACCTTCATTCTTTATCCTCCGGCAATTTCATGCGCGATCTGGAAGAATATGCTAAAGATCAGTTCCCTGCTCGTTTTGCTTTTCGCAGCCTTAAAGCCTTTACTCGCCTCTATCTCCTGAGGCAATTGGAAAACAATAATATCTACCTCAAAGAGGGTTATGCTGTAAAGCTTGAATACCCCTTAAATGAGAACTCGATAGAAAAGGCCAATCAGAAATTTCGCTGGCTCTATGAAAAATACCTGGCGGGCAAAGATGTCAGGATTTTTATCTCAGTTATCCCCGATAAAAACTATTTTCTCGCCACCAGCAATGGCTACCCGACGATGGATTATGAGCGCATGTTTTCTTTGGTCAAAGAAGCTAATGACTTCGCAAGTTTTATAGATATTTCTAAAAGCCTTGCCCTGGAGGATTACTATCGCACAGATATTCACTGGCGGCAAGAAAGTATTGTTGAAGTTGCCCGTACTCTGGCCAAAGGCCTTGGCGTCTTGGATAGCATCAGCTTTAACTTTGACAAAATAGAAAGTACGACCGTATTTAACGGTGTATACAGCAGTCAAATTGCTCTGCCGCTAAAACCTGACCGCCTTTTTTACCTGGTCAATCAGGCAACAAATAACAGCCAGGTCTATAATCTGGAAACTGATGAATACACACCGGTTTATGATCTGGAAAAATTAGCAGGCAAAGATCCTTATGATCTTTACCTATCCGGAGCCACACCCTTATTGATCATCGAGAATCCTAGCGCTAAAAACCAAAAAGAACTCGTTGTCTTTCGAGATTCCTACGGCAGCAGTATAGTTCCCTTGCTTTTGGAAGCCTATGCCAAAGTCACCTTAATTGACATCAGATATATAAGCAGTAGCCTGCTTGGAGATTATATTGACTTTTCTAATCAGGATGTACTGTTTTTATATAATGCTCTGCTCTTGAATTCCTCAACCATGCTCAAATAAGTACTGTGGGAAAGCCATTGTTTTTCAGTCTCTTCAGCCAAAGTAAAAGGCTTTATCTGGTAAGCCAAGAGGAAAGGATTAATTGGGGTAAGATTTGCCCTCACCTAAAAGTAATTGCCCCAAGCCAGTAAAACCAGGCTAGCCACAAAAACAGGCCTTTGATAGCTTTGCTAACTCTTTCAAGTCAATTGCTTTTTATTTGACTGCCTGCGATCGGATATTGGCCTGACTTTTTATTTTCTCTGCTACCTCAAGCCACTGTCTGCTTATTTAGGCAAGTGAAGAACTTTTTATTGATGGGTGTTGGAATGCCGTGCTTTAGGCCAAGCTCGATGACCACAGCACTGAAAAGGTCAAGTTCCATCGGCCGACCGGCCAGTTGGTCCTGACGCATCGAGGGCATCCCTTCGGGATTTAAACCATCGATTACACTGACCCAGTAGGAGATATCGCTTTCATCCAGGGGGATACCTTCGGCAGTTGAACAAGCAGCCGCCTCCCTCATGGCTTCTATTGTCTCTTCTCTGGCATAGCCGGGCTCCTGCACCGTACTGAACCTGCCTTCATAGAAGGCTACTGCCTGATTGATGCCGCAGTTCAGCATCCATTTGCCCCAGTACTGCCTGGGCATATCCTGCGCGACTATATAGGGGATTTTCGCTTCGCCCAGGAAAGCAGCCAGTTCTTCAATTGCCTCAGCAATCTGCCTTTCATCATCAGGCATCAAGCCCATCACGACCAGGCCCTCGTTCGTATAACGCAGTTCCCGGCCGACACGGGTCGCATCCATGCCCTGAGACATACTGGTTACTACCCTGGCTTTGGGGAATCGCTTCTGAAGCTGCTGTTCAGTTGTTACACCGTTGAGTAGCGACAAGATAATCGTTCCTTCTTTGACTACAGCAGCCAACTGCTCCATGGCAGTATCCAGATCACGGCTCTTGACAGCTACTACGGCAAGGTCTGCAGGTTTTGCCTCCTCAATGCTGACCAAATTGAAATCAAAGCGCTGGCCGTTAACGAGTTGTTCTGTCTGCTGGTAGCGTTCGATCCGGCTGCTGTCAAGCAAAACAGACAAAGCAATCTCCGGCAGATTACCTTTGACGCGCGAAGCGAATAAAAGGCCCATGGCGCCTAAGCCCTGTACTGTGATTGTCTCAATCATAGAAACCTCCGCTGAAGCAATATAACATGCATTGTAACGCAGATTGAAGATAATTATCTTCTCTTAAGTCCTGACCTGTCTTATTTTTTCCCTAACTCCTAAGAGAGCTCTGATTTAGGCAAATATTTTTGCAGTTATTTTGCCTCTGCTGCTCCGTCACCTTGCCTCCACCAGTCTGAAAATAGCTGCTGTAACAGGTGATAAAAGAAGGAACACAAGTAAGCTTGTACAAATAGGTAAGTATGATATATTTGTATGTGGTAATTTTAAGGAGGAAAAAATGAATAAGAAATTGATTAGATCAACCGGAATGATTCTTGCTATTTTAGTGGTTATTCTTGCCTTGGTTGCCTGCGGCGGCAGCAAAGAAGACAAGAACGCCTACAAGACTGATGAAGTCAAAACAAAGCTGGCAAAAGCTCTGGATATCGATGAATCCGCAATCTCTGAAAAAGAGAGAGACGGCACCACAATCCTCTCTTATGGACTGGATGATCTCAGCGTAGATGCATACATTATGGAAAATGCCAAAGCGGCACAGGATTATTTTTCTATTCCGGCAATGGCAGACTCTTTCGATGACAAGCGTGTCGATAAGGAAGATCACAAGGTCTGGGTTTCTGAAGTTGAGAACTGGTTTTCAGGGGAAATGATCCACAATACCATCGCCATGAAAGACAATTTCATCATCTTAAACATTGGCGGCGAGCTTACACCTGAAGATATCGTCGAAATTTTTGGCCTAGAATAAATTAAATCAACTATAGTATCTCTGACCGCCGCCTAATGCGGCGGTTCTTTTATTTAAACAATTACGCAAAAATAAAAACCATTTTCCGACCAGCCCAGATTATCCAGTTTCAGTACCTATTGGAGATAGTTGTCTTTGACATTATTCAAACTGCAAGACTCGCGAGTCCGAGCATTCTCATTTGCCAGAGAAGAAGTAACCTGAACATCTGCTAAATCCTAGTGGCTAGAGTCTAAATCAATGTTTTTTGAAGCTCATATCAGGAGCCTCAAAACCTTATAACCATGATTAATAGCCATTATGTTCATTACTCCAGCTCAAGGAATATTGAAAATTGTAAAAGAATATATGAATCTTGCAGAGAAAGCATCTCACCAAGGTAAATATTTGTATCACTATCAGAGTCGTGGAATAAAAGTGTTTTATCTGGCCATTCGTCATTGCCCCAATAGTCCCAAGTCGATTTTGCTAGTAAAGTCACCTGTTCTTCAAGTTCGAAATAATCATAATTGGGATTGGCATCTAGATCAAAAAGCAGAGAAAACGATCCGGAACTTTTATTACCATCGTTAACGAAACCAGTAGGCATGGCATATAAATCTTCGATTTGAATATAATCAGAATATTCAAACCAAATTGAATGCTCCTCATTATCTAATTTTTCTTCTGCGAAAAAGCCATTTTCTGTTTCAAATCCCTTGATTGAATCCGCATATTCTTTTTTATAATCACCCTGAATTGCTTTGACATAATTTTCGAAAATAGTAAGTAAATCATTATTAGCGCTGTAACTATCCGGCCGGACTTTATCAATAATGATTGTATCTTTAACATTGTCGATAATTAAATCATAGTAGCTATTAGCAGATATTACTTCCTCAATTAATAAGGTTACTGTATAGACTGTATTATTCTCGTATGTTGAGAAATTATAGGCCTGGTAGCTATCGCCCTCAATTTTTTGTTCGTAATCGTATTGAACAAATTTGTGCAAGCCATTACTTACAACCCTGTATTCAACAACATTAACTCCTGATAAATATTCTGCCCAAGGTACAGAATCAAAATCTGCTTCAACTCCGGCGACTGTAGCATTATAGATAATAAATGGGGTCTTTCCAATTGTCTCTTCATAAAAATATATGTTGCCATCAGATTCAGTTCTTAGCCAAAGTTTAGGAATATCAAAAGAAATCTCATTTTCCTTATAATTGCGATAATCTTCTGGCCTTAAATCTGGCTTAATACTTATTTCTGTCTCCAACTGTGTTGGCTCGAATGTAGTTATAACTGCCGTCGTTTCCAGCAAGCTTTCAGCAATTGTTTCTTTTGCTTGACTCTCTGCAATTTGTTTTTTCTGTCCGCCGCAAGAAGCTGCAAATAGCAGCACTATCGCTAATATTAATGTTAAAATTTTCCTGCTCAAAATATCGATTCCCTTCTTTGATCGCTAAGACAATAAGATAACACAAAACACAATCGCTCAGGACAATGCCAATGTTTAGCGACTAAACTTTATTTATATTGTGACTTGCCTTTATGCGTAATATTTTTAGGGCTTATATGATCGGCAAGTATCAATTCCTCTGCTCCCATTTTGAAATCTGAAGTTCAATTAGTAACAATTTAGTATCAGTATAGAATAAAGCCCCTGCAACTACAGAGTTACAGAGGCTTTGGTGCCCAGAGTCGGAATCGAACCAACGACACACGGATTTTCAGTCCGTTGCTCTACCTACTGAGCTATCTGGGCAATAAATCGCCGGTCTTATGACCGGCGACCTGGCGACGCAGATGGGGCTCGAACCCACGACCTCCAGCGTGACAGGCTGGCATTCTAACCAACTGAACTACTGCGCCGTATCATTGCTGCTCTTAGAGCTAGAAGCGTAAGTATCATACCAAAGCATCTCTGCTAAGTCAACAGAGCAAATTTCTTG
>CAZUWY010000054.1:0-10406 GCA_964624395.1 uncultured Mageeibacillus sp. | reverse complement strand
GGCATTTGATTTTGCCTGACGGATTGGCTGACAGTAAAGAGATTTTGAGATTTATTCAAGCTGAGCTTTCTCATGATGTAATGGTCAATTTGATGGGGCAGTATTTCCCGGCCCATAGGGCAGCTTCTTGCCAGGAATTGTCGAGGCGCATTAGTAGTAGGGAATTTCAAGAGCTGATCAGCTATGGCAGAGATTTAGAACTTAGGCTATGCAGTGATTAAAAGGAGCCGCAAATTTTTGCCAGGAAAACTTGCGAGCAGGAAGATTAAAAGAAAAAACATATTTGCCGCCGCTTAGACAAAGGGCATGCTGATTGGCCAGTGGCTGAAGAAGAAGAAAGGGCGCACCTACATTTTTATAGAGCCAGAAAAAGGGAGCTTTGGTGCTATATAAATAGATTATGTTGTGCTATTATTACTCTTAATGTTTACTGATATCCACACCCATATTTTGCCTGGAATTGACGACGGAGCCAAAGATCTAGAGGAAGCAAGAGATCTCCTGCTGCTTTCACATAGTCAGGGCATTCGCAGTCTTTGGCTGACGCCGCATTATTACGCGCAATCTGAAACAATTGATCTCTTTTTGGAAAAACGCGAGCAGAGTTTTCGCTTAATTAAACCTTACCTAGATGCCCAAAACTTTAACTATCGCCTGGGGGCGGAAGTCTATCTCTCAAGTGTTCTGCTGAATTTTATCGGTCTTGACCGTCTTTGTATCAGCGGTACTGATTTTTTACTGATAGAATTGCCTTATCAGGGTTATTCTGTTGAGCAGCAGATAAACATGATAAAACAGCTGATTGAGGATTATCCGGTCAGAATTATTCTGGCCCATGTTGATCGCTATGATTTCTTGCGGCGGGACAAGAACCTGAAGAAGTTTCTCGAACTGGGTGTGGAGCTGCAGCTCAATTTGTCTTTCCTGGATCACCCGGGCAGGCAAAGGAAAAAATGGCTTGAATACCTGCGCCTGGGCCATATTCGCTTCCTCGGCACTGATACACATAATATGAGAGGTAGAAGGCCAATTGTAGATAAATACTGGCCGGAACTAAAAAGACAACTGCCATCCAGAATCATTAATAGCTTCTTTAGCATTGCTTTTATATTGATTTATGCTTTAATTTAGTACAAAGAGGTGAATATGCAGACAGACGATTCATTTTACGAGATATCCTTGCAAGACCTTTGGTTAAGGCTTAAGCGCCACATTCCCTTGATCATTGCTTTTGCTCTGGCTGCAATGGTTGTCGCCTTTTTTATCTCCAGTTTCATGATTTCAAAGACCTATGTGGCAAGTGCGAAATTTTATATAGATGTTAAAACAAGTCAGGACAGCAGTGTCAGCAATGAACTGTCTGCTTTAAACTACGCCCAGAGGATTTCTAATACCTATGTTGAAATGCTGAAGACTAATACCTATACAGAAATTGTTGTCAATAAAATACCAACTGAGCTTACAGTCAGTGAGCTTAAATCATATGTTAGCTATAATAGTATTTCTGATTCTGAACTGCTGCAGATCACTGCCCGGACCAAAAGCCCGCAGCTATCCTTTGAGATCGCTACTGCCATCAGTGAAACTGCTCCTGAATCCATGAATATGATTCAAAAAAATGCCCAGCTGGTGCTTATTGACCCGCCCCAGCTGCCTAAAAGCCATGTGTCGCCCAATGTTAATCAGAACACAATCCTAGGTTTTGTTGTCGGCCTGTTTTTAGGTGTTATGCTGGCCTTGGTTTTGGAACAGTTCAGTGTAACAATAAAGAATGTAGAAGACATCGAGCGGAAGATCAATATCAATGTTTTGGCTGTAATACCCAAGCTTGATGACTTCCCCCGATATTAGAAAAGAGAGACAGGGATGAATACTGCTCAAAAAAGAAAAAAAAGAAGCGGGCTGAATTCTCTTAATTCCCCACAGACGCTAGAATATTTTAACAACGCAAGAATCAACATTGATTATTCCATCATTAAGGAAAAAGGCGGCAAGGTTATCACCATTACAAGCGCACTGCAAAGTGAAGGCAAAACAGGCTGCGCTTCTTTTCTGGCTTTATCTTTCGCCCAGTTAAAAGAAAACAGAGTTCTGATTATTGACTGTGACCTTCACGCACCCAGAGTCCATCGTTTTTTTAATGTCCAGCAGCAGCCAGGTCTGAGTGATTATTTTGTTGGCAAAGCAAAATTGTCCAATTGCGTCTTCTTCAGTGAAGAATACAATTTATATGTCATGCCCAGCGGCACCAAGACCCTTGCACCCACTATCTTCTTCTCCAGCAAGAACTTTCAGGAGTTCGTCAATATGCTGTCCGAGAGATTTGATTATATAATTCTTGACACGCCGCCCGTCCTGATGGTCTCGGATGCGATCAGCTTTGCCTCATACACCGATGGTGTTGTTTTAGTAACCAGAGCCAATCAATCAAAATCCAATGAACTTAAAGAGGCAATCAGCTTTTTGGAACTGGCTCACGCGAGAGTACTTGGAGTTATCTTGAATGATGTCGAAGTGAGTAAGTCAGGCTACGCCTATAGATACGGCTACGGAAGAAAACCTGATTAGCCTTATAATCACTTTAATTTCTGCAAAAATTAAACTTTAAATAACCAAGTGCTTTTTCTAAAGGATAATTGATTGCTGTTCAACGGCTGTCAATTATTGTTCCTTTATTAGAGTTGGACCAGTTTTCTATTTTGTAGGACCAGGCTGCAGGTTATCTGACTTATGGTCTCAGGATCAATGTCGAGTCCATTATTGATCCAGGATTGGATGATGCCGATGCAGCCGTTGATAATATAGTCCACGGAATAAATAACCCGCTTGAGATTTGAGGCATCGCCCTCGGCTAAAAACTGCTTGATGATCAGTTCTCTTGCGCCGTCATAGATGCGGCTAAGCAGTCTGCTGCCGGGATCTTTAAGCAAAACCACTGCCACATCGCGGTTGGATGCGATAAAATTAAAAACCTCGCCTAAGACAGGCAGGCTGAGATTATCGTGCTTGTCGATCTCTATATGAAAAAGGGAGGAATTATTGGGGAAGGCTGAACTGATCCAATTTTCCACCTGTTCAATCAGATCATCCTCGATTGACTGGAAGAGATCATAAATATTGCCATAATGCAGATAAAAAGTTGCCCGATTTAAGTCAGCCTTGTCACTGAGCTCGGTAACCGTGATTTCACTCAACGGCTTTTCCAGCAAGAGGCCGATTAAAGCTTGAGATAATTGCTCTCTGGTGCGGCGGGAACGCTTGTCTTTCACGATCTTTCACACTCCGTTCATATTTGTTGCTAAACACATTATAGATAAGTGTTGCTTAATTGACAATTGTAAAGTATTTGCTTATTCCATTAGAAATAAAGCATTCCTATAATAGTTTTAGTATAAATGCCAGCGCTATAAATCACGGGAAGGTTGGTTTCTGGATGATTATAGAAACAATTGCCAGTTTTGTCTTAGGACATCGAAAAGCAGTCTTAATTACATTTTTCATCTTACTGATAATATCTGCTCTTTTGTTTCCTTTAGTTGGGATTAATTATGATCTAACAGAATATCTGCCTGAATCTGCTGATTCGACCAAAGCGATTGCTGTAATGAAAGAGGAGTTTGGCACTGCCATACCCAGTGCTGAAATTATGCTGCCGCCCATGTCGATTGCCGAGGCCAGGGAAAGAAAGGCCGAGCTTGAGCTCTTATCTTTTGTCACGGAGGTCAGCTGGCTTGACGATATGATTGATCTGGCTCAGCCCCTGGCTATGGTTGATCAGTCCTTGATTGACTCCTACTACAAGGATAAAAGACCCTTGTTCATGGTTACAGTAGCTGAGGGCTATGACAACATAGTCATGGCAGACTATCTGCATGAGTTCGCCGGTGAGGATGGAGCAGTCAGAGGGCAGATAGTGACCCTGGCCAGAGCGCAAAAGTCCACCCAGGAAGAAGTGACCAGGATCTCGATCATTGCAGTGCCCATTGCTTTGCTGATCTTGATCATCTCAACAAAATCCTGGCTGGAGCCTTTTTTATTCCTAATCGTGCTGGCAGTGGGTGTGCTGCTGAATATGGGCACCAATATAATTTTTGGCGAGATATCTTTCATCACTCAATCAGTCGGTGCTATTTTGCAGCTGGCTGTGTCTATTGATTACGCTATCTTTATGCTCCATCGCTTTAATGAATTCGAAAATCTGGGTTATGAGCCCCTTGAGGCAATGAAAAAAGCGATGGTCAAATCCGCCAATTCAATTGTGGCTTCGGCCCTGACCACGTTTTTTGGCTTTCTCGTTCTGGTCTTCATGCGTTTCAAAATTGGTCCGGACCTGGGCTTTGTTTTGGCCAAAGGGATAATTTTCAGCCTGATCAGTGTGATGATCTTGCTGCCGGTCCTGATTTTGCTGACCAGAAAGCTGATTGAAAAAACCAGGCATAGAAGCTTTCTGCCCTCCTTCGGCTGGCTGGGCAAGCTCGTTGTCAAGATCAGGCTGCCCATCCTGATTCTAATCCTGCTTTTGGTTATCCCTTTTTTCCTTGCCCAGAGAAAGACAGCTTTCTTATACAGCATGGGTGATTACCCGGTCGATTCACGGGAATATATTGACAATAAGAGCATTGAGGAAAATTATGACCATTCAACCCAGATGGTCTTGCTGGTGCCCAGGGGCAAATGGGACAAGGAGACCTCTTTGATGAAGGAACTGGGCTCTTTGGACTATATCAAATCCGTTATCGGCTATTCTTCGACAGCAGGCGTGACCACTCCGCCGGAAATAGTGCCTAAAAGGCAAAGAGAACAGCTTTTATCGGAAAACTACAGCCGCCTGATCCTGATTTCTGATCAGGAGGTGGAAAGTGAGTCGTCCTTTGCCCTGGTTGAGGCCATCCGTGAAAAAACCTCGCAGTACTATAAGGAGTATCATCTGGCCGGGGAGAATGTCACTTTAGTTGACATGAGGGATATGGTCGGCCGAGACAATACGATTGTCAACGGCTTGGCCATCCTGGCGGTGGGACTTGTGGTGGCCGCTGTGTTTAAATCGCTGGCCATACCTTTGATCTTGCTGCTGACGATTGAGACTTCAATCTGGATCAATCTTTCCTTGCCTTATCTCACAGGCACCAAATTGAATTTTATCGGCTTTCTGATTATCAGTTCAGTGCAGCTGGGGGCCACTGTCGATTACGGCATACTGCTAACTCAGTATTATCTTGATCACAGGAAAAATTTGCTCCCTGTCGAAGCAGCCAGATATTCGATTAAAGATACGGCAGCTTCCTTGATCTCGCCCGCCCTGATTTTAGCTGCGGTGAGTTTTACTCTCACCTCGGTGTCCAGTATCAGTGTGGTCGAAGAATTAGGCCTTGTTCTTGGCCGAGGTGCCCTGATCTCCCTGGCCATGGTACTTTTGTTCCTGCCGGGCCTCTTGATTATGGCCGACCGACTGATTGAAAAAACGACAAGAAATACTAAATTTTTACCCAGAAGAAATATTAATTACGAACTTAAGGAAGGTGAATGAGATGAAATTTAATCATTCCAATAATCATAAAAGACAGCTGTTAAAACTTGCCCTCATCCTTTTGACTTTGCTGCTGCTGATCAGGCTGCCTTCTGCTCCCCTCATAGCAGCAGGAGCTGAACAGGCGCCTAAGGCAAAACTTGAGCTTGAAAGTGCAAGCAATAATCAGGTCAATTCCGGCAAAACAGAAGTGGTTTATGCTCTCTTGGATGCCAAGGGCAATGCTGGCGACCTTTATGTTGTCAACCATTTTGAGCTGGCGGAAAAAGGTGAGATCAAAGACTATGGCGGATACGATGAGATAGTCTGGCTGACTGGAAATGAACCGCTGCAAACAGATGATGAAATCAAGATTTTTGCCAAAGCCGGCAATTATTATTACGAAGGCATCTTAAGAGGCAGGCAGCTGCCCTGGTTTTTTGAGCTGGAATGGTATCTCAACGACAAAAGAATAGATGATCCCGCTGAATTGTCAGGGGCAAAAGGTGAGCTTAAAATTGTGATCAGCAGCAGGCCTAATCCTGCAGCCAATCAGGGTTTTGCAGATAATTACTCCCTCCAGATCGCACTTTCGCTGCCTCGTTTTGCTGTGACTGGTGTGCAGGCGGAGGATGCCACCATTGCCGAGGCCGGAAATAACACTTTGGTCAATTTTGTTGTGCTGCCCGGCTATGATGCCAGTTGCGTGGTCAGAGCCTATGTTGAAGATTTTTACATGCCGGCTATCTCAATTTCCGCTGTCAAGCTGGATATGAGTTTTAAAATGCCTGATGTCTCGGATATGAATGATGACATGGGCAAATTGATCGATGCTGTATCAGAGCTGAAAGAGGGAACTGACAAATTAAAGGACGGCAGCCAGGAATTAAAGGATGGTCTGGGAGAAATAATTGAAGGTGCAGCTACATTAGGCACGGAAGGAGATAAACTGGCGGCTGGCATTGACGAGGCTACCGGGGGGATTGAATCTTTTGCGGGTGGTATGTCTCTTTATTTGGCCGCGGTCAGCGATTATGTTGCCGGAGTCAAGGGCTTTGGCGACGGCGTCGGAACACTTGCCGACGGTGCGACAAAGCTTGACAGCGGTGTCTCTGAGCTGGCTTCGGGCCTGAATGAACTGGCCTCGAGCAATAATGATCTGCTGCAGGGATCAGGACAGATAAAAGCTGCCCTTGAGCAAATATCTGCCGGCTTGGCCAGCGGGACAAATATGCCAATGCCCACCCCGGGACAGCTGGCGGAACTGGATCAGTTGCTTGCCGGCTCAACTGCTTTTAAGGCGGGACTTAATGCCCTGATTGGCGGACTGAAGCAATCTAGCGCTGGGCTTGGGCAGATTAATACGCAGCTGAGCTCGGCGATTGGCAGTAAAATGAGTGATCAGGAATGGATTGGCCTTTTAAACAACACGGCTCAGGCCGCAGGTGCAAGCATTAATTTTGGTACTTTCTTTAATAATAATCCAGCTGAGGCGGGAATTATTCTGGCAGTATTGGGCGGGCAGCAGGATCAGACAATCGCTTTACTTACAGGTTTAACTGCACAGCTTGGGCAGCTGAAAAGCGGGCAGGACGACATCATTTCCGGACTTGAAGATCTGGCCAAAAACTTTGACCAAATTGACCAGGGTCTGAAAAACCTGACAGATATGATCAAAGCCTACAGCGGTGATCTGGCTAGATTACCAGAGCTGATCGCGGGAATTAAACAATTGTCTGACCAGTACAGTACTTTCCATCAGGGCCTTGCCCAGTACAGTGGTGCTGTGGCAGAAATTGCCGCAGGCATAGCCAGCAAGGATCCAAATAAGCCGGGTGTGCAGGCGGGACTGGGTCAGCTGGTTTCAGGGCTGGAAAAATTAGACGGGGCCGGGGCAGAACTCAACAAAGGCGGCGACAGATTGACCGCAGCCGGCAGTGAGGTAGGTAAGGGAAGTGATGAGATTGCCTCTGGCTTTGCCGAGCTAAATGAAGGAGCCAAAGCCTATGTGCAGGGTGTAAAAGATTTGGGCGCAGGGCTGCGCGAGTATGAGAGCGGGCTGGAAGAATACAGTGACGGCATGAAAGAGCTCGCCGCTGGAGTCTCAGAATTTGAAGAAGAGACCAGAGATCTGGACGACAAGCTGCTCGATGAGATCAATGACAAAATTGATGAATTCTTGCACAAGGATTTTGTACCCAATTCTTTTGTCTCGCCGAAAAACAAGGAAGTTGAAGCTGTGCAGTTTGTTTTCCTGACAGAGGAGATACCAGAGGCTGAAAAACCGGTGGTGGAAGTACCTCAGGAGGAAGAAAAGGATTTCTGGGGCCGGGTTAAGGCTATCTTTGGCGCCTGATAAATTCTCTTTGCTTTGTTTTTGCCAACAAGTTTAGTTTCAGTTGAGGAAAAGGGCCTCCCCGCCGTAGTGGCAGAGAGGCCTTAAATTTTTACTGCTGGTTTTATCTTTGCCAGCTGGTTTAGCTGTCGAAAGAATTACCGCACTCGGGGCAGAACTTGGGCGGTTTGGCACCATCCTCAGGTTCCCAGCCGCAGTTGGAGCATTGGCTTTTTTGCTCACTGGGCTTTGCTGTTCCGCATTCGGCACAAAACTTACCGGTGTTTCCTTCATGCCCGCAATTTTGGCAGGTCCAGGAATCTGAAGCTTTGGCCTGGGGTCTGGGACTGCCGCAATTGGCGCAAAATTTCCCCTCGCCTTTATTTTCATGCTGGCATTCGGGGCAGGTCCAGCCGGCCACCACCGGTGCTGCTCCGCCAGCTGGCATTGCAGCTGCCTGCTGTTCGGCTGCGAGCTGGTGAAGATTTCCAGCGCTCTGGCCCCCGGCCATCTGAGCCATATTCATTCCGGCAAAGCCAAAGAAGGCACCGCCGCCTCCCTCGTTTTTAGCAGCTTCGCGCATGGCATCCATCTGGGCTGCGGTAAGACCTGCAGCAGCCATACTGGTATCCTTGTAGATAGCCTGGGACTGCATGTCCTGAAGACGCTTGACATCTTCTTCGGAAGCGGTCACGGAATCCATTGTCACGGAGAATATCTGAATGCCGCGCTTTTCCAGCCAATCCTCACTCAGTTCATGATTGAGCTCGTCGGTCAGCTCCTTGGTGTGCAGAGGCAGTTCATCATAGCCGATACCCTTGGCGGAGATCCGGCCCAGAGCCGGCTGCAGAGCGGTGAGGAATTCTCCTCTGAGCCTGTCATCCAGCATCTCTCTGGTATAGTCCTCTTTTACATTGCCGGCCACAAATGAGTAGAACAAAATGGGATTGGCAATATAATAACTGAAGATGCCGTGGGCTCTGATCGGCATGACCATGGAGAGACCGATGGCGGGATCTTGTATCTTAAAGGGCACAGGATTGGGAGTCCCATACTTATTGTTTGGAATCTCCTTGGTGTTTATGTAGTAGATGCGCAGATCTTTGGCATGATGCCCGCCGAAGGTAAAACGCCTCACTGCATTTTTGAAGGAGTCCTTGATGCTCTTGCCCAGACCTTCCTCATTATAAAAGAGCGATGCCTCTGTACTGCTGTCGTAGAGAAATTCTCCAGGCTCGCCGCTGAATTCAACTATTCTGCCCTGGTCGGTCAGAAGCATGAACTGTCCGTCTGCCACTGTAATGATTGAACCATTGGTGACAATGGACTCATCTCCCTTGTTTTTTGAGCGCTTGGTTTCAGCCCTCACGCCGCGGACCAGCAATGTGTCGGGTCCCAGACTGTCACTGGTGAAAAAGTCGCGCCATTGATCTTCCAGCACTCCTCCCACCGTTTCTTTAAAAACTCTAAGTAATCCCATTTTTATCCTCCAATTATTTTGCTGCCTGAAACTATCTAGCGATTGATTTCAATTACAGGCAGCCGGAAACGATTGCTCCTAATCTTTTTATTTGTCCTGCAGAAGATCTCTGATCTCTGTCAGCAGCTGGGTGTCGGCAGCGATCTCCTCCACCTCATCCTCATCTTTATCAGCTCTGATCTTATTGACAGTCTTAACGAGCAAAAAGAGGAAAAAAGCTACCAGCAGGAAGGAAATGATCACCTGAATCAGATTACCATAACCAATTGCCAATTCTGCATCTCCTTCACCGGCACGCAGAATAATTTTCATGCTGGAAAAATCCAGTCCCCCCAGAATCAGGCCGATAAACGGGCTGAGAATATCTTCGACGACACTATCGATAATGGATTTGAAGGCCAGACCCATGACAAGTCCCACTGCCATATCCACTACATTGCCGCCGGCGATAAATTCTTTAAATTCCTTGATCATACGTTGCTCCTCTTATTTTATTTTTCTTGCGTAGGACTGCACTGCTTTAGGCAGGCTATCAAGCTCGGTACTGATTGTAATTGTTATATGGTTGTCAACATGAACGGCTAATTTTTCCAGATCACGTAAAAAATCTGCCAGATGCTCGGTACTGCTGTCACCGGTTACCTTGCAGATATTATCTATATATATATGTGTGATGTCATAGTCTTTGGCGTTTAGCCCGGCCAAGAAAGCCAGCAGCCCGTCGTATCCGCGCACCGGATATTCAGTTATGTCAATAAGTCGGACCTGATAGGGTACTATACTGTCGAGGCGCTTCCCGTATTCAATGAAAACAATATTTGCACCTTCGACTTTTAACTCTTGATTCATCTCTTTCAGCAAAAGTGGCGTCTTGCCGCTGCCTTTAACACCAACAATGGCATCAATCATAATTAATCTCCTCTCGTATGTGCCGCCGGCTGAGCTGAAAGCAAAAGACAGCGGCGGCTTCCCTGAAATAGCATTTAGCAGTTAGCTGCCTTGATGTAAAATAATTGTAACTGATTCAGATTGAAAATTGAAGTATCTAAGCTCCTCTCGCATCTTGCGTAGCCTATGTTAAGCTC
>CAZUWY010000053.1:0-10685 GCA_964624395.1 uncultured Mageeibacillus sp. | reverse complement strand
ACGCTTCTACCCTCTTAACCCTGCCTCATCTTTTCATCATCGGAGCTGAGATGGCAGTTTTTGTATTTTTTACCGCTGCCGCACCAGCAGGGGTCGTTTCTACCCGGTATAAATGACTTTTTTACTGGCTGTTGAGCCGGGGGTTGTGAAGCTGCTGCCAGTTCGGGCCTTGCTCTTCTTGCGCGGCGGCTCATCTTGCCCGCATGTTCATCACCAGCCGCTGTTTCCGCCATAGCTGCATAGCCGGTAGACCCTCTGCCCTCCAACAGTTCTCTGGGCTTGGCTGTTCTTCTTTTTTTAGTTTCCTCAGCCACTAGGCGAGCTCTCATGATCAAACGGATGGCATCTTCTTTGATGGCGTTTGTCATGGCCTCAAACATATCAAAGCCTTCCCGCTTGTATTCTATGACCGGATCGTGCTGAGCATAGCCCCTCATGCCGATACTGTCCCTTAAGTCATCCATGGCGTCAATATGCTCCATCCAGTGATTGTCCACAGTCTGCAGCAAAATAATCCGCTCGGCCTCACGCAGAAATTCTTTTGAACCCAGTTCTTCTGCCCTGCTCTCCAAACGATCCAGTGCCTCTGAAGTCAACTCTTCGTTTAATACTTCCCCGTCAATTTCACCGCTTGCTGACCTCAGCTTATCAAGGGAAGGCAGATCACCAAACAAATCCCTGAGCCGGGTAATTAATGAAGTCTTGTCCCAGTTGGCTGTATTGGCCTCGCCCGCAATATAGTCAAGTAAAACCTCTCTCATTATCTCTCGAATAATATTTTGGTAGTAGCCGTGCAGGTCCTTGCCTTCAAGAACTTCCCTGCGCTGTTTATAGATGAGATTTCTCTGCTGATTCATTACATCATCATATTCAAGCACATTCTTCCTGATGCTGAAGTTCCTGCTCTCCACCTTCTTTTGCGCCGACTCTATGACTTTACTCAGCATAGGATGGTCGATTTGCATATTCTCGTCAACACCGAGGGTATTGAAGATCCGCTCCAGGCGCTCACCGCCAAAGAGGCGCATTAGATCATCTTCCAGAGACAGATAGAAAATACTTTTACCCGGGTCTCCCTGCCTGCCCGCGCGGCCGCGCAGCTGATTGTCAATCCGTCTCGATTCATGCCTTTCTGTGCCGACAATATAAAGGCCGCCCTTTTCGATCACCTGCCGTTTTTCTTCAGCAATATCTGAAGCATACTGATCGTTAAGCTCGGCAAAAAGCTTTCTCGCTGCTAATATATCTTCATTGTCTGTAAGATTATGTGCAGTGGAGGCTTCGATCAGCTCTTCTTCAGTTCCCCTTTTTCTCATTTCCTGCTTGGCTAAAAATTCGGGATTGCCTCCCAGCAAAATATCCGTACCGCGTCCAGCCATATTCGTGGCAATGGTAACTGCACCCAGACGCCCTGCCTGAGCTACAATCTCTGCCTCTCTTTCATGCTGCTTGGCGTTGAGGACATTATGTTTTATGCCGGAGCGAGAAAATAAGGTTGACAAAAACTCAGATTTTTCAACCGAGACAGTACCAACCAAAACAGGCTGCCCCTTCTCATGAGCACTTCTCACTTCCTCCAGCAGATTGCGGTATTTTCCCGTCTGTGTCTTGTAGACAGCGTCCGCCTGATCCTCTCTGATCATGGCTACATTGGTCGGTATGGTGATGACATCAAGATTATAGATCTGTCTGAATTCGTCTTCTTCTGTAAGTGCAGTACCAGTCATCCCAGATAATTTATTGTACATGCGGAAATAATTTTGAAAGGTGATGGTTGCCAGAGTCTTGTTTTCCTTTTTGATCTTGACTTTTTCCTTGGCTTCTATCGCCTGGTGCAGCCCGTTGCTATATCTTCTGCCCGGCATTAATCTGCCGGTAAAATCGTCAACAATGACCACCTCGTCATCAGCGACAACATAATCCTCATCTCTTTTCATCGTCCCGTGAGCTTTAAGAGCATTATTTATATGATGATTAATCTCATAGTTTTCCTGATCGGAGAGATTTTCAATCTGAAAATAGTTCTCTGCCTTGCCGACGCCCTTTTGTGACAAAACTGCAGTCTTGGCTTTTTCGTCCACAATAAAGTCAGCATCGCCTTCCAGTTCAGAAATTTCTTCAACCGTGCGCATGGTAGCAGTTTCTTTAATCCGCTTCTCTTTCAGCCTTCTGACAAATTCATCCGCCCGGCCATAGAGTTCTGAGGATTCCTTGCCCCGCCCCGAGATGATCAGAGGGGTTCTAGCTTCATCGATCAAGATACTGTCCACTTCATCGACAATGGCAAAATTAAGTTCTCTTTGCACCAATTCATCCAGATTCAAAACCATATTGTCGCGCAGATAGTCAAAACCAAATTCATTATTGGTTCCATAGGTGAGATCTGCCGCGTAGGCAGCCTGCTTGGCCGGCTTTTCCATACCGTGAACCACAAGCCCGACAGACAGTCCCAGATATTTGTAAATCTTGCCCATCCATTCACTGTCACGGGTTGCCAGATAATCGTTGACAGTAACAATATGGACACCTTTGCCCGTCAGGGCATTCAGGTAGACCGGCAAAGTGGCAACCAAAGTCTTGCCCTCCCCGGTTTTCATCTCTGCTATCCGGCCCTGGTGTAAAATTATGCCGCCTTCCAGCTGCACCGGAAAATGCCTGAGACCTAATACTCTGTCCCCGGCCTCTCTTACAGTGGCAAAAGCCTCCGGCAATATCTCATCAAGGCCTTCACCCTGTTTAAGCCTGACCTTGAATTCCGCTGTTTTCTTCTTCAGGGCATCCTCGCTCAGCTTCCTATAACTTGACTCCAGCTCCATTATTTGTGCCACAGTACCGCTCAGGCGCTTTAATTCACGCTCGGAATGGCTGCCAAAAATTCTCTCTATTAAACCCATAAGTCTTGAAATCTCCTGCTCAATTCAACTTATGATACGCCAGCCGCAAGACTTAGACAAGCAATTAGTAATTTTGATCTGACTCGAGAAAGCGCCTGCTAATCCCTGTTTCCTTAATAGTGAGCCGGATATTTAATTGGCTGGCCAGATCCTGCCAGATTCTTCTTTGCTCCAAACTCAGCCAGTTAGGATAATTTTTGGGGATAATCAAAATTAGCTCTTTTGTCCGAATATCCTCGGCTAAAACAAAATATTCCTGCCCCTTGTTTTTATAGGCAGCTCCCTGGAAATTTGCCAGCTCAAGCAAATGGCGCTCCAACTGCCTGCTAGCCATATAAGCGGTGCTATAACTTGGTGCAGTCAGATCCATACTCTTAATAGAGGTCGCAGTTCGCCCGTCCCATCTGGCAATAACAGGAAAGCTAAAGGGCAGATTGCCGCCGAAAAGCTCTCGAAACCTCTGCCCCCGTTCAAAATTACTAAGACTCCAGATATCTCCTTCATCTTCAGCTTCTTTTTGTTCTTCTTCCTTAGACTCAAGATCAAGGCCATTTGATAGCCAAAGAGGAATTATGCCATATGCGCTTTTTTGGATAGGCCCCAGCAAAGTGTTCTGCCGGTAACTGACATGAAGCCCTATTAGATTATCTTTTGCCTGCCAGTTAAAAAAAATCTGTCTTTCATGCTGAATATGATCAAGACCAAGGCCTGCTCTGCCCTCATCCAGCCAAAAATCTAGGCGGTTATTCGTTAAATTTGCCAGCAGCAATGATGAACCTATATCCGCCGCCATTGCCATGATTATCTCTTTGGCCTCCGGCAGAGGCAAAAGCCTGGTAATGATCTCGTCGAATTCAGATGCAACTCCGGCCAAAGGTGATGCCAGTGCCTCCGCAGCAGGTAGAAACAAAGCCATCTCTTCACAGGATTTATCAATTGCATAGCGTATCAGGCTGTCTTCTCTTAGCAGGCGGACGGCGGTGAGAAGAAAAAAGAGCAAAATCAAAACCAAAGGCAGTATGATAGCCGCCTCTAAAGATATCATCCCCTTTTGCTCATTTTTTAAGGCCTGTTTCATTTGCCAGCCATCCCTTCCTCTAAGTCAAAATAATCGTTTTCCAGATAGCCGGCTGAAAAATTAAGGCTTTTTCCCTCCATTGCTGCCGACGCTTTCAATTGCACCCAGCCGGGGCCAGGATGATGTCTGCTGATGACATGGGCAGAGTTTTCTAAAATTTTATTCGCATCAAGGGCTAGCAGCATCATGAAAAGATAATCGTGGTAGTACAGATTCGTTCGCCAGTCAGGCCAAAAAGGGACGCCATGCCCGTCCATAAGGCGTTTGGCCTCTCTTCTTCCATCCACAGCCGCAGCAGACAATATGAGCAGATACTCAATCGGCTCGGGCGGAATCGAGACACTGCCTAGACTCAAGATTGCCACGGCACCTGAGATAATTGCCGCTGTAATTTTATATCTGCTTCTTAATCCCTGATCTTGAAATTTGTGAATGATTTGAACTATGGAGCGCAACAAGATCAGGCGTGATTCTACTTCCCTGACAGCCTCCTGAGCCCTTTTACCGCAGATAATCTCTTCAACCTCTCCCCTTCTTTTAACAATCAGATCGGCATGAACTCTACCATCCGGGGTTTTGCGGCTGATCTTTTGGCCAGATATAATTCGGCCCGCTACTGCTGCAGGAAAATAATCCAAAACATAAGAGGAAAGATAGATTTTGTCTAAGGGACTGCTTTGGGGCGCCTGAAGCACATTATCAAAAAAGGCAGCCAATCTGGTCATCGAGGCAGGGTCAAAAAAATCTGCTTTACCCCCCTGGGTAATATCGCCTTTCTCATCGTAAATATGAACTGGCATTAAAGAAGAGGCAATATCCTCATAAAGCAAATCAATTTCGGTCGCCAAATATTCGTCTAACTCTTCCCCGTAATCTGCAGCCAAAGGCAGATCTTCAGGCTGAAGATAGTCCTGTGCCTCCTTGTACCCATCCTCAAGAAAGATCTGCTTGAGAGATTTTTCAATACCTCCCTCATCCGAATTCAGCCCAGTTATCCTGTTCGCCGCCTCAATCACTGCTTCCGCTGGAAATCTTAATTTCATCTGCCGTAAAATTTGCTCTCTCAGTACCTCTCCTTGGTAAAGGCTAATTTCACCTTGGAGTAAGATTTCATTTTCATGGTCATAGCGCAGAGGAGATATGTGACTAAAAGACGCCTGATTGTTGGCCAGTAAACCGAACTCCTGCCAGAGAGATCTGTCATAGCAGGCAAGATTTGCCGCCAGATTTGCCGCCACTGAGCGGGCAAAATCCAATTCTTTCCTCTGCTTCTGATTAAAACTGAAAATAGTTAAAAGTATACTGAAGATCAGCGGCATGATCAGGCAAAAACTTAAAGTGATACTGCCTTTCTCATTAAATGCAGAATTTTTCTTCCTGCCCTTATTCATTAGCCCGGCCTCGATCCGAGACTATTTCAAAAAGATCATGGCCCAGACTTATACCCTCCACCATTTTTTGCGGTGAAGCTTTGAGAATAGGTAAAGAGTGTCCCTTGAATTTGTATGCTTCCAGCTTATATATATGGGGAGGATTAATCTCTCTGGGCACCACTTGAGCTATTAGGGCAGTACTGTCGGCTGTAATTTTTGCCTCGTCCAGATATAGCCCTGTTCCGCCAAAGAATAAGGAAAGGGATAGGGGGATAATAATCATGGCATCAAGTGAAAAACTCATACGGCCTCCTGATCCCATCATAAAAAAACAATTTGAGAGAAAAGAAAAAGCCAGACGACGCTAAATGTCATCCGGCTGTCTTGGCCTGCAAGTTAGATTCATTCACTCAGATATTCATAAACCAGTAATTATCCTTCAAATCTGCCAGCTGCACAGCCGGTCCATGGCCGGGCAAAACGGGCAAATCAGGAGGGAGTGTGCTTTTTAATGCCTGTAAGCGCCTAATGCTGCTCCTCATTTCCTCCTCGCTGCCTCCTGGCAGATCCATGCGCCCAATATCCGTGGCAAATACTGTATCACCCGTAATTAAAGCCAGGTAAGACTCCTTGCTTTCTTCTGTTTGGCGATAGTATAAAAAGCAGCAAGATCCTTTGGTATGCCCAGGCGTATGGTAAACCCTCAAATACAAAGCTTGTCCCAGATCGATCTCCTGGAGGTCATCGAGGAAAAGATCGGGATCTCGAAATTTTTTCGGTCTGCCAAAAAATAAAGAGGCGTTCTTGCGGCTGTCGGCAAGCATAGTTTGATCTTCTTTGTGCATCATCAATTTCAGAGCGGGAAAATTCTCCCGCCAGATATCGGCACTGCCTATATGATCATAATGAGCGTGAGTTGCCACCAGTAAGGTGACCTCATTTTTATTTTTTACTTTTTCTGGGCCTACTGCCGGATCGATCAGCAAATATCCGTCAGAAGTAGCCAACAGCCAGCCATTGGCATAGCCAAAGCCCTCTTTTATTTGGATAATATCTTTTTTCATTGCCATCTCAGCGAATCAGCTCACGCCAGGCCAGATCACCGCGCTCCAAGGCCAAAATCAGTATTTCTGCACCGGCGATATTAGTTGCATAGGGTATATTATTATAGTCACAGGCTCTAAGCAGACTATTGGGATATACATCTTCAACATCTGGATCACGGATAAAGATTACGGCATCAATCTCATTATAGAGAGCTCTGGAAGCCAGCTGCTCGATAGTACCCTGAATTTCTGTGGTCAAGGCGGATACTTTGACTCCACTTGAGTTCTCAATAATCTTGCTGGTATTGAGGGCAGAGATCAATTGGTGCTTGCCCAAAATCTGCCGATAGGCAATGCAAAAATTGGCCAGCAAATCAGTCTTCATATAATCAGCGAGCAACACAATATTCATACGCGACTCCGTCGGGGATAGAAATTTAATTTCTGTACTTCCACATGTTACTTAATGCCCGTAAAATTGGCAAGCAAACCGAGCTCACAGCTCTTTTAGAAAGTCAGTTTTTTATTTGATGATGTATTTTATCTCTTTTGGTTCAAGTCCATAGTACTGGCAGAGTATGCGATAGGAGATTTCCGCCGATAAGTCCCCATAAGAAGCGTCTCTGACAACATGGGCAATGGCAATCTCCGGATCATCAAGGGGGGCAAAACAAGTAAAGACTGAATTAATCTTGACGTCACTGCCCCGATAGCGTTCTTCTGCCGTACCGGTCTTGACGCCCACTTTGACGGGAAAGTCTTTAAAAAGCTGGCTGGTATAGCCAGAATCTTTTTGCGTTGAGGCGTACATCCCCTGACTGACAATATCGATATGCGTCGGGTCGATTTCCATATCCTTGGCAATGATCTGCTCTGCCCTGACGATACTTCCGTCCTCTGCGATGATCTCCTTAATAACATGGGGCGTCATTAAACTGCCGCTGACAATGCCTGCCAGGCCACGGGCCATCTGCAAAGCAGTATAGCTGTTGTCAAACTGTCCTATAGCGGTCTGGGCCGTGTCGGCAGGAAACCACTGCTTGTCGCCTGGATGTGTGCGCAACAGTCGCTTCAGTTCACGGCTGGGTCTAATCCCCGAGGTTTCACCGGGCAAATCAATCCCGCTTAAATCACCATAGCCTAGTTTTTTTGCCCAAGCGCTTATATTGTCTATGCCGGTCTCAATGCCCAGCTTAAAGAAATAGAGATTACAAGATTCCTTGATCGCCTCAACCAATGCTATCTGCCCATGGCCGGAGGAAGGGCTGGTAAAGCAGCGCCACCATATTTGCGCTATTTCTTCTCTGCCTAGGCAAAGAAACGAATTTTTGATCGTGTCAATTGCACCGCTTTCAAGTCCGGCAATACTGGTAACTATTTTAAACGTTGAACCAGGCGAATAGTTTTCTGAGATAGCACGATTGAGCATGGGCTTGCCGGTACTGTCTTTCAGATAAGACTGCACCCGGACCGCTGCTCCCTGATCTGAAGATTGCATTAAAAAGTCATCCGGATCAAAATCCGGCAGGCTGGCCATGGCCAAAATTGCACCGGTCTTGACATTAAAAACAACGACTGCCCCTTCCGGGGCCGCATATTTTTCATCAGAGAATACTCCCTGCCTCAAATCCTCCATGTTCTTTTGCAAAGCCTCGACAGCAGCCCTTTGCAGATCAGGCTCGATAGTCAAAACAACCTTGCTGCCGTTTTGAGGTTCGACGCCGTAATCACCGGGATAATAATAGGACTCCCCGTCATCTCCGGTCCATTTGTCAAAAGTCTGCAAACCGTCCACACCGCGCAAATAACGTTCCGCACTGGATTCGACCCCGCTTTGTCCGATTATATCGGTCTGGCTGTAGCCCTGAGATGACAGCACATCATATTGATTGCTGCTGATTCTGCCCACATAACCTAGGACATGAGGCATGATTGAGGCGTATTGTGTGTAGGCCCTGGTCCATTCACTGGTGGAAAGCACTCCTAAATAGCGCTGATTTTGCCCCTCAATCTCATTTAATACGCTGGCGCTGACATTTCTGGCAAAGCGGATAGGCACCCTTCTGCTCCAGAGCCAATTGTTTTCCAAGATAAGATAGCGCAGCTCCATGATGCGATAGGCTTCCCAGTCAGAAAAAAGTCTGCTGGCTCCAACGGAGCGATCCTCTATTTCAAAATAGTCATATAAAAGCCAGTCAAAAAACTCATTCGGATCATCTATGACGATCCTTTCTTTTTCCTTACGTGTTTTAGCCTTTTCCGGCAGCAGCATATTGAACAAATCCTTGTTTTGCTGCCAGCGCATTATGCTCTCAAGACTTTGCTTGAAAACAAAGCTGATCTCACCATCCTCAGTGCTGCTCAGGCTTTCCGGCGGACCGAAATATTTGCCCAGAGAACTTTCTGAAGCGATTTCATGTTTAGCCAGTAGATTGGAGATATCCAGTAATTGCTGGTTTAGCTGGGTTGAGGACAAGTCCGGCTGCACCAGCCAAAGAGCAGTGCTTTTTTTACTGCTGGCGATCAAGGTGCCATCAGCGGCCAATATGTCTCCTCGGGGAGCAGGCAAGCTTATCTCAGCCACATTGCCCGAAGTTAGATTAACAGTAGCAGCATGGGTTGAGCCCAGAAGAATTATCCCCGTCTGGACTAAAATGGCCAGCAGGGCAATGAGAATAACAGCTAAAACCAAAGCCGTCCGGTTATAGAAGATGCGGTAGATGGGATTGGTTTTTTCCTTCCCCTTGCCATTATTTAAAGCAAATATCTTTTTAATTCTTTCCCTAAGCATTTGTGCCACCCGGTTCAAAATTGATCATCACTCCACTTCTCGGCTTACTCGGGCGTGGATATGGTGGCAGAATTAATTTAAGAAGTAAAATTATTGCCAGAGCTAAAATATTCATCAGTATCTGCAAAGGCAATGTCTCAGACGTACGCAGCAAGAACCAGCCAAGCGGCAGGGAACCGTCTAAAGAACGCTGGGCAAAAAAGGACATGAAAGCCTGCATAAACTGCAAGAGAACTGTCACAGAAGTTATCAGCACTGCATAAAGAATAAAGCGGGCTTTACTGCGCACAATCGGCAGAAAACCTGCTCCCCAGGAAAGTAAAAAAGTGAAAAGCATAGCCAGGCCAAAATAGCGTCCGGCCATATAATCGCGAAAAAAGCCGCAGACCAGGCCAAGGATAAGACCATCGCGAGGGCCATAACCCAATCCTGCCAGCAAGGGCAGGACTAAAAGATAATCCGGTCTCATAAGGTTCGGTATGATCTGGCTGTTGAATTGAAAAGCTGCAGCTAAAATTACAGCCAATGCGTAAACTAGTCCGGGTCTGAAATTTGTGATTAAACTTTTCATTCTTTTTCGCCTAGCAAAACAAAAACAATCGTCCTGTTTTCCTCCACAGCACTGGGTTTAATCACTGCCTTTAATATCGTGCCGGAATTTGAATAAATGATTTCATCAACGTATCCGATCAAAATACCCGGCGGGAAATCCCCGCCTTTGCCACTGGTTCTGACTTCATCGCCCAGCTCAATCACAGACTGTCCGCTGAAATTATCGGCCAGACATAATCCTTGCTCCCTGAGCTCAATATCTCCTCTTATCCTCATGCTGATAGCAGCAGTTCCAGCCCCAGTTACAGCATTGATAGCAAAACCCTCATGCAGCAGAGGCATTACTTTTGAGGAGTTAATATCTGAAGAATAAAGTCTGCCTAGAAGATTTGACCCGGCGTCAACCACGGCGTAGGAATTCTCAGAGGATACATCTATGCCATCCTCTCTGCCCAGATTAATCCGGTAGAGATCAAACCAGCCTGTAAAGCCGTCATTTAGTATATTGCCGCCTTTGATGATGTAATTATCGTAACGAGATTTTATCTGCAGAGCACTCTTTAATTCCTCGTACTGCTGGGCTGCATCCTCCATCTGACTGAGCTCGTTTGCCAGGCGGGCATTTTCCGCCCGCAGATGTTCATTTTCCTTTCTAATCTCCTCGCTGTTTTTCATTGATTCAAACCAGCCGCCAACTGTATTGCCCACAGAGCGAATTCCTTTCAGTACCGGATTTACAATCTTAGCTATCGGAGTTGTTATTATAGATATCGGGCTTGAATCAGGAATTGTTGACAGCATAAGTACTGCCAAAATTACAATGGCGATGATCACAACGACAATTATACGGGGTCCTTTATTTCTAATCATTCAAAATCACAATATATTTCACTGGCCAAGTAAAATAAATTGTATCACTTCTTCATTCAGCTGTCCTTAACAGTTGTAGAA
>CAZUWY010000052.1:0-10983 GCA_964624395.1 uncultured Mageeibacillus sp. | reverse complement strand
GCACAAGGCACATATTCTCCGAGCTGGATACCGTATGGTAACGCAACGGCCCGTCTGACACATTTTCGCCTTAACGGTGCGCGCGGCACCATTGACGAGGAAAAGAAGACGGTGACGGTAAATCTACCCTCTGGAACAGATCTTAGCTCCTTAGCGCCGGACATCGGCTTTATCGGCGCCTCGATCGATCCCGCAACGGGCACTGCGCAGGACTTTTCTTCCCTATCGCGCACCTTTACTGTTACTGCTGTCGCTGGCGGCTCAGCTGCTTACACGGTAAATATCTTCTCGCCATCGCCAGCCATCACTGGTAACAATGTACTTTTGGGCAGCATGGGAGGCATGAAAGACTTACCGGTGAATGCGACCGTGTCCGAAATTTTTCCCAATTGTAAAATTGATCTGATTGCCAAGATAGGTAGTTTTACCGCCACTGCCAACCGCACGGGCAACGGGGATATAACCTTCAACTTCGCAGCCACGGATTTAAATTCATTGAACTTGGGCAGTTACGATATAGAGGTTTCCTCTGAGGCCACAGCGTTTCATGCGGCGATTCCTTCCACCAAAGTGGGCACGTTGACGGTAGAGCTGGATGATACGCCTCCGACCGTATCCTCAGTTTCTCCCACCGGCACCGTGCCGGCTTCGACAAACAGTCTCAGCATAAGCTTCAGCGAAGCGATGAATACAGATATTTCTGCTTTAGGTACAGTAACGCTTAGCAACGGTGCGACCTTGTCCTCGCCCCTGTGGGATAATGATACAACCATCACCTATACCCTGCCCGGACTTGCGACCGGTGCAGAGTACACGGTTATTATCTCCGGCTTCAAGGATCTTGTGGGTAATTTGATGACCGTGCCTTCTACCAGTCCCACCTTTACTACGAAGGCCAGCACAGACGCGTTGCTGTCAGCTCTTGCCATCAGTGAAGGTACTCTCGATCCCCTCTTCACAAGAAACACTTATGCCTATACTGCGGCAGTCGAAAACAGTACGAGTAGCCTGACCCTTACACCTACTGCCAATGATATCTACGCCACGATCAAGGTGAACGACACTCCCCTGACAAGCGGTATAGCTTCGGAAGAGATTCCCCTCTTAGTTGGTGAAAACACCATCACCATTGTTGTTACCGCCCAAGACAGTGTCACCACTCAAGCCTATACTATCGTCGTCACACGGGCTCCCAGCAGAGACGCAAGGCTTTTTGCTCTGACCATCAGCGAAGGTACACTTCTTCCCGTCTTTGCAAGTGATGCTAATGCTTATACTGCTTCAGTAGCAAACAACATAAGCAGCATAAACTTAACGCCCACTGTCAACGAGACCAATGCTACAATCACCGTAAACGGCACAGATGTGTTAAGCGGTGTGCCTTCAGAAGATATCCCCCTCTTAGTGGGTGAAAACACCATCACCATTGTGGTCACTGCACAAAGTGGCGATACAAAGACCTATACCTTAACGGTTACACGGGCGCCTAGTACCGACTCTTTACTTTCCGCTCTGACCATCAGTGAGGGCACAATTCTGCCTGTCTTTGCAAGTGACACTACTTCCTATACTGCTTCAGTTGAGAACAACGTAAGCAGCCTTAACATTATTCCTGCAGCGAACGACGCCAATGCCACGATCACCGTGAACGGCACAGATGTAATAAGCGGTGTGCCCTCGGAAGATATCCCCCTCTTAGTGGGTGAAAACACCATCACCATTGTGGTCACTGCACAAAGTGGCGATACAAAGACCTATACCTTAACGGTTACACGGGCGCCTAGTACCGACTCTTTACTTTCCGCTCTGACCATCAGTGAGGGCACAATTCTGCCTGTCTTTGTGAGTGAGACTAATGCCTATACCGCTGCAGTGGAAAGCAGTGTAAGCAGCCTTAACATTACTCCTACAGCGAACGACGCCAATGCCACGATCACCGTGAACGGCACAGCTGTAATAAGCGGCATGCCCTCGGAAGATATCCCCCTCTTAGTGGGTGAAAACACCATTACCATTGTGGTCAGCGCCCAGGACAATGTCACCACTCAGACTTACACCGTTACCATCACGCGAGAATCACCCTATATTCCCCGCACACTGATCGATAGCACAACAGGCATTATCGTTTCTGGTAATATCCATCAGGATTCAGCCCTGACAGTATCTGACTTAGGCCAAGACAGCAGTGCTGCCTGCCCTGCCTTCTTGCAGCGGATGAATGACGACGATTATGTGCTGCTGCTCGGAAAAGATATCTCTCTCCCCCACGGCTTTACCGGCGAGCTCACTGTTGCCCTACCCGTGAGCAGCGAGTACAACGGGGAGACGGTAACAATCCTGCATTGCGTAGACGGTACGCTCAGAACCTATACTGCCACAGTCGAAGATGGCAAGGTGACATTTACCGTCACCAGCCTATCCCCTTTCGCAGTATTCGCAAAGGCAGATAAACCAGAAGACAGTGTGCCCAAGACAGGTGAATCCGGCAGTTCTCCTCTGGGGTTCGTGCTACTCGCTTTGAGCATGTTTATTGGCTCCCTGTTGCTATGGCAGCGCAGGCAAAAGCGCATGATATAGCGGGCAGAGGACAAATACAGGCAGAAGTAACCCTCATTTAATCAATAGACATTCGCTTTAGGGCTGCTCTTGCCTGTAAATTGAATGTTACTGCTATTTTTCGGGCTGCAGTATATGGTTAACATATACCGTTTGCATGAGTAATCTGCTTATGCCTGAAAGGAGCCAGAGATGAAAAAAATAGCTATTTTAATTGAAAATATGTTCGACGAAAGAGAGCTGATCTATCCCTACTACAGACTGCTAGAAGAAGGATTTGAAGTTCATCTGATCGGGACAAAGAAAGACACTGTTTATACCTCAAAGTCCGGACTTGCGGAAAAGAGCACGCATGCGTCAGATGAGGTCTTGGCCAAAGACTATGACGCTCTAGTGATACCCGGTGGTTTTTCGCCAGATTTTATGAGAAGGACAAAAGCTACTGTCGATTTTGTTAAAGACATGAATGAGAAAAATAAGCTCATTGCTGCAATTTGCCATGCAGGGTGGATGCTTGCTTCCGCAGATGCTATTCAGGGCAAAAATGTCACTTCATTTTTCTCAATTAAAGATGACCTGATTCATGCCGGGGCAAAATGGCTAGATGAAGAAGTTGTAGTTGATGGCAATATTATCACTTCCAGAAACCCTAAAGATCTGCCTGTATTCTTAAAGGCAATAATTGAAAACCTTAAATAGCAAGCATATTAAACTTGATTTGAGTCATATTTTTGCTCTGGCAACAGATCTGACAAAACTGCTGGGGCAAAAAGTAATTATGGCTCTTTTTTATTTAAGTCCCTTTTCTTAGGGCTTTATCTCTAACAGGTCCTGCGCGATAGAATTTTCATTTGCAATCTTTTAGTAAAAATAATCTGAGTAGTTGGATATATAAGATATTATGGGTATAATTTTTTATTAAATAGTTTTGCTGGCAGCGGCTAACATCAGCAAGGCCAGTTGCAGCAAAACACACCTGTATCAGTCAGGTCATAATTTTTAGATTGACGGAGACAATATGGCTATTTGGAATATAAGCAAAGAATGCATGTCTACTGAAGATAGGCGCCTGCTGCACGATGCCAGGCTAAAAAAATTGATCACCAGACTTTACCATCATGTGCCCTTTTATCGGCAGCGCCTGCAGGAACTAGACCTAACCCCTGCAGACATTACCGGCATCGCCGATATCAATTTGCTGCCCTTTACCAGTAAAGATGACTTAAGAGACAACTATCCCTACAGACTCTTCGCTGCTCCGGAAACTGAGATCGTGCGCCTGCACGCATCCTCAGGAACCACCGGCAAGGCTACAGTGGTGGGTTATACCCGCCGAGACATCGAGGTTTGGCAAGAGTGCGTAGCCCGCTGTCTGACCATGGCCGGTGTCGGTATCGGCGACAAGGTACAGGTGGCTTACGGCTACGGTATGTTTACCGGCGGCCTTGGTCTACACTACGGGGCAGAAAATCTGGGCGCTACCGTGATCCCCATTTCAGCTGGCAATACACGCCGTCAGCTGGACTTCATGGTCGATCTGGGCACAACTGCCATAGCTTGTACCCCCTCCTATCTGGCCCATGTGATGGAACACATCAAGCAAAACCAGCTGCAAGACCAGCTCAAGCTGCGGGTTGCTATCTGCGGCGGCGAACCTTGGACAGTGGAAATGCGCCAAAAAATTGAAGCCGGACTGGGCATCGAACTTTTTGACATCTATGGTCTCAGCGAGATTATGGGACCGGGGGTCTCTCAGGACTGCCACGTCCATCAGGGCAGCCATGTCATGGACGACCACTTCTATGCCGAGGTGGTAGACCCGGACACTTTAGAAGTGCTGCCGGACGGAGAAATGGGTGAGCTGGTTCTCACCACCTTGACCAAGGAAGGCATCCCTCTTTTACGCTACCGCACCAAGGATCTGACTTCCATCACTCATGAACCGTGCGCCTGCGGCCGAACCTCGGCGCGCATCTCCCGCTTCAAAGGCCGCTCCGATGACATGCTGATCATCCGCGGTGTCAATGTCTTCCCCTCTCAGATCGAGGCAGCCCTCTTCGAGATCAGTGAAACAGGGCCTCATTACCAGATTCTGGTTGACAGGGTCAACGACTACGATACTTTCGAGATAGCAGTTGAGATCGACGGCGATCTATTCTCTGATGAAGTCAGCACACTGGAAAAACTCTCCCGCCGCATCAGCGATACACTGCAAAATGCCATCGGTCTACATCCCACGGTAAAACTGGTGGAACCAAATACACTGGAACGTTCCGATGGTAAAGCAAAACGGGTTATAGACAAGCGCCAGCTCTACTAAACAATTTTGCAAAGATAATCCAAGGAGTGCATTATGGCAAAACAATTATCTGTCTTTCTTGAAAATCGCAGCGGTCGCCTGCGGCAGGTGACTTCTCTGCTTAAATCAGCAGGCATCAACATCTTGTCCTTTAATCTGGCTGAAACATCTGACTACGGTATGCTCAGGCTGATGGTCGATGAACCTGAACAAGGAGCTCAGGCTCTGGCCGAGGGAGGCTTTTCCGCCCATTTAACCGATGTGCTCATCGTCTATATTCCTGCCCGCATGGGCAGCTTGTCAGAGCTCTTGGATCTTTTAGGCGACACATTCAATATTAAATATATGTACCCTTATCAGACACAAGAACCCAACGCGGGCATGGTAATGAAAGTCAGCAATATGTCTGAGGTTAAGCAGCTGATCAAAGATGCAGGTTACACCGTAGATTAAAATGTCTGGGCAGCTGCCAGCTTTCAGATCTTTTTTGTTCATCGGCCTAAATTAGTAAGAGCTACAAAGGGAAACTAAGGGCTAGAAGGAGCTTTTTGCATCTGCAGATGGTTTTTTCTTCAAAGACAAATTAAAAAGCAATCTTGTCTCTATCTTCTGAGCCTTGATAAGACTATTATGATCTCAAGGCTAACAAATAAAAGGGAGAAATTATCTATGTCTACTTCAAGCAGTATCTTTGAAAGAATTAATAGAAATGTCGGTGCAGAAGGCAGGTTGCCAAGAGATTTCCAGATTGAAGGCAAAGGAATTGAAGAAACAATTGCCTTTGCTCCTGGAGCAAAAGACGGTATCAGCCTCTACCATCAGCAAGAGGAAACTCTGGAAGAAGAAGGGAGGCAGATTGCTGATCTTTTTAGAGAGTATTTCCTTAACGAAGATAAAGAGTTGCTTGCAGAAATTGAAAACATATTGGCTGGTAAAAGAGCGTTGGCTCTGCTCGAACCCATGCTAAAAAGCTTTAGCTCAGACTATAAGGATATTGATTTAAACTGGATGATAATCCTGATTTTAAGATTTTTGCGTGACAGCCAAAATGTTGAATTCATCAAATTGGGCATAAGTTTATTAAGTCTGATTGATCTAGGTGATGCTGACGGCATTGTTGAATTTTTGCTGACCTTTGCTCTCTACGACGAATTCACCCTCTTTGTCATCTTTACTGTCGCCAACTGGACAGGCGGCAATGATCTGATATTTTCCAGCGCGAAAAAAGTCAGCGGCTGGGGTAAAATTCACGCCATAGAAAGCCTAAAGGCAACAAATGAAGAAATACGCTCCTGGATTTTGCAAAATGGCTGCGCCAATGATGTGCAGGACTCTTATCTCGCTTTGACTGCTGCCAGAAAGGGAGAGCTGCTTTCCGCCTTGCAAGAAGATTCATTGAAATCTGCTTCTTTTGACGGTATCGCCATTATTGTTGACGCTCTCATAGATGAAGGTCCTGTCCCCGGCATCAGTGCCTTTGAACAGGTGGAGGACATGCTCTTTTTGTATCTTAAACATGCTCAAAAGATGGCAGTCGATCTAGAGCATCTTTGCCACCTTTTAAATCTCAGAGACTGGCTGCTAAAAAATGAGCTGGCAGATAAAGAAAATTATCTAATCTTTATAGGTAAAATAATTGCTCAGGATAAATGGCAGGATTTAATTGCATCGGCGCTTGAAGGTGGGGATGAGGAAAAGAGACTTTTAGCAGCCAGCATTAAAGAGCGGCTGCATAAATGAAATTTATTCTTTTCCGGCAAAGATAGACCTTAATACTCTTCGTATTGAAGTTTGTACAGCAAATTAAAAAGACCATCTTGAGCCAGTAGTTCTTCTCTTGTGCCTTGTTCAGCGATGCTGCCTTTATGCATAACAAATATTTTGTCAGCATCAGCAATGGTAGAGATACGATGTGCGACCGCAATCATGCTGCGCCCTTTTGCCATTTTCATAATGGCATCTTGAATCAAAAGCTCTGTTTCAGTGTCAATACTGGCAGTAGCTTCATCAAGAATTAGAATTGAAGGTCTGCCGGCAATCGTTCGGGCGAAAGATAAGAGTTGCCTTTGACCGGTAGAAAGACTGCCTCCTCTCTCTGCAAGCCTTTCCTCATAGTTTTGAGGCAATTTGCAGATAAAATGCTCTGCATTGACAATTTCCGCAGCTTTTCTGGCATCTGCAGAACTCAATTCGGGGCGATCCAAACTGATATTTTCCATGATCGTACCTGAATAAAGGAAGACATCTTGCTGAACAACCCCGATCGCCTCTCTCAGCTGCTTGAGATCATATTCCTTGATTTCGATGCCGTCAAAGAGGATCTGCCCCCTGTTGATATCGTAAAAACGACATAGCAGATGCATGATGGTGGATTTTCCCGCTCCTGTAGCTCCGACAAAGGCAACAAACTCTCCCGGCTCCACCGTAAAAGAGAGATCTTGCAAAACCCATTCCTCATCCTGATAGGCAAACCAGACATTTCTGAACTCAATCTGCCCTTTGAAGCCCTCCGGTGGCACCTGTGTTTTGCCGCCTTCATCTTCCTTTTCCTGATCCAAAAGCCAGAAAATACGCTGGGAGGATGTCATAGCTGCCTGAATAATATTATAGGTTTCAGCCAGCTCCAGAATCGGTTGAAAGAAACGCTGAATATAGTCAATAAAAGCATAGAGCATGCCGAAGGAGAGAACACCGCCCAAATGGCTGTGGCCTCCGAACCAGATCAGACCTGCAATACCCAAGGAACGAATTATTTCAATAAAGGGCCTATACGTAGCAAAGTATCTGATCTCTTTTTTGCTCAGCTGCAGATATTCCTTGTTGACCTGATCAAATTCCGTACTCAATTGCTTTTGCCGGTGAAAAACCTGTATCGTGCGCATGCCGGAGATATTTTCTGACAGTTTGGTATTTATCTGGGAGATAATCTTACGCTGGGCAAAATAGATCTTGCGGATAATCTTGCGGAAAACAAAAGAAATAATCAGGACAAAGGGTAGGATTATCATGATCAGACTGGCCAGCATAAAATCCATGCTGTACATCAAAATTATTATGCCCGCCAGGGAAAACAAATTGCGCAGCAGGCTGGAAAGCACAGAAGTAAACATCTCATTTAATGTTTCAGTGTCGTTGGTCACTCTGGTCACCAGGCTGCCCTGGGGATAATTGTCAAAAAATTTCATCGGCAGCCTAAGGATATGCTCATACAGATCTTGCCTGATTTTTTTGAGAATCTTTTGCCCGGTATTTTGCAGCAAATAGGCCTGGCCGTAGCTGGCGATAAAAGCCGCTAAAACCGTACTCAGATAGATTAAGGCCATTTTTTCTGCCCCGGCCAGAGCATTTGCTTTTTCCAGCTGGCTGGCCGTCCTATCTGTTATGACTGAAAAATTGCCGTCAATTAGGATCTGAATCAAGCGCGGCTGCAAAAGAGTCATGCCAATGGCCAAAATTATCAGGAAAAAAATAAGAAGAAAAGGAGCTAGATAAGGAAGAGCATAGGCATAGAGGCGTTTGAGAATCTTTTGATCCAGGCGCCCACGCTGATTTTCAGCATCATCATGATGATCATAAGTATTTTCAGCCATTTTTCAGCCCCCCTTCCTGATCTTCTTTTAGTTCTTTTTCCAGCAGCTGTTTCTGGTAAAGCCGGGCATAAAAATTCTCCCTGTCTTGCATCAGGCTCTGATGATTGCCTCTTTGGCTGATGACGCCATCTTCCAGCACCAAGATTTCATCAGCCCGCTGTACGGTTGAAACTCTCTGACTGACCATGATCAAACCCTTATTGATCTTGGCCAGCTGGTTTAAGATTTCTCTTTCCGTATTGGTGTCGACTGCGGAAAGAGAATCGTCGAGCAGTAAAATTTTACTTTGCTGGTAATAGGCCCGGGCAATGGCCAGTCTTTGCTTTTGTCCACCGGACAAATTTACCCCTCTCTCCCCCACCCAGCTTTTATAGGCATCCGGCATCGCTTCTATATCGCGGGCAATATGGGCAAAAGCTGCCGCCTCTTTGACTTTTTCAATCTCATACTGCTCGTCGCTGCTGAAGGCAATATTGCCTGCTATTGTGCGGGAGAAAATAAAACTTTCCTGTTCAACATAAGAAATAGCATTATACAGGTCAGCAAAAGCTATATCCTTGACATCAGTATCGTTAATCAATACCTGGCCAGCACTGACATCATAGCGCCTGAGCAAAAGGCTCAAAATAGTGCTCTTGCCAGTACCTGTCCGGCCAATTATGGCCAGACTCTTTTTGTCTTGCAGCTTGAAACTGACACCTTGTAAAACCCAGGGCAAATCATCGGCATAGCGAAACCAGACATCCTTAAACTCAATTGTAAGTTTTTTGTCGCCAGCCTTATAATCTGCCATTTTAGCCGGGACAGCAGACTCCCTGACTTTTGCTTCTGCGGCAAATATCTCGTTGATGCGGCCCATGGCTGCAATACCGCGTTGAAAGCTGTTGACCACCAAGCCGATTGCCATCAGCGGCCAGACCATCATGTGCAGGTAATTGAGCAAGGCGATAAAATCGCCCAAAGTCAGGCTTTCCCTCAAAAGCAGATTGCTGCTGTAGAAAATAAAAATAACCAGAGCAAAACCTGCCACGCACTCAATTAGAGGGTCAAAAAGCACACTGAGCTTTAACATGCCCATGTTTTTTTGCCGGTACATCTCATTGACTTGGGAAAAATCATCAGAGCGCTTGTCTTCAATGCCGAAGGCCTTGATATTGCTGATACCGGTAATGTTTTCTTGCACTTCGTTGGTCAAATCGGAAAAACTGTCCTGCACTTCACGGCTTCTGCGCTGCAGAGGTTTTGACATGCTAAAGACAATCACTGTTATGAAAGGCAGCGCCAATAAAGAGACAATAGTCGTGCGCAAACCCACGGTATAGATCATCATGGCGATGGAGAATATGGTCATAAAGATAGCGTCGACTATCATGATCACCCCGCCGCCCATGGAATTTCTCACCATTAGCACATCATTGGTCACATGTGCCATTAAGTCTCCTGTGCGATGCTTAATAAAAAAATGATCATCGAGGGAGAGATATTTTTGAAAGAGTTTATCTCTGAGCCAATATTCAAGCTGCCTGGCTGTGCCGAAAATATACACCCGCCAGCCATAGCGGCCGGCAGCCACTGCTATACCCAGCAAGAAGATAGCCACTGTGGCCCAAAGAATACGATCTTCTGTCAAATCATCGAATTGGGCCCAATTGGCAAATCTGCGCATAATCTGAGGGATTAAAAGACTGATGGTGTCGACAAAGAGCAAAGAGACGATGCCAATACCGTAGCGCCATTTATTTTCACGAATGAAAGTTAAAATTGTTCTGTATTCTTTCATAGCTGCACCTGCATTTAGACAGTTTACAGCAAATAGTGAAATCCATACAGAGATATTATCTGCTAAAAACTAAGAAAACGATTAACACAGCTGGCAGAGGCGCTTTTACTGCTCTTGATGAATAATAGTATCTTAATTTGCCTTGTCATAAATATTTTGGTCATTAAGCTAAAATCTGTTCAAATAAGACTGAGTGCAAAAGAATAGATCTAGCTCCGCTCAGTCACTACGCCATCGCCTGAATGCCAGGCTTTGTTGAGCGGTTGATTTTTGTTTGTTTTTCTAGCCAGACAGTATTTTTTAGCGGGCAGCAGCATATGTTTTTAGTCTTTTTCTGCTCTTAACGACCAGCAAATTTGGCCTTATTTTTTAGGATTAAAGGCAGCTGCTAAACAAAATTCTTCGAATTAGCAGATGAAAAGAGCAAATTAGAAAATTTTAACGGCCAAGTGGAGGCAAGTAAAAGGACAGCGCTTTTAACAAAAACCGCTGTCCTTTTGGCTGCCGATGAAGGATTTGAACCCTCACGAACTGAGTCAGAGTCAGGTGTGCTACCGTTACACTAATCGGCAATCTTTTTGGGCAGTATTGGTATGCTAACATATCAAGCTGATAATAATCAAGTAAAATAATTAGATTCATTAAACCCACTTCTTGCTATTATCAATTGCAAATGAGCAGGTAAAAAATCAGCTTAAATTGTTCTTATCCCTTAGAAAAGAGGAATTTTTGCACAGCCATTTTTCTCCCATAAAAAA
>CAZUWY010000051.1:0-11256 GCA_964624395.1 uncultured Mageeibacillus sp. | reverse complement strand
ATACCTTTCATAGCGTCATTTCTAGCGAAAAATACTAGCAGCGCAAATGGCTCTATATTGCCCTCGATTGAAGAAGCAGTCATTTCTTGCTAAGCTTGAATTGATTTAGCTCTTTTGTTAAAGTCGTTAATGTTTGCAAAAATCGTCAAGAGAGAAGCAAGATGAAAAAATACGATGTTTTAATTATTGGTGCTGGTGTTGCCGGCATCTTCACAGCTTTCGAACTAGTCCGCAGTAATCCCGAGCTGAAAATTGCCTTACTGGAAGAAGGAGAAAATATCGCCAACAGAAACTGCCCGATCATTGCTGGCGATGTCAACAGCTGCATTCACTGTCCCACCTGCGACATAATGCGGGGCTTTGGCGGTGCGGGAGCTTTCTCCGATGGCAAGTTTAATTTTACAACTGAGTTTGGCGGCTGGTTGACCGATTATCTGCCCTCAAAGCAGATTATGGATCTGATTTATGATGTCGACCGGATCAATCAGGAGTTCGGCGCCACCTCTGAACTGTTTTCGACCGGTACTGCAGCTGCAGAAAAAGTGCGCCGGAAGGCTTTAGGCTGCGACATCCATCTTTTAGACGCCAAATGCAAGCATCTGGGCACGGAGAGAAATCGCGAGATTCTCTTAAAGCAGTTTAGCTGGCTGCAAGATAAGCTGGATATTTTCTGCCGGACAAAAGTTGACAATATAATAGCTAAAAATATTAGAGCCGCTGAGCCGGTCAGGGCGGACAGCCGCTATCTGCTCGAGACATCAGCCGGCGATTTTGAAGGCAGATGGCTGGTTGCAGCACCGGGCAGGGCAGGATCTGAATGGTTTGCCAGCCAGGCCAAAGAGCTGGGCCTTTCAATGACCCACAATCAGGTGGATCTAGGTCTCAGGGTGGAGCTGCCCGCTCTGGTCTTCAAAGAAATAACCGATGCCATGTATGAGGCTAAACTGCTCTATGAAACTAAGCAGTATCACGATATTGTCCGAACTTTCTGCATGAATCCCTACGGCCGTGTGGTCACGGAAAATACCGACGGCATTATTACAGTCAATGGTCACAGCTATGAAGATCCGGCCCTTAGAACAGAAAACACCAATTTTGCCCTGCTGGTTTCCAATCGCTTTACCGATCCCTTCAGAGAGCCCAATCGCTATGGCAAACACATTGCCGCCCTCTCCAATATGCTCGGTGGTGGCGTGCTGCTGCAGCGCTTCGGCGATCTGATCTACGGGCGCAGAACAACTTCCCACCGCATGACAAAATGCTTTGTCCAGCCCACTTTAGATGCCATACCGGGCGATTTAAGCCTGGTCCTGCCCAAGCGCCATCTCGATAATATAATTGAGATGATCTATGCCCTGGACAAGCTGGCACCGGGTACCGCCAACGCTGACACCCTGCTATACGGTGTGGAGGTAAAATTTTATAGCGGCCGGGTCAAACTTGATTCCGACTTTGAAACCGAGCTGCCCAATTTCTTCGCCATTGGCGACGGTGCCGGTATAACCAGAGGTTTATCCCAGGCCGGGGCAACAGGTATCCATGTGGCCCGGGCCATCTTGCGAAGAATTGGCTGAGATGAGCGAAGAAGCTCTCAATAATCCGCTTTTTATCCGCTCCTTGCCTCTCCTGGGCCAAGAGCTGGCCTTGCGCCTTTCTGCTGCAAAAATTGCTATCTTCGGTCTGGGCGGTGTCGGCTCTTTTGCCGCCGAGGCTCTAGCCAGGCTGGGGGTTGGAGGATTTTTGCTCGTAGATGGTGACAAGATTGAAAAAAGCAATCTCAACCGCCAGCTTTATGCCCTCCATTCAAGTCTGGGTGAAAAAAAGAGCTCTCTGGCCAGAAAACGTATTCTCGATATCAACCCCAGTGCTGCTGTGCTGGAGTATTCCTCTTTTGTTCAAGCAGACGAAATTGATGCTGTCCTCTCCTTGCAGGCGGATACAGACATTATTATCGATGCCATCGACAGCATTGAAAGCAAAACCGCTCTCCTGGCCAAAGCAGTTGAACTTTCAATTCCTGTTTTTTCTTCAATGGGGGCAGCTTTCAAGCTAGATCCCACCAAAGTTAAGACTGCCGATCTTAGCAAAACTCATACTGATCCTCTGGCTCGGATTATGAGAAAAAAGCTAAAGGATAGAGGGATCATAAATCTGCCTGTCGTCTTCTCAGATGAAATAGCAGACGAGGAAGCTTGGGCCAGATTTAAAAAACTGGCAGATAAGGCTCCGGCTTCCAGCTCCCTGGTGCCGCCGGCATTTGGCCTTGCTCTGGCCAGCTTGGTTTTGCAGCATTTTCAGCAAAATCAACTGAACTCTTAAGCGGATGGCTGAAAGACTGTCTTTTTCGAAGCCGGTAAATTTTTGCCGGAGGGAAGAGGGGAAATGAAAAAGAACAATTATGAAATTTACCTGCTCGATGCAGACGGCACCTTGCTAGATTTTGATCAGGCGGAAAAGATTTCCTTCGCCAGCATGCTGGCAGATATGGGGCTTCCGTTTAATGATGAGCTTTTTGCCAGCTACCATTTAATCAATCGCGGGCTCTGGCAAGACATGGCCGGGGGTAAAATCTCCAAAGATGAGCTTTTACTCAAGCGCTTTGAGATATTAACTAAGCAGACTGGTCTTTATTTAAAGCCAGACTTGGCCAATCTATCTTTCTTAACTCATCTCAGCTACCAGGCTTTGGTCTATCCCGGCATTGAAGAGACGCTGAAGAAATTATCCACCAGAGGCAAAATAGCCATTGCCACTAATGGGGTGGATTTTGTGCAAAAGAGGCGTTTTGCCCTCTCCGGCCTGATGCCCTATATTGCAGATATTTTTGTCTCAGAGGCCATCGGAGCGGCAAAACCAGAGCCGCTCTTTTTTGAAGCGGCCCTGTCAATGCTGGGAAATCCTGATCCGGATACTGTTTTGATGGTAGGAGACTCCCCTGAATCAGATATCAGGGGAGCTGTAGCTTTCGGTTTGGCCAGCTGCCTCTATGATCCTAAAAACATTCATCCTTTGTCAGAGGCCCAGTATACTATCCGTGATCTATCTGAGCTTTTAGAGCTTTAGATCAGTCAGGCAGGCCTGGCAGAATCAAATTAGATCCTCGGGCAGGAAAACTAGGGCAAAGGCACGCAGCCTGATATCTGTCTTCTTGGCTGTGAGCTCAACATTGCTGATCTCATCGTATTTGAGATCGTACTGCTTTTGAATCAGTTCGATTTCTTTATTCAGCTCATTTTCAATGCTTTCCAGCTCTTCCTTGTAGACAGCCAGGCTCTCTTCGGCGCGCTGAACTTCACTTCCCTGTCTGGCGGATCTGCTGCCGGTCTTGGCTGCAGTTGTGGCCCGCCCTAGAGTTGAGGTGGATAGAGCCTTTTTGCCCAGGATTGCGTTCAAAACGGTGGTGCCTACGGATATTGCCGTCTGTCTTTTGCCGTCCTTGGCCAACTCCTCTTTGCGCTCCAGCTGCTGCTCTTGCTTGCGAATTTTCTCTTCCGCTCTGGTGATGCGAATTCTGTATTTATCGCGCAGCTTTTCTACAGCCTCATCTCTTTCTTCTCTTTGTTTCTGTTCGATGCGCAGCTTAAAATCTCTCTCATTTTCTTCGGGCTGAGATAGTATTTGTGTCGCTTTATGCTGGAAGACTTCTAAAACGCTTCTTCTGAAGATAGTGTCTTTCAGCTCTCTTTCCCACTGGGTGTAGCTGGTCTTTTTCTGAGCGGCCTCCGGCAGCGCAATATATTGAACCCCGCGCGGTGCCTTTGTCTTGAGATCGCTGTCCCTGATATCCAGATCATCCCTCATTTGCCAATCAGTATTGACCAGACCCTCCTCCAGAGGTGTCAGCCAGCTTTCAGAACGGCTGTGGGAGATGGAGTTCTTCTTGTCTTCAAAATGGATATCCGCCAGAGCATAAATGGCCGGTCTTAAGACCTCTCCCTCTTCTGCCCGCAGATAATAGGTCGGGATGCCCTGAGGGCCTACGGGAGAGATTAAAAGCAGCCCATCTGCTGCAAAATCTGATACTGTCGGCGGCATTACTCCTACCTGAGGCTCTGTTCGCACAGGAATTTCCTCTGCCTGAGCGCCACCGCCAGCTGAAGCAGCAGGGACGGCAGGTATTACTGTTTCTTGGGTAAGATCGGCTGCCTCCACCACCGCTTGCTCAACTGCAGGCGCATCTTCTGCCCTGACTGTGGGCGCCACCCTTTGCTCTGCTGCAGGCAATTCTTTCCTACCAGCCAGGGATAAATCCCTGATTTGATTGCGCATCAGGGGACCGGCCAGATAAGACATGGCCCAGCGCGTTTCAAAGAGCGTCGGTTCTTGGTCGTGGACATTGTTCATCAAAAAGACTCGTTTGCCTAGGCCGGAAAGCAAAGTATCCATGCCCTTTCTGTCAAAAGAGGATCCCGATGCAGCTGCTGCACCCTCGAGACCGTCTAGAAGTCTGGCCTTGTCTCTTTCAGTCTGCAGCCGGCCAATGAACCAGGTGCCCATATTGGCCAGACCTTTATAATCCAGATCAACCGGGTTTTGCGTTGTCAGCATGATGCCCAAGCCATAAGCTCTGGCCTGCTTTAACAGCGTCAGCAGCGGTGGTTTGGAAGGTGGATTTGCCACCGGCGGGAAATAGCCGAAGATCTCATCCATGTAAAACAGAGCTCTGAGGCTTGAGGTTCCGGGTTGTGATCTGGCCCAGCTGACCAGCTGATTAAGCAGCAGGGAGACAAAGAACATTCTCTCATTATCTTCCAGATGGGAGATGGATAAGATAGATACTCTCGGCTTACCGTCAGCAGTGTAAAGGAGATTGCTGATGTTTAGGCTTTCTCCTTCCAGCCAGCTGGAAAACTGAGGTGAAGCGAGCAAATTATTGAAGCGCAGGGCCAGATTGAAGCGGTCCTTTTGCGGGAAGAAATCCTCCAACTCCATCACACCCACTGTGGAAAACGGTGGCTTCTGGATGATGGCTATCAATTGAGACAAATCCATATTCTGCTGATTGAGCCAGCTCTGATGCAAAATATTGGAGATAAGAATATGTTCTCTGGACTGGAGAGGATCCGCATCGATGCCAATTAGGCTGAGAAGGCTTGAAGCAGTTCCGGACACCTGTTCTGAAACCAGCTCACTGTCCTCCATCAGCTTGGCCGGAGGAGGATTGAGTAGTTTTAACACGGAGAGGGGACGGCCGGCAGAACTGCCGGGTGTGTAGATAGCAAAATCTGTTGTCTCTCTCATAACTCGGATTCTGTCGGGATCAATGCCCCAGCTTTCCAGGCCATTGCGCCAGTTTTCAGCCTGCTGGGCTGCCAGCTCCTTGATCGTAATACCTTTGGTATTGGCCTCGTCTTCGAGCACCCAGGGCTCAAAATCTTCTGCTTTCATCTCCGGGAAACCGAGCAGCAGATTGGTCATATCTCCTTTGGGATCAACCACAATTGCCGGGATGCGATCCATGGCCGCTTCCTCCAGCAAGCCGATACAAAGACCGGTTTTGCCACTGCCGGTCATGCCCACGCACATGGCATGGGTCGTCAAATCTTTGGCATCATACAAAAGCAGATCACCAGTTTTTTCATTGCTGGCGGCATCAATTTGCCGCCCCAGATAAAACAAGCCTAATTTTTCATAGTCCATATTATCGCCCTCTCTATACTTTACTCCCAAGTTCAGCAATTGAACTTAAATACTAGAGAAAATTATACCTTATTATCTATCTTGCTGTTTAGTGAGATAAATAACAGTTTTGCTTTTACTGTTAAGATACAGGCTTTTTTAAGAGAAAAAGGGATCAGTCTAAGAAGTTTTTTGCTTTTTGCAGGCAAAGTACCGATAGCTGCTGTTCAGGCCAAAGGCCAGCATGAAAATGATGAAGGGGACAAAAAAGAAAAATATTCGGTATAAAAGCAGCGATAAAACAATTCTTTCCGCAATAAGGCCAGAGGATTCCAGCATGCTGATGGCGGCCAGGTCAAAGCTGCCCAGGCCGCTGGGAATAAAGGATAGATAACCCAGGGCAGTGGATGCGGCGAAGACAAAAAGCAGCACCGGCAAAGAGATTAGAGGTGAAAAAAGCTTGAGGCAGAAGACGAAGAAAAAGAAGGCCGCCAGCCATTCTACTGTTGAAATCAGGTGCAGGCTTGCCTTTTCAACCAGGGGCATCATGCCGATGGGCGAATCCTTGATGCTGAAACGCCCTATTTTAATGAAGCCGGTCAAATAGTAAAAGGGCAGGTAAAGACTGAATAGGCCGGAAAGAAGAAGCACCAGAGGATCAAAACGTCCAAGTGCATAGGGCATGCCCAGCCAGATTAAAAAGGAAATGCCGGTCAGACCGGCTGCCCAGATTCTGGCTGCATAGCCGATTGTTATTTCTTTGGCATCGTGGTAGCGCTTGTAGAGTTTGATGCGCAGAGCCCCTCCGGAAAGCCCGCCCGAACTCATAAAGCGTCCGAAGGACTGGGATGTCCAGCCCACCCATAAAAGATTCATCCAGCTCAGGCCACTGGGATGGAAGAGATTTTCCACCAGATCATAGCTGCCGGAGATAAAAAAGGCAAAAAGACCCAGGAGGGCAACAATTGCCAGGCGCGGCAAGGACAGCTCATCTATGGCCTGCCTGAACTCTTCCGGATTGATATCGGCAAACTGGCTGCTGGCAAAGAATACCACCAGCACAATCACAAGTATTATGACCAGAAAGCGGAGCAGTCTGTTGTAGCGGGCAAATAACAGCCTCATCTTATCTATGCCAAATCTTAAACGCAGTTCTTCCACTTCTACTCCACGTCCGATTAACCTGCAGCTTGTACAGGCAAATAAATTGCTGATTGTTTTTATCGTCGGATTTGTCTTATTCTAAACCATCAGCCTGGCAAAGCCAATTTTTGTAACTGCTCTTTTTTCTTTTCCTTAGCTTGAAAAGACATTCCAAGTGAACGCTGCTAAGATTTATTAGTATAATTATTTTTAATAAAACTTGCCTGTTAAGGTGAAGATTGAAGAAAAGCTTTGCTAAGTGAGGAGGTAATTATGGATAAAATCAAGTATCTGAAGCTGATGGCCAAGGATTATCCCAATATAAAAACAGCAACTGCTGAAATCATTCATCTCAATGCCCTCAAAGCACTGCCCAAGGGGACAGAGTATTTCTTCAGTGACCTGCACGGTGAAGACAAAGCCTTCCTTCATCTGCTGCGCTCAGCCTCCGGCAATATCCGCACCAAGATTTCCGAGCTCTATGACAACAGGCTGACTTATGAGGAGCAAAACCAGCTGGCCAATCTCATCTATGACCCTGAACGGGTATTGCAGCTTTTGCAGGAGACAGAAAGGCTCAATCCTGAGTGGATCCGCATCACTATCTTTAGATTAGTTGATCTCTGCCGCTATATCGGGGTCAAATACTCCCGAGAAAATATTGCCCGCAAAACTCCAGCCGTCTACTATGACATCATCACTGAACTGCTCTTCACCGATAAGGACCAGCTGGACAAAAAAGAATATATCGACAGTATTATTCGCTTTATCATTGAAGCTGGGGCCAGCCGCTCTTTCATTGTTGCCATCTGCAATATGATTCAAAATATCTGTGTGAACACCCTTCATATTCTCGGTGATATTTTTGACCGAGGCCCGGGTCCTCACCGCATTATGGAGGAATTGATCAATTTTCCTGATCTGGACATCCAATGGGGCAATCACGACATACTCTGGATGGGGGCGGCCGCAGGCAATGAGGTCTGCATGGCGGCTGTGCTTCGCATCGGTCTGGGCTATAACAATTTTGACGCTTTAGAGGACGGCTACGATTTGAACTTGCGCCCGCTGTCTTCTTTTGCCGCTCAGTTTTATGCCCAGGACCCCTGTGCCAGATTCCAGCCCAAGCTGCTGGACAAGAATGAATATGATCAGGTGGACCCGCAGCACGCAGCCAGAATGCACAAAGCGATCTCGATTATCCAGTTCAAACTGGAGGGGCAGCTTTTGCAAAAGCATCCAGAGTACAAGATGCAAGAGCGTATTGTCCTGGGCAAGGTCGATTTCTCGCGAGGCCTTTACTTGCATGAGGGCAAGGAATATCCTTTGCTGGACAATAATTTCCCCACTATTGATCCTGAAAATCCGCTCGAACTCAGCTTGGAGGAAAAGGAACTGATGCACAGCATACGGGCCTCCTTTTTGCATTCAGAGCCCTTGCAAAGGCATGTGCGCTTCCTTTTTGCCAAGGGCAGCATGTATAAGGCGGTAAACAACAATCTGCTCTATCACGGCTGCATTCCGCTCAATGAAGATTCCAGCTTCAGCAGTCTGGAGATCAAAGGGACCCTTTACAGCGGTAAAGAACTGATGGACCAGCTTGACTTTTTAATTCAGGACGCCTATTTTTTGAACCCTTCAAAGCAAAAGCAAGCAGCTCTCGATTTCATCTGGTATCTTTGGTGCGGCCCTATCTCACCTTTGTTTGGCAAAAGCCAGATGTCAACTTTTGAGAATTTTTTCATCGCAGACAAGGCGGTCAGAAAAGAAAAATACAATCCTTATTACCGCCTGGCTGAAAATGAGGAGACTGCCCGTCGGATTATTGCGGAATTCGGTCTGGACCCGGACAAAGCCCGCATAATAAACGGGCATGTGCCGGTCAAAATCAAGGACGGGGAGATTCCTGTCAAGGCCAGCGGCAAGCTCTATGTCATTGACGGCGGCATTGCCAAAGCTTACCAGCCCAAAACAGGCATAGCCGGCTATACCTTGATCTTTAACTCACATCATCTCGCTTTGGCCCAGCATCACAGCTTGGACTACGGCATAGAAAATGATCTGGGTTCCTACACGCCGACAGTGGAAATCGTCGAAGCCATGCCCAAGCGCCTGATGGAGGCAGATACGGATCTGGGCAGGGAATGGGACAGCATCATCTCTGATCTGCACGAGCTTATCCACGCCTTTAGGCACGGTCTGATAAAAGAGAATTATTCCGCAGAAATCTAATTTGATTTAAGGTAGAATTCTGATTATCTGAAAAGAAAAATTGGCTTTTAAGAGCTAGGAGTTAATATGATTTATGATTTGATGATTCTGGGCGGTGGCCCGGCAGGTTATACCGGAGCCGAAAGAGCGGGGCAGGCTGGCCTTAAGACTGTACTGTTTGAAAAAAGCGAGCTGGGTGGAGTCTGCCTCAACGAAGGCTGCATTCCCTCCAAGACACTACTAAATTCAGCTAAGATACTCGATGCCGCCAGAGGGGGCAAAGCTTTTGCTGTCTCGGCTTCAGATCTGGCTATTGATCAGGAAAAACTGATCAAGCGCAAGAACAAGATTGTCAGAATGCTTGTCAGCGGGATCAAGACGAAGATGAAAGAGGCCGCTGTCGATGTAATAAAGGCCAATGCCGTCATTTTAGGCAAAGAGGATGATCTTTTTTTAATCGAGGCAGCGGGCGAAAAATATGCGGGCAGAAATATCCTCATTTGTACTGGATCAGTACCGGTCGTACCGCCGATCCCCGGTTTGCAGGAAGGTCTGGCCAGCGGTTTTGTTGTCACCAATAAAGGAATTTTGGATCTGGAAGAAATACCAAAGCGGCTGGCAGTCATCGGCGGGGGCGTAATCGGTCTGGAGATGGCCAGCTATTATTGCAGTGCCGGCAGCGAGGTCTTTGTGATCGAAATGCAAGATGGCATCTTGGCGGGCAATGAACCCGAGATCAGCAGCATGCTGCAAAAGGCCTATGAAAAAAAAGGCATTAAATTTTATCTTGGGACCAAGCTGACTGAAGTAAAAGAAAAGCAGATTTTATTTGAACAAGACGGCCTTGTGTCGGAATTAGAGGCAGATATTGTTTTGCTTTCAGTCGGACGCAAAGCAGTGCTTACTGGCTTTGGCCTGGAAAATATTGAGCTTGAAATCGAAAAGGGAGCGATCAAAACAGATAATAAATGCCGCAGCAATGTACCTGGTGTCTATGCGGCCGGTGATGTCAACGGCAGATGGATGCTGGCCCATGCCGCCTCGCGCGAAGCTGAGGTGGCGGTAAACACCATCCTGGGCAAAGAAGATGAAATGCGTTATGACAACTGTCCCAGTGTTGTCTATACCAATCCTGAGGTGGTATTTGTGGGTGCAACAGCCAAGGAGCTGGATGAGGCAGGTATCAAATACCGCACTGTGAAAATCCCCTTCGCTTATTCCGGTCGCTATCTGGCGGAGACGGATCGCGAACCCAGCCTGTGCAAGCTGCTTGTCTACGAGGAAAGCGACACCGTCGCCGGCTGCCATATGATGGGCTCATATGTCTCGGAAATTATTGTGGCAGCAGGTCTGATGATCGAAAGAAAGATGACTGTCGATCAGATCAAGGCTCAGATCTTCCCCCACCCCACTGTGGCAGAAGTGATCAGAGAAGCAATCTTCATGCTTTGATTTGATCTGAAAATACAAGAGCAAAAACACCCAAATTTAAGTGACTGCCCGCTGATGAAATATCTTGCCAGGATATTATTCAGCGGGTATTTCTCTGATTGTCTTCCAGCTGGCCGGCAAGTCAAAATCGCTCAGTTTTTCCGGCTCCGGATAAGAAATCAATTTGCTGTCAATTTCAATACTGGCGATGATCTCAGCTTTAAGGGGCTTATTAATTTCAATCTTCAGATCCGGTTCATATTTGACCGGTCTGGTTGCCACCTGCCCCAGCCGGTAGACTTCATCCATGCCTGACAGCACCCTGCCTATCACCGGGCATTTATACTGCAGATGTTCACATCTTCTCAGAGGGAAGAAATATTCTGTGCCGGAGATTTCTTTATCTGAATAATAGCCCAGGCACAAGTCGCCCTCCTCGGGGACGGGGACAGATGGTTTCTCGGCCAGACGATTGGGCAGAAAATATTTGCATTCCTCATGCTGAAAAGCGGTATAACTCATGTCTATCCAGGAACCGGGCACTATTCTTTCAATGCTGTGATTATTGTAATAGCCATTATTTGCCGCCCAGATAAAGCTTGAAACTTCGTTATAGGCTATATCTGGCAATAATTCAATCTTGATGATATTGCCGTTTTGCATCTTTATGGTCGCAATAGGATTCATGATCAGACCTCCCCAAACCGGATAATTTTTTATGGTAAAAAAATAATATGAAGAATATTCTAACACAGTGACTGGGCGCTTAAAAATTAAAACAGCTGACCTTTATGATCTATGAACTGCAAGTTAAACTGAAACGCAATTCTGTACTCTGTGTGTGGTTCCATC
>CAZUWY010000050.1:7823-11271 GCA_964624395.1 uncultured Mageeibacillus sp. | reverse complement strand
CTTAAGATAATCGCTTCCTTGGCAGCAGGTTTTACCATCGTCCAGTTCGTGCCAAAGCCACCGTAAAACATGATGATCATCAAAGCAACGGTAGCAAAACCATCAGCAAAGACATAGTCATTAAATTCTAAACCGACAGCACCAAAAGCCATTCCTAAAACAATAAAGAGTAAAAGTGAAGGTATGCCATGCCGGTTGGAAATACTAATGGCCAGTAAAGCCAGGATCAAGATGACACCAATAATCAAATACTGCAAAGGAAATCCCCTTTCATGCGAAAATTCTTCTTGTAAAACCTATCAGGGCAAAGATCATAGCTCAAGTCTAATATTTATTGCTTTATTAAAATTCTTCTTACAGCCAAAATATTCCTTTACCCACAGCTTTATTAGCCTCTTTTAAGTTCAAAAAAGCATTTCAGTAAAGAGATTATATAACAGCAGGCTTTTTGCTGCAGGACTTGCCCAAGTCTATGCTTTGAGGGTAAAAGATTCGTGCCTGATAAAGCTTCTCTTACCAATTTTAATAATTTCTTCTTTTAGAAAAAATCCCCTAAAGCAGTTAATTGTCTACACTGCTTTAGGGGAAGTAATTGCTAAATTATGATCTAAATCTTTAACTCATCTAAGATTTAGGCTCTTTGTCTCAGACCAATTATTGTGTCAGGCCACCATCAACAACAAACTCTGAACCGGTGGAATAGCTGGATTCATCACTGGCCAGATAAAGCATCAGATTGGCAACTTCGTCCGGCTTAGCCATACGCTGCATGGGAACAAAGTTAACATAGGCTTTGATCTGCTCAACTGCATCACCATCAGTAACCATTGGAGTTTCAATAATTCCAGGATGGACAGAATTGACGCGCACGCCCTGGGGAGCAAGTTCAGCAGAAGCTGCCTTAGTCATGCCGCGCACTGCAAACTTGGTATCTGTATAACCAACCGCGCCAGCAATCAGGCCATTGATTGAAGAGGTGTTAATAATAGATCCTGCCCCCTTATTTTTAAGAACTTCGCCCACAATCTTAATACCCAAGAAGACAGAGACCTGGTTAATATCTACGATCCTGCGGTACTCTTCCTCAGACATGGTAAAGAAAGATTTAGCAACTGAAATACCGGCATTGTTCACCAGGACATCAACTGTGCCAAACTTTTCAATAGCAGTATCGCGAACCTTTTCCCAGTCCTCTGCCTTAGCAACGTCATGCTCGACAAAAACCATCGAATCTTTGTACTCATCAGCCAAAGCCTGACCGTCCTTAACGTTAACGTCACTGATGACGACCTTTGCACCTTCTGCTACAAAGCGGCGGGCGGCTGCTGCACCGATACCACTAGATCCGCCTGTTATAATTGCAACTTTACCTTCTAAACGATTTGACATGATTACTACCTCACTTATTCTTTGTTAATTAATTATTGAGCTCTTAAGTAAAGCTAAGGAAAGATTGACCAGCAATTTTTCTTTCTAATGCCTCCTACTCCCTCAGCAATTTATACCGGTACCCATTTGACAATAGTCAGTTATATTTCGCAAGCAAAAGGTAAATCTGGTAACACTTCTAACATTAAGTAGTCTTACTGGCTAATCTCAGTATTATTTTTACCTCTTATTAGTTTGTTTTACTGGTATTATGAAAATGCTATACATCTTTTTAGATGCGCAAATTTGAGAGGAAATATGGTGTTTAGACTGAGAGAAGATTCCGACATCTTTTGTAAGCAAATAGAAATTAGCTAATAGAAAAACCTCGAAATCCAATGATCAGCCTAAAAATTCCAGTCGGAAACATCTACCTAATTCCCTTTAACTTCTCGGGTAGCATAGTTACGAATAGTATAACCTTTTCCTGTTAGACTAATTTCAAATTCAATAGTCATCGGACTTGGTAAAATTAGTAAAGCTAAGATCAGCAAACATCGGACTTATGTAATCAGATAAGTGTTTAAAGGAGACTTATAAAATGAGAATACTAATCATAGGAGCTGTAGCAGCAGGAACCTCGGCAGCTACTAAAGCGAGCCGCAATAACAAGGATGCTGAGATCGTTATTTATGAAAAGGGCCCGCATATTTCTTATGCCGGCTGTGACATCCCCTTTTTTATCAGCAGTAAAATTAAAAATATTGAAGCGCTGATGCCAAGAAGCGTAGATTATTTTAAGGAAAAATATAATGTCGAGGTCAAAATTAAGCATGAAGTAATCAAAATTGACCGGCAGAAAAAAACTCTAACTGTAAAAAATCTAGATAATGATGAGACATTTACCGACAATTATGACAAACTCATCATCGCCACCGGAGCCAGATCTATAATCCCACCCATATCGGGGGTAGAGCAAGGTCATGTCTTCAGCTTAAGAAATATAAAAGATGCGCTGGCTATTGATGCCTTCATTAGAGATAAAAGGCCTCAGAACGCAGCAATCATCGGTAGCGGCAGCATTGGCATGGAGCTATCTGAAAGTCTTATCCAGCGCGGCCTTAAGGTTCATTTAGTCGAGATGCTTCCCCACGTCAACCCTGCTATGGATCACGACATGTCTGCTCATATCGAGGAGTATCTTAAGTCTAAAAATATCAAGATCTATACAAATACCCGTGCTACAGGAATAGCTGCAAATCATGATCTGACTGGCGAGGATGAAAAAATACCTGCAGATATAGTAATCATCGCAGCAGGAGTTAGGCCTGAAGTTTCACTGGCAAAGGAGGCTGGTATTAAGCTGGGGGATACAGGCGCCATTGCTGTCAATCAATATCTTCAGACCAGTGACCCTGATGTATACGCTTGCGGCGATTGCATAGAAACTTTCAATCTAGTGACAGAAAAACCAGCTTATATCCCCCTGGGTTCGACTGCCAATAAAACCGGCCGCATCGCAGGAGATGTTGTTACGGGAGGTAATTTAAGCTTCAGAGGTGTTCTTGGCACCGGCATCTTTAAGGTCTTTGATCTCAGTGTAGCTAGAACCGGGCTAACAGAGCAGCAAGCCCTTGCAGCTGGCTATCAGATAGAGACAGTCCATATCAAAGGGCCGGATAAAGCCTCTCAGTCCAGGGGAAAAGACCTGATTATTAAAGCTATTGCTGATAAAAAGACAAGAAAGCTTCTGGGGGTGCAGATTGTAGGCTATGAAGGTGTAGACAAGCGCATAGATGTGCTGGCTACTGCCATGACCTTTGGTGCCAAAGTAGATGATTTATTTCACCTTGATCTGGCTTACTCACCGGTGCATTCCACAGCCAAAGATCTTGTGCATTATGTTGGCATGGTCTTAGAAAGTACCATCGATAAAGATTAACCTTAAAATATTGCTGCCAATAAATTTTGTTTTGAATTAGCATGCAAATATTGTGGGCTCGATGCCATAAAATATTCAAGGCAAGATCCGTTTCGCTGGAGCGGATCTTTTCTTGGCCAAAATATCTTTTTGATAGTT
>CAZUWY010000050.1:0-7723 GCA_964624395.1 uncultured Mageeibacillus sp. | reverse complement strand
GATTTAGGCATAGAGCTCAGGTTTTTAAGTTGTTGATGTAATATTTATATGCTATAATGCATAAATTAGCTTAGGGTTTTGTGTATTATCTTGCGTTGAGTGCGCAATTAAAATATAGAATTGGTGGCATAATAGATTTGAGCTTTTGGCTTTTAGCTCTTCGTATTATTGCCTGCTTTACTGCTAATCACCGAAGTCTCCCATACTGGGTGGCAGGAATGAGGTGTTTGTATGCTTCGCTACATCGGTAAACGACTCCTCCAAATGATACCTGTTCTTATTGGCATCGCTTTTATTATCTTTTTTATCATGGACTTCACCCCCGGCGATCCTGCCAGACTTATCCTGGGGCAGTCGGCCACCGCAGAAGCAGTAGATAAACTAACAGAAGAGATGGGACTTAATGCTCCCTTTTTCACTCGTTTTTTCCGCTACCTCTATAATGCCATCACCCATCTCGATTTCGGCCTCTCTTATCGGACTATGAAACCCGTTTTTGACGATGTCTTCACCCGCTTCCCGGTCAGTATCTATCTGGCTCTTTGCGGCATGATCGGATCCACTTTGTTTGGCATCCCTCTGGGGGTTTTAAGTGCGGTCAAGCAATACTCCAAGCTTGACACAGCAGTTAATGTCGTGGCCATGACCATGGTGGCGATGCCGCCATTTTGGGTGGCCATGGTATTAATACTTGTCTTTTCCTTATCTTTCGGGCTGCTGCCGTCAGCCGGTGCAGCCAGCTGGATGCACTATATCTTGCCCACAATTACTCTGACGCTGGCCAATGGCAGTGCCGTACTTCGTATTACGCGCTCATCCATGCTGGAGACAATCCGGATGGATTATGTGCGCACAGCGCAGGCCAAGGGTGTACCCAGAAGAGTAATAATTTTCAAGCATGCTTTCAAAAATGCGCTGTTGCCAGTAATCACCACGGTGGGCTATATTTTCGGCTCGCTGCTGGGTGGTGCCATTGTCAGTGAAACTGTCTTTGCCATGCCAGGCCTTGGCTCTTTGATTGTCCTCAGTATCAAGATGAAAGATATACCTGTGGTAATGGCCAGCATTATTTTACTGGCCTTAAGCTATGGCGTGATCATGCTCATCGTTGACCTGATGTATGCTTTCATCGATCCGCGCATCAAGGCCAAGTACCAAAAGGGTTAGGGGGGCAGTAACCATGGCGCGAGCAGCAGCAAAAAAAGACAAAAGTATTGCCCTCAAACGCAAGGGCAAGCTGAAAGAATTCTGGCGCAGATTTAAAAAGAATCGAAGCGCTATGGTGGGACTGGTCCTTTTACTGTTCGTTTTATTTTGCGCTATCTTCGCCGATGTAATTGCCGACGCAGATGCTGTCACCCGCCATAATCCGGAAATACGCCGGCAGGGACCTAGCGCTGAGCATTGGTTCGGCACGGATATCTATGGGCGAGACATCTATTCGCGCATCATCTTTGGCTCTCGTATTTCTTTGATCATTGGTATTTTATCTGCAGCTCTATCGCTGCTGCTGGGCGGTGTCTTGGGGGCGGTCGCTGCATACTTTGGCGGCTGGCTCGACGATATTATTATGCGCATCATGGATATGCTGATGTCCATCCCCGCCACTTTGCTTGCTCTTACGCTGGTGGCCGCTCTGGGTAGCAGTACTACTAATCTAGTCATTGCCCTGGCCCTGTCGAATCTGCCCAGTTTTGCCCGTTTGGCTCGCTCTTCAATGCTTACAGTCGTTGATTCAGATTATGTAGAAGCAGCCAAGGCATATGGCGCCAGACACGGACATATAATTTTCAAAGAGGTAATGCCCAATGCCATGGGACCGATCATTGTCCAAACAACGCAAAGCGTCTCCAATATGATTTTGACAGCATCCAGCCTCAGTTTCCTCGGTGTGGGTGTGCAGGCACCGGCACCGGAGTGGGGGGCAATGCTGGCTGAAGCCAGAGAGTTCATGCGTCAGTTCCCCTATATGATCATCTCCCCCGGTATCTTCATCATCATCACTGCCCTCTCTTTCAATCTGGTGGGCGATGGCTTCCGGGATGCACTCGATCCCAGACTCAAGGACTGATAGAGCTGCCTTGGCTAAGGAGTAAATGCTAATGAGTGAATTTAGCCTCGATAAAACAGATAAGAACAGCAATGTATTAGAGATCAAAAATCTCGAAGTGGTTTACGCCACTGATCTGGAAACTGTTCATGCTGTCAACAATGTCTCTTTTTCCGTCAGGGCGGGTGAGACATTTGGTCTGGTGGGAGAAACCGGAGCGGGCAAAACAACGACTGCTTTGTCTATCCTGCGGCTCTTACCTGATCGCACCGGCAAAGTTAACCGAGGCGAGATCCTCTTTCATGGGCAAAATCTTTTTGAATTGTCGGATGAAGTGATGAGAAAGGAGATCAACGGTGAGAGGATTTCCATGATCTTCCAGGACCCGATGACCTCGCTTAATCCGATTATGAATGTCGGCGACCAGATCTACGAGGCACTTAAATACCATAATCCGGAAAAGAAAAGTAAAGAAGAACTAGAAAAACGGGTGGAAGATACTTTAGAGCTGGTAGGAATCCCCAAAGAGCGCAAAAAGGAATATCCGCATCAGTTTTCCGGCGGTATGAAGCAAAGAGTCATCATTGCCATCGCACTGGCCTGCGAGCCGGAACTGCTCATAGCCGATGAACCGACAACTGCCCTGGATGTCACTATTCAGGCCCAGGTACTGGCAATGATGAGTGATTTAAATGAAAAACTGGGCACCGCCACCATTCTTATTACGCACGACCTGGGGGTCGTAGCCAATATGTGTGACGATGCAGCGGTCATGTACGCCGGTGAACTTGTTGAGCTGGGCACGGTAGAAGATATCTTTGAAGCTGAAGATCATCATCCTTACACAGTGGGTCTTTTTGGTTCCATCCCTATCTTAGATGAGGAAACTGAAAGACTTCAGCCGATCGAAGGATTGATGCCTGACCCGACAGCCCTACCTTTCGGCTGTCATTTTCAGGATCGCTGCCCGCATTGTTTTGAGAGATGTATTAAAGAACATCCTCAGCTGTTAAAACTCTCTGACAGTCATTTTATCCGCTGTCATCTCTTTTCCGATCAGGCTCTGGAGGTAAATCATGACTGAAGCTGAACAGAGCAACAATGCCTTGGTTGAAGTTAAAGATTTATGCAAGTACTTTAGTATTGGCAGAAAGTCTAAGCTGCACGCTGTTGACAAAGTAAATTTTACTATCGACAAGGGCAAAACACTTGGTATTGTCGGTGAGAGCGGCTGCGGCAAGTCGACACTGGGCCGCACCATTTTGCGCCTGCTGGAACCCACCAGCGGTCAGATTCTTTTTGACGGCGAAGACATCGCCAAATGCAGTAAAACCCGTATGCGCCATCTGCGTCTGGCCATGCAGATCATTTTTCAAGATCCCTATTCCAGTCTTAATCCCAGAAAGTCGGTAGCTGACATTATCGCGCAGCCCTTGCTGGTCAACGATATCTTTGCTTCCAAAAATGAGCTGGCTGAGAGAGTGGCGGAACTGATGGAAATAGTCGGTCTGGCCAGGCGTCTGTCTGATGCCTATCCACATGAACTGGATGGCGGTCGCAGGCAAAGGATCGGTGTGGCAAGGGCTCTGGCCTTAAGACCCAAATTTATCGTCTGCGATGAGCCTGTCTCAGCCCTTGATGTCTCCATTCAGGCCCAGATCCTAAATCTTTTGATGGATCTGCAAGACGATATGGGACTTACCTATATGTTCATCACCCATGATTTGTCGGTCGTCAAACATATTTCCAACGAGATCTGCGTGATGTATCTGGGACAGATCGTGGAAAAAAGCAGTTCACGCGATCTGTTCAAAGATCCGCTGCACCCCTATACACAAATGCTCCTGAATGCAATTTTAGTACCTAACCTCTCTCGGCGCACGGCCAAAAAAGGCATAGTCCATGGTGAGGTTACAAGCCCGATTGACCCTCCTCCCGGCTGCCGTTTTGCCCCTCGCTGCGATTACCGGATGGATATATGCACCAAGGCAGACCCTCAGTTTAGGGAAGCAAAAGCAGATCATTATGTTGCCTGCTACAAAGTAGAGCAAGATTTAGGTCTGAATAATGTTTAGTCAGAATAGCTAGATTTTGCGTCTGATTAAACAGGGAAGCAAAAGCCGATTGCAGGGGACTTATTCTATGAAGATACTGATTGGCCATTATGGGCATGAAGCTAATACATTCGCCAGTGGGCTGCTCGAATTTGCAGAGTTTAAAGATTATGGCAACTGGCTGCAAGGCAGCGTGCTGATAGAAACCTTCACCGGCACGCCCACCTATCTGGGTGGCATGCTGGAGATCGGCAGTCAAGCAGCTGTTGAGATGATTCCTTCTATTTCAGCTGAAGCCCCTGCTCCTTTGCTCAGCCGAGACTGTGCAGAATCGGGGCTGGCGGAGATCTTAAAAGATCTTAGAGCTGCAAAAGATGGACTGGACGGCATCTGCTACATGCTCCACGGTGCCGGCTGTGCTGAGGGGATTGACGATTTGGACTGCTATATCCTGCAAAAAATGCGCCAAGAAGTAGGAGATCAGATGCCGATTTGCGTGCCGCTCGATCTGCACGGAAATATAACGCCGGAGATGGCTGATTTAGCAAGCTTACTCGGGATTAAGCAATATCCTCATATCGATTGCAAGGAAATTGGCATGCTGGCGATGAAAACTTGTATTGAGAGTATTAAGAGGGGCAAGAGCCCTAAATCAGCCTGCGTCAGGCTGCCATTTTTGCTTCCTTGTTCCGCCGGCTATACCTTTGCCGAGCCCTTTACCAGCATTCAGCCCTATCTGGATCAATATAAAGAGGCTCACGACCTGATCGATGTGACCTTTTTCCACGGTTTCCCCTATTGCGACCGGAGCATAACCGGCGCATCCGTGGTAGTGACATCCTGGTCCGACCCAACCGAACACGCTGCCTTTTTAGCTGATTATATCTGGCAAAGACGCCGTGATTTCAAAGCAGAAACTTTCTCTGCTCCTGAAGCCTTAGATCTCGCCGAGAAATCTTTTGCCCCCGGCTATATTGTTATCAACGAACTCTCTGACAATGCCGGCGGGGGTGCACCGGGTGATGGGACCCATCTTTTGCGTGAACTGCTAAAGCGTGATCTGCCCAAGAGTATTTTTGGCTATATCTATGATAAAGAGGCTGTTGCAATAATTCACGAACACAAAGTGGGCGACAGGATCAGCTTTCTTTTGGGGGGTAAAACAGAACCCCTGCATGGCGATCCTCTCAAGATCAAAAACGCTCAGATAATCTCTTTGTCTGACGGTGATCACATCTCGACTTCTCCCATAGATGCGGGAGTCCCGCACAGTATCGGTCGGTCAGCGAGAATTCGCACTGGCAATGTGGAAATAATTGTTGGCTCGAAACTGACTCAGACCTTTGACGACAGGCCCTTTTTGGTCACGGGAGCAGATATTGAACAGTACCGCTATATCTGCCTCAAGTCAGCCCATCATTTTCATGGCTTTTTTGATGGCCGAGCCGGAGAGATAATCCCCTGCGATACACCGGGGCTTTTATCCGGTAATTTAACTAGCTTTGCCTACAAGCAGGTAATCAGGCCGATTTATCCTCTGGATGAAGAAACTGAATTTTCAGCCGCAGAATAAATCAGACAACTATTTAAGCAAAAACTTCTAATGACAGAGAATCTGCCCAGGAGTAAACTAAAATTGAAAGTACCCGGCAATAGGCTGGTTGCTATAAAAGGAAAGGAATTTGGCCCTATGAAAACGAGGAAAAGTATGACCATTAGAAAACTGGCTTTGTTGTTGGCTTTATTAATGCTGTTCGCAGCGTTAGCAGCTTGTGCTTCAAAAGAAAAAGAGCCAGAAGAAACTACTGCCGTTGCAGATGACAAGGGTGAGGATGTTAAAGGCGTCAACGTCTACGTTGAGGGTATTTTATCTTCACTGGATCCCTATTCTTCCATTGAATATGTTAACTGGTATGTTTGGAACCAAATCTATGAGACTTTGGTGACTGTTGATGCTGAGACAGGAGAGATTATTCCTGCTCTGGCCAAGGAATACAAAAGCTCTGAGGATGGCTTGACCTATTCATTCGTACTTGAGGAAGGTGTAAAATTCCATAATGGTGCTGATTTCAAAGCCTCTGACGCTGTTTTCAGTCTCAATACCGCTATGGAAAAACCAGCTATGAGCTCCTGGACAAATATGATGGAGAAAGCGGAGCTAACTGGAGATTACACCTTTGATCTCAAGCTCAAGCGCCAGTACGCTGCTTTGCCCTCCATGCTGGCCCAGCTGCCCATTGCTAATGAAGAATTCTACACCAGCAATGAAAATCAGTACGATATTGCCTGTGGTACCGGCCCCTATATGCTGCAAGAAGGCAAGGTAGATCCGAACACTGAAATCACTGCTGTGCGCTTTGATGACTACCGCAAAGGCCCCGCAGCTATCCCCAGCATAACCTTTAAGGTAATAACTGACGCCTCTACCGCAACCATTCAGCTGGAAACAGGGGAGCTGGATTTCCTGATGGTTTACAGTGTTTCCAACTATCAGCCGCTGGTTGATTCCGGCAATTTTAATTCCACTCTAGTCAGTGCGCCCCACACCGCGTATATCTCTATCAACACCACGGTGGAACCCCTGAATAACAAAGCTCTCCGTCAGGCATTAAACTATGCTGCTGACAAAAAGACCATTACTTTGGTGGCCTATGAGGGCCTCGCTGTTCCGGCACGTATGCTCTGCAGTGAAAACAGCTTCGGTGCTGACTTCTCAGACGCGACTGACTTCACCTTTGATCTAGATAAGGCAAAGGGAAAATTGACTGAGGCAGGCTTCCCCGACGGCATCAACTTTGACGACTATGGTATTGAGCTTGACTACATTCCCGGATCTTATCATGAGAAAATTGCTCAGTCCCTACAGGAATCCTGGTCACAGGCTGGCATCAAAGTTAGCCTCAGAGCTTCTGAAACCTACAACAGTGACAGTGCGGCAGGCACCTACACCCTGGTCACTCAGGGCAGCTCCTTCACCGCTGACATGTCCTTCATGGCCACAATGTATGGCACGGATGGCATAGACGCCACCAACTATGCCCGCTATTCCGTTCCTAAAGTGGATGAGCTGTTTGCCAGAGGTGATGCCACTACTGACAGCAAAGAGCGTCTCACCATCTATAAGGAAATCTGTGAGATCGTAATCGACGACTGCCCGCATATCCCCATCCAGCACAAGCAGATGCCTTTTGTCTGGAACAAGGATCTAAACGCAGTTGTATACCCTTCTAACGACCATCCCTGGTACATTTATGAATGGAGTTGGAAATAATTACTGTTTGGCTTTTGCTAAAAATTAGTTAGTAGCTGGTAGCAATTAATTTACCGGCATAAGATAGCAGCAAAAGGGGGTGTCTCAAAGCAGATGCCCTCTTTTTTCTCCCAGGAAGCAAGAGATAGAGGTCAAAGATTCCACCCATCTGTCTTAATAGCGAGTGTATTAGTTAAATTTACTTTAATGCTAAGAAAAGAAAAGGAGACATCAAATTTTAATGCAACCGAATTCTAACTCAGAGAAGAATTGCTCTAAAAAGGAAAAATATGATTGCCAAAATAAGCATGATGCCCAAAATTACAAGCAGCCAGGCGGCGAAGGAGCCGGCTAACAAGGGAAGAAAGT
>CAZUWY010000049.1:0-11565 GCA_964624395.1 uncultured Mageeibacillus sp. | reverse complement strand
TTATTCATAGAAAATAAGTTTTCTATTTTTCCACAAATAATCCGCTCCAGATAAAATAGTCATCATGACAGTGATCCAGATCAAAATCAGATCGAGGGTTTCTAAAATTTTCAAGGGAGTATCCAGCTGAAAGAGCAGGTAGACGATCGGTTCTAAAAGCAAAAAGATGATCGTAATCAGCTGGGCAACCATCTTGGCCTTGCCAAACATGCTGGCGGCGATCACTACGCCCTGCTGGGCCGCCATCAGTCTCATGCCGGTGACAAGAAACTCTCTGGCGATAATGACAATCAGGACAATGACGCTTGTTCTGTCCAGGGCTACCAGGCAGGCAAAAGTCGAGATAACTAAAAGCTTGTCTGCGATCGGATCTAAAAATTTGCCGAAATCTGAAACCAGATTCATTTTACGGGCATAATGGCCATCCAGATAATCTGTAATCGAAGCCAAAGAAAACAAAAGCAAGGCAATGATGCTGCCGCCCAATCCTAAAACAAAACTATTCCAGCCAGCTGCCCAGCTATAGGGTATGGGTAAAAGAAAGAGAATTATTAGCGGAACTAGAATTATTCGCAAAATAGTCAATTTATTCGCAATATTCATATTCAGTAACTCCCATCAGTGAGTAGTGGTCTGCGCTTACAATTCGCACCGGATGGCGCTTCCCCGTATCTATATCGGGGATGGTGGCTGCCACCCAGACAACAGGATCAACCTCCGGTGCCTCGCCATAGCTTCGTCCTTGGTAAAATATACCATCATGGCAGTTATCTTGCAGCAAGACCTCGGTGAGCTCTCCGATTCTGGCCTCATTTTGCTCCAGCACTATATCTTTTTGCAAAGACATGACCCTATTATAACGCTCTCTGGCCAAAGGAGAAGGAATTTTTCCTCCATATTTCACCGCGGCCGTCCCCTCTTCTGCCGAAAAGATAAAGCAGCCCAGGCGATCAAATCTTATCTCTTCAATAAAATCTAACAGCTCTTTTACATCCTCTTCCTCTTCACCTGGAAAACCAACCATCACGGTTGTGCGCAGTATTAATCCGGGCAGGGCCTCTCTCAGCCTAAAAATCTTCTCTTTGATCAGAGCAATTGTTTCCGCCCGGCCCATCCGTTTTAAGATTTTATTTGAGGCATGCTGGATAGGCAGGTCAATATAGTTTAAGATGCGCTCTGACTTGGCCATGGTCTCAATCAGTTCATCACTGACCGCATCGGCGTAAAAATACATCATTCTAATCCAGACATGAGGGGGAAGCTTTTCATCCAGTTCTTGCAGGAGCTGAGGCAGATGGTTTTTCTGGTAGAGATCCAGTCCATAGCGGGTGGTGTCTTGAGCAATCAAGATAACCTCTTGTACGCCTTGCCCGGCCAAATCTAAAGCCTCTTTTACTATCTGCCCTACAGGCCTTGAGATCTGAGGGCCTCTGAGAGTGGGAATGGTGCAATAAGTACAGTGATTGGAGCAGCCTTCAGCTATTTTAATATAGGCATACTGCCTGTCCGTAGGTTTTCTAGAGCCCTCGATATGTAAAAGGCCTCCCACACCCTTTGGGATTCTTTTTTGCGGCCAGCTCCCGTCCACTAGGCCATCGACAGCGCTTTTGATCAAATGGTATTCAGAGGTGCCCAGTATGCTGTCCACTTCAGGCAGTGCCTGATAGATTTCAGCCCCGATCATCTGCGGCAGGCAGCCGGTAATGATCAGAAATGATGCTTTTCCCAAAGGTTTTTTCAAAGGCAGAAGGTCTAAAATATATTCGACAGCCTCTTCTCTGGCTATCTCAATAAAAGAACAGCCGTTGACGATCAAGATATCCGCCTCAGCTGCAAGAGCCGTGGATTCATAGCCGCCAGCGGTCAAAAGAGCGCTCATATATTCAGCATCAACCTGATTTTTGGGGCAGCCCAGAGTCAAGAGGTAAAATTTCATAGTCTAATTCTATTTATCTCTTTGCCATTTGGCAATTGTCTCGGAGATAACAAAATAGCTAAAACCTCTTCTTTGTAAAAGACTGGACATTTTTTCTGGATCTACATCCTCCTGACCAAGAAAATGAGCATGTAAAAGATCAAAGGCCAGTTCAAAATCATCCGGCAGTTCGGCTGCTATTTCTTCAGCAATCTCCCGCTTTACTCCTTTGTTGGTAAGTTCATATTGAACGGCAAATCTGGAACGGCCGCGCCGGCCTGTATAGCTTTTTGCCATCTGCAGGCCGGCTCTTTTGTCATTTATATAGTCTATCTCCTCCAGATAGGAGATCACTTCTTCAATCAGCTTTTGATCAGTGGTTTCTTTAGCCAGCCTGAGCCGCAGCTGTCCGCTGGACTTGGCTCGGCGAAGGCCTAAATATTTGACCGCCTTTTCTCTTAAAATGTCAAAATCTGTTACAGGCATTAGAGGTTTTGCTCAAAGTTATATTAAGCCAGCCTTAGTCAAGGCCTAAAAGATCGTCGACATCTTCGATCTTTTTATCTTTTGCTTTCTCAGCCTCAGCTTCCTTGGGCTTATCCGCCTCCTCAACCTCGAGCTGCTCATAATGATCTCTGATCAGATCTTCAATCTCTTCAGCAATCTCAGGATTACTGATCAGATACTGCCTGGCATTGTCTCTGCCCTGGCCCAGCTGCTGGCCCTTATAGGAGAACCAGGAGCCGCTCTTGTCAACAATATCCAGATCAACACCGATATCTATCAGGCAGCCTTCCTGGGAAATTCCCTCGCCGTAGAGGATGTCAAATTCTGCCTCTTTGAATGGAGGTGCCACTTTATTTTTAACAACTTTAACCCGGGTTCTGGAGCCGATAATCTCCGTACCGCTCCTCAGTGTTTCAATCCGTCTGACGTCAAGTCTGACCGAGGAGTAAAATTTAAGCGCCCTGCCTCCGGTGGTGGTCTCGGGACTGCCGAACATCACCCCAATTTTCTCTCTCAGCTGATTGATGAAAATAACCAGAGTCTGTGATTTATTCAGCACGCCTGCCAGTTTGCGCAGGGCCTGAGACATTAATCTTGCCTGCAGTCCGACCGAAGCATCGCCCATCTCGCCATCAATTTCAGCTCTCGGCACTAAGGCGGCAACAGAGTCGACAACAACAATATCCACAGCACCGCTTCGGGCCAATTCCTCTGCGATCTCCAGGGCCTGCTCACCGTAATCCGGCTGCGACACTACCAGATTGTCGATGTCGACCCCCAGCCTGGCGGCATAATTGGGATCCAAGGCATGCTCGGCATCGATGAAGGCGGCAATACCGCCCAGTTTCTGGGCTTCAGCAATACAATGCAAGGCCACAGTGGTCTTACCTGAAGCTTCAGGTCCAAAAACTTCGACCACTCTGCCTCTGGGCAGTCCGCCGATGCCGAGGGCAATATCTAATGAAAGTGCCCCGGTGGGAATTGAAGATATTTCATGATCTACATCATCTCCCAGTTTTAGTATCGCTCCCTTGCCATATTGCTTTTCTATCTGGCTCAAAGCGGCAGACAGAGCTTTCTTTCTCTCCTCATTGGCCTTGGGCTCGATATTTTGTCGATGTTTAGATGATTTGCTTCTTCTGGACATATAAACTCCTTTATTATCTTTGCCTGTTTTTTTATATTTTATTCAATCGTGAACATATGTTCTTATTGAGCATAGACCATCTCTTAAAAGATGTCAATTATTAAAATTCTGCGGATAGCATCTGCTTTAGTCAAGCTCAGCTGCCATTTTTATAAGCTTTTTGAACAGAAGAAAACCAAAATAGGCTGTTATTCTCCCTGGTAAAATTCTATCAATCTAAAGGTGAAAAGCCCATGATCCTTCTGAGCTCCTTTTGCACAAAGAGAGCTTCTCTGAGATTAATCGCCAAACCGGCAAAATACCAGCTGAGAAGGCCGATGGTAATTTTTATGCCGTAAAAGAGAAGCTGCATGATCTTACCGGCAGGATGGATGGGGATGGTATTAATGCCCAGGAGCACCACTATTGTCACCAGAGAGATCATAAATAGCCGGATATAGAAAGGCAGCAGACGGTAGGGTCTTCCCTGGGGCAGATGCCTTTTGTAGAGAAAGGACAAAACCATCATTCTGATCAGATCATTGACCAGATTGGCCACAGGAATACCGTAGAGACCTAGTCCTAAAGTATTGGCAAATAAAACACAAAATATCGGGTTTAGGGCCAGAGAGATAAAAGAGGTCAAAATGGATATTTTAGTCACTTTGCGGGCATAAAAAGCAGTAGTGGTTATATTGACGATGGTGGCAACCAGCAAGGAGAAAGCATGGATTTGCAAAAGGCCTCCTTCAATGGCTATGCGGCTTTCCGGTATGGCTCCCTGCCATTGGAAGACGGCTCTGATAGTATCTTGCGAAAAGACAATGAAGATAAGCATGAAGGGGATAATCATGAAAAGCGCACGCCGCAGTCCGTTAGTATAGACCCTCCTCATACTGCCGTAATCCCTTTTGGCATGGGCAGCAGATAAAAGCGGCAGGATCATATTGGTAACTGCCACCACAATGATGCCCAGGGGCAGATTTCTGGTTACCTGTACATGCCTCAGGGCTGTAACCGCTCCGGGGAACTGATGGGCAAAATGCGTCTGGATAATGGCATTAATCTGCATCACCGAGCCGGATAAAAGTGTTGGTACGGCAAGCTTTATAATCCTTCTAAAACCGGGATCATCTAAATCCAGCCGGGGCTTGAACAAGCTGACTTCCTGCCTGGCCCGAAAGAGAACGAACAAAAACTGGATAAAGGCGGCAATCACCACCCCATAAGCCACTTTGACCGGGCCAAAGATTGTTTTATCGCCCCAGAAAAAGATAAAGAAGATACAGACAAGATTATAAAAAAAAGAACTAAACAGCGCCTTATGAAAGGCTCTGTAGCCGTGGATGACACCTACCACCACTCCGCTGAGCATCATAAAGATGGTCTGCGGGAATAATGCCCTGGTCACCTTGGCGGCCAGATTGATCACTTCTTCGGACTGCTTGGAATTATAGGCCTTGATCAAAAGAGGAGCGAGAGCAATGCCGATTAGATTGGCGGCAATCATGACAAGAGTTAAAACAGTGATGAAAGTGCTTAAGCTTTTCCAAAATCTCTTTGTCTGCCCCTTGGCAATGGCAGAGCTCAAAAGCGGTGTGACAGCCGCCCCGATCGCTCCACCCACCAGCATCTGATAAAAGAGATCCGGGATTTGAAAGCCGATATTATAAGCATCTGAATTGACACCATAGCCCAAAACAGGGACAATCAGGACTTCTCTCAAGAAGCCCGCAATTTTGGTGGCCGCCAGACTTACCATCATGGCAACTGTCATCAGCGACATATCTTTGGATATCTTTTTTCTTGCCATCAAGTTCCTATCAAATTATCTGAAATTAATCTTCGTCTCAGAATATCAAAAGCAGAAAGAACAGCAAGCTTTCTTATCTGCTCCCTGCCGCCACCAAAAAGAAATCTTTGGGCCAAAGAACCATTGGCAGCTGAAATTCCAATCCAGACCGTACCCACTGGTTTTTCTTTGCTGCCGCCCTCGGGCCCGGCTATGCCGGTGATTGAGAGGGCATAATCGCTGGCAAATTCTCTTCTTGCCGCTGCTGCCATTTTAAGAGCCACCTCTTCACTCACCGCCCCTTTTTCCTGCAAGAGCTCTGCCGGTATCTGAAGCATTCTTTCTTTGATTTCATTGGCATAAGATACTATACCGCCTTTGAAAACTTTTGAGGCCCCGGAAATTTTGGTTATTTCAGCGGCCAGAAGACCCGCTGTACAAGATTCAGCCACAGCTAAGCTGGCCTTTTGCTCCAGCAAAAGAGCATAGGCCACTTGGGCAAGATTTTTGTTGTCAAGCGAATAAATATATTCCCCTACTCTTTTTTTGATCTCTTCTAAAAGAGGGGAAAATTTTTCCCTCTGCTCTTCCTGGCTAAGGTCTCTGGCGGCCAGATAGCTAAGCCTGAGCATGGCCTCCCCTGTAGAGGCGTAGGGGGCAATCGATATTTCACCTTGGTCATGGATCAAATCTGAAATCTTTGCCACCAGTAGGCTCTCACCAATTCCTATCGTGCGAATATAGAGATGATATAAATGCTGCTTGCTCCTTTGCCTCAGCCAGGGCTTTATCTCGGTGGCAAAGATCTCATTTAGCTCGGCCGGAGGACCCGGTAAAACAGCCAGGTAAACAGTTCTCTCCTCCCTTTTAAGTGCAATCAGCGCTGCCGGGGCAGTACCGACGGGATTATTTAATACTTTGGCCTTTTCAGGGAACATGGTTTGCTTCCAGCTGTTGGGATTGGGCTCTTTACCTCTGGAAATAAAATATCTCTCCACGATCTCCTTGGCCTCAGCGTGAAAGACCAGTTCCTCGCCCAGAATATCTGCCACAACGGCCATAGTAATATCGTCTTCGGTAGGACCCAGACCGCCGGTGGCCAAAACAAGATCGCTGCGTTCAAGCGCATGAAGGAGAACATCTTTGAGGCGGTCAAAATTATCTCCGACCACCACCTGATGGTAGCAGCTGATGCCCAGTTCAGATAATTCCAAAGCAAGATCTCTGGCATTGGTGTTGAGAGTTTGCCCTAAAAGTAATTCTGTGCCAATTGTAACAATTTCAGCGTTGTTAATACTTTGCCCCTGCTCGGGCAAAACAGCTTTCCATTTACTCACTGCAGGTCCATTCGACGGCAGTAGGCCGTGACTGTATTTTGTAAGAGCATGGCAATGGTCATCGGGCCTACGCCACCCGGAACCGGGCTGATGGCTCTGACAATGGGTGCAACTTTTTCAAAATCTACATCACCCACAATCTTACCTTCCTTAGTGCGATTGATCCCGACATCGATAATAGTCTGGCCTTCCTTGACATATTTATCGTCAATGAAAAGCGGCTGGCCGATTGCCACGACAATAATATCTGCCTCCTGGCAGATCTCCGGCAGACCTTCGGTGTATCTATGGGCGATGGTCACTGTACAGTTTTCCTTGAGTAGAAGCTGAGCTACCGGCTTGCCAACAATATTGCTGCGCCCGATCATAACTGCCTTTTTACCCTTGAATTTGGTGTCGACCGACCTGAGCATCTCAATGCAGCCCAGCGGCGTGCAGGCCACCAGAGCGGGTTTTCCCACCGAGAGATAACCGGCATTTAACGGATGAAAACCGTCGACATCCTTCTGGGGAGAGATTGCACAGATGACAGCATTCTCATCAATCTGCGGCGGCAGGGGCAGCTGGACCAAGATTCCGTCAACTGCCGGATCATTATTGAGTTGATCTACCAAGGCTAAGAGCTCTTCTTCCGTGGTAGCATCCGGCAAAATATGTCCAAAGGACTCTATCCCCGCTTCTTTACAGGCTTTAATCTTACTGCTGACATAGACAGTTGAGGCCGGATCTTCCCCTACCTGCACAACAGCAAGTCCAGGTGCCCGTTCAAATTTCCTCTTAAGTTCACTAACCTCCCTGCCCAGCCTCTCTCTGATCTCCAGGGCCAGCTTCTTCCCATCGATAATGACTGCCATTTGATCTTCCTCCCAAAATTTAATCTCTCTATCTTAACTGGCATGGCCAAAGCCAAAATCCCCTCTGCCAGTATTAATCTTCCTTATTTCTGGCCAGATACTGCTCCATGCTGAGCAATACTTTTCTGGGCTTACTGCCCTCAAAGGGGCCGATATAGCCGCGGTCGAAAAGTCTGTCCACCAGGCGGGCAGCTCTGGGATAGCCAATGGTAAGCCTTCTTTGCAAAAGCGAGATTGAAGCATAGCCCGTTTCCACCACCAGCTGCAGAGCATCTTCAAAAAGTTCATCCTCTTCTTCTTCTGCCCCGTTGCCATTTTGGCCTAAACCAACGGAGGCGGGGTTGGCAATTGCTTCTGCCACAGCATCATCATATTGCTCACCGTAGATGCTGCGGATATGATTTAAAACATTTTCAACTTCTGAATCCGTAACAAATGCTCCTTGTCCGCGCATGGCTTTCGGCCTGCTCTGCGGGAAGTACAAAAGATCTCCCTTGCCCAGAAGTTTCTCTGCCCCGCCGGTATCGAGGATGGTCCTTGAATCCACCTGGGAAGCCACGCTGAAAGCAATCCTGGAGGGAATATTGGCTTTAATTACACCGGTGATGACATCAACAGAAGGTCTTTGCGTAGCGATAATGACATGTATGCCCGCCGCCCTCGCCTTGGCCATCAGTCTTTGGATGGCATCTTCCACCTCTTTGGAGGTTGTGGCCATCAGATCGGCCAGCTCATCAATCACTATCAGGACTAGGGGCAGATATTCAGGATCTTCATCAGAGAAGTGCTTGATCACATCATTATATGATTTAATCTCTCGCACCTGCCTTTCTGCAAAGAGATTATAGCGGCGGTCCATTTCCATCACTGCCCAGTTGAGAACTCCATAGGCCTTCTTAGGGTCAGTTACAACCGGCTGCAAAAGATGCGGTATACCGTTATAGACGCTTAATTCAACTACCTTGGGATCAATTAAGAGCAGCCTTAAATCCTGCGGTGATGAATGATAGAGCAAGCTGATGAGCATGGAGTTGATGCAGACGGATTTGCCCGCTCCGGTGGCACCAGCAATTAAGAGATGAGGCATTTTAGAGATATCGCAGTAGATGGGTTTTCCGGAGACATCGCGCCCGATTACCGACAGCAAGTGATTGTCTTTACTTTGTTCGATGAAGCTCTGCTCTTCCAGAATTGGTCTTAAAAGCACAGGCTGGGTATGCTTATTGGGGATTTCAATCCCGATGGCAGACTTTCCCGGTATGGGAGCTTCAATGCGCACGCCATAGGCCGCCAGATTCAAAGCTATGTCGTCACTTAAATTGACAATTCTGGAAACCTTGACACCGAGGCCCGGGGTTAGTTCAAAGCGGGTCAAGGTTGGCCCGCTGATAAAATTAGTGACTTTGGCCTCAACACCGAAGCTTTGCAAAGTCTCTTCCAGCTTTTTACTTTTGTCTTGAATACTCTTAACGCTTTCGCGCGAAGCCTTTTTATATTTATCCGCTGCCAGTAAACTGAGCGGGAAAGCTTTGTATTCTGTAAACAAAGATATCTGCTCGCCAGATTTGGAAGATCTGACCTTTCTTGTCCCCGCCGTCTGATCACCTCTGTCGGTCCAGCTATCTCTGCTGTGGTCATCTGGAGATGAAGCAGCGCCCATAGTCGAAGCCAGAGCCTGATCTCTTTCATCTGTTGGAGAAATACCCTTTTTAGCCAGCTGCAAGGCCTGCCCGCTCTGATCAAAAGAAGGATAGGTTAAATGGCTATACGGGGCTCCGTTTGCACCATAGTCCAGATCCTTTTTGTACATGGGATAATCTATTTCGGGATTATCTTCCTGGTCTTTCCCCCGAAGATCTCCTCCCGGCAGCTGATATCTGATCTGTTCAGCATCAGTTTGCTCCTGATTTTTATCTGCCTCTAGGTTCAGCAATCCTCTGCGTCGGTTTTTTAAGTAATTTATATCTCCCAGCTCGTCGAAATAGGCCTGCTCGTTATATCTCTCTCTTTTATTTTCGATACTGGATCTGATGCTGCTTTCCATTCTCATCTGGGCATCTTTAATTACTCGGGCAGATCTTCTCACATAGGCGCGATAGGAGACATTAAAGATTAAAACCAAGAGAGCAAAGATCATGGCAGCAAGGATGATGGCAGCACCCGTCTCCCCTGCCACAGCTTTTAAGCCAAGCCCGATCAGGCCACCAATCAGGCCGCCGCTCCAGATAGAGGCAGCCTCCTCAGCAATGACGGCAGCTCCAGACTGCCAAAGCTCTCCAATCAGGCTGAAAGCAGAGTACTTTTCTGGGCCCGGATGAAGAACAGCAAGATCTGGTCCCGCCAGTATATTGATAATTCCGCTGGCAGATAAGAGAATGAGGCCTACACAAAGAAAGCGCAGATGGGTCATCTTGCTTTCATCTTCTAGAAAATACTCAATGGCCAGGTAAATAAAGAGGGCTGGTACAACATAGACAATTGTACCTAAAAGGCTGACCCCCATTCTTCTGGTAAAAGCACCGATGGGGCCGGTCCATTTTTGCGGGGCATAGAAAGCCAGCGCCAAAAGGATCGAGAAGGCAAAATAAAAAACGCCATAGATCTCCTTTTTGACAATGCTTTTTTTCTCTTCCATCTCTCTGCTCACTAATTAATTCTTGCTCTTTCAAGTTAGCTGGGAGGCAAGAACAATTCCCAGGCAGGTCTTAGCATCCATAATACTGCCGTTTAGGACCATTTGCATAGCTTCATTAAGCGGCATTTTGACCAGCGAGACAAATTCGCCCTCGTCTGGATTCTTTTCTTCTTGAATTAAATTTTCAGCCAGATAGATACCAATCAGCTCATCGGAGTAGCCGGGAGACGGCATTACAGTGGCCAGTTCCCGCCAATCGTTTGCTCTCAGACCTGTCTCTTCATAAAGCTCTCTTTGGGCACAATAAAGAGGCTCTTCATCCTTGTCCAGTTTTCCTGCAGGCAGCTCCAGGGTAATGCGATCAAAGGCCAGACGATACTGGCGGACCAGGCAAATATAGCCGGCATAATCCAAGGCCACAACACAGGCCCCTCCGGGATGGCGCACGATTTCACGCCTGGAGTGCCTGCCATCAGACAGTAAAACCTTGTCTAGTTCAACAGCAAAGACCCTACCCACAAATTTAATATCTGTCTCAATCAGGATCTCTTTTAACTCTTCGTCCGGATGGACAGCGATTATTTCCTCAATTGCTTCACCGCTATAGATAGAAGATAGGCTTATTTCTTCTTCAAGATAACCAGTGTCTTCGTCTAACTGTTCTTCAAGTTCTGCTTCATCAGCAGAATGTATCCGCACAGGTTTTAAATCAAATTGTCCGGAGCTATCTTTTTCCATCCCTAATGCCTCCTCTTTATCTCTTCAACTGCCATCTTATCACAACGATTATTGTATTCATTATCGCTATGACCTTTGACCTTGACCCATTCTATCTCATGGCGGGCATTTTCTTCTAATAGGGCTTTCCATAGATCTGGATTGCTGACGTCACCGCCGGCGGCATTCTTCCAGTTATTAAGCTGCCATTTATCCAGCCAGCCGTCCTGAAAGGCATTAACGAGATATGAGCTGTCGCTATATAAAGTTACTCGACAGGGCTGATTAAGCTCTTTTAAAGCCATTAGAGCGGCTGTTAACTCCATTCTGTTATTGGTTGTGTCCGGCTCATAACCACTGATCTCTTTTTCAACCTCACCAAATATTAAGATAGCTGCCCAGCCCCCGGGACCAGGATTGCCTGAACAGGCTCCATCTGTGTAGATTTCTACATGGGGCTTTGCCCTATTACTTACAGCCGACATCAATTGCACCTCGATATGTTATTTTAACAAAGAAGAGGGCAAGTTGATAGCAAGAGACAATGAATAAGAGCTGCTGTGAACTTCAAGTTAAACTAAAACGAAATTCTGTACACTTTTATGAATTGATAGATGTGACATCAGCCGTTTCCCTAGTGGTAAACAAATCGTTTCTTTTGCGGGTTTGGATGCATCAGTCC
>CAZUWY010000048.1:0-11601 GCA_964624395.1 uncultured Mageeibacillus sp. | reverse complement strand
TGTGATATATTTATGTTATATAAAGCGGTTACAGAAGGACCGCAAGTCTGTTGTTTGCAACTATTATTATAGGCGATCTATTTCTAATTTTATTTTCCCTAACCAAATACTCAAAGGAGGATTTAGCAATGAAAAGGATTTTAAGATTAATTTTTCTATTATTGCTGATAATTTCTTTGCTTAACGCTTGCGGCGGCAGCAAAAATGCCAATAACAGCAGCCTGCAAGAAGCAAATCAATCAAAAGATGAAAAGCTGGACGGCTCGCTTGAGGCAAGCCTAACAGATGATAAAAGCTCAGGTGAAGCAAAAACTGAAGGAAATATAGATAAGGGGAAAATTGATCCTTCTTTGCCGCTGCTTGTGCTCAACAAGGGAGAAGAAGCTGAAAATGATAAAATTCAGGTAAAATTTATAGACTATAAAATCATTGACATCCCTCAGCTCCGGGAAGGGATATATGCCGACAAAGACCCGTCAGAATCCTATCATCTGGAACTGCAATTTGAAATAACAAGCAAAGACAGCCCGCCGGCAAAAAACACCATGCTGGACATAAATATTAATGAAACAATATTTGTTGAATACAAATACAGCTTTTCTAAAATTAACCCCGTAGTTCATTACGTATACGCAGTAAAATTCCAAAAAAGCGATAATGTTGTTTTGGATCCAACAACAATCGAAACAGTGAGGTTTCACCATATTATTTATGATGAAAACAAAACAGATTATAAAGAAGACCCCTACTACGAGGGGTATATTGTTTTCAACATAACTTGAAAATGAGATTAAAACCCGCCAAATCTGGAGGATAAAGGTATGATCTTTTTATTAGACGACCAGGTAAAAAAGGATCTAAAAGAAAATAAAATTAAAAATCCTGTTACGATTTTTGCCGAGTTCAATCAAAGAGATACGGCTCTTGCTATGGCAGGTATTGAAACGGTTCCTGCTTTTGCGGATGCCGGCAATAAAGATATTCGCTTTGAGTCTCGAAAGGGCTACGATTATGCGGTGCTGCACCTTCCGTTTCTTAAACAGGCAACTGTCTCCTCACCCTTAGTTGAAATTTATATGACCAGTAAGTTCTTGTTGATATTTGGAGACGATGATGTGGTAAAAGCACTTGTAACAGAATTAGACTCTCCAGATAATGTTGATGATTCGCCTGCAAATGTACTTTTAATGCTGTTTGGATATATTCTCAGACAAGATGGTGATTTACTGGAAGAAATTGATGATCGCATCGAAAGTCTTGAAGAGAGAACTACATTAAAAAAACCCGAAGATCACTCCGCAACCATTATTGCTTTGCGCAAGCAGCTCTTAGCTTTAAAACGCTACTTTGAAGCCTTATATGATTTGCTGGAAGAATTAGAAGATAACAAAAACAATCTTTTTAGCGAAACTCAGCTGCAGATTTTCCGCCTGCATAAAAACAAGGCCAATCGCCTGCTTAATACGGTGTTAAATTTAAGAGATTATCTGACTCAGGTGCGGGAAGCCTTTCAAAATCAGCTGGATATCAGCTTAAACGATACAATGCGCTTCTTCACTGTTATTACATCCATCTTTTTGCCCCTGACCTTACTGGTGGGCTGGTATGGCATGAACCTTCATATGCCAGAGCTAGCCTCTAAAAATACATATCCGATTGTAATCGTTGCCAGCCTGATTTTCATTGTGGTAAGTCTCATCTTTTGTAAGAAGAAGGGTTGGTTCTGATTTATAGCTGAAATCGATACTGGCAAAGCGTATCTAAACTATTATGAATGACCTAGTTTAGAGATTGACTGAGGTGGAAATATTGAGCACAACAGTTATCCCTTCACTTTTGTCACAAAATAGCTTTTGACATCAATTAATGATGTCCATTTAATCAATCAGGATCTAGATATCGACTTCTGTATAAAATAGCCCTAGCTTTCAAGGTAGCTGTCGCTGTTTAAGGTAATCTAGCGTCTGTATTTTGTAATCTGGAAGATAGCTAAATTGTTATCCAATAACGCTGAAAGATCTCGCCATTATCTACATCCTCAGACTCCAGGACTCCCCCATTATTCGTTATGAGCTTTGTTGATGCTAAATTGTTTTCCAGCAGAATATTAAAACAAAGAGTTAAAGCAAGGTTCGGAGAAAATAAGCAACCATATATCTTTTGGAGAGCTAAGATATTGCCTGAAAGAAAATGTATCTTTAAGTACTTCCTTGGTTTCGGGCAAGGAAAAGGATAATTTTTTGTTTAACAAAACAGCGGATTTTTATCTGACTATTTTCTGGCTTAAGAAATTTTCAAAGAGAAAACTGAAGGTTTTAATCTGCAATTGCTGGCAGAAAAGGTCGAATTTTGATCCGTAGCGCCTGCTAGAAAAAATTAAACCTTTACTGCTGAAATCTAGATTAATTGTCGTCTGCTTTATTTCTATTAAATCATTGATTACACGCCATTTAAAGAAAATATACTTTAGCAAAAATAGTATTTTTAGATATATATAAAATTTGTTTTAACCTGACAATTTCTGGCTAAAATTTTGGTCAATTTTGAAAACAAAGCAGCTATTATCTGCTATAATAATTGTGGCCTTTTTCTATAGCCGTTCAGGATTATAACTGCTTCAATGTCCTGGCAGCTAATCTTTAAGCAGAAATATGTGGAGACTAAAGAATGATAGATGAGATTGATCGCAAGATAATCGGCCTATTGCTCCAAAACGGCAGAATTGCCCATGAGGAGATAGCAAAGCGTTTAAATTTCTCACGACCTGCCATCCACCAGAGGGTAGCCAAATTAACGGATAAAGGCATCATTTCTAAATATACAACTGAAATCAATTGGGAAAAGCTAGGCTATGCTATTGATGCTTTCATGATGGCCACAGTTCATACAAAAGATTTCAATGAAATGATCGATGAACTGATCAATCTTGAAACCAACGATTGGATCATTCAAAATATTTATAAAATTACAGGCAAACATTGTATAATGTTGAGGGTCAAAGCCAAAAACTCAGCTAGTATCAGTGCTCTGCACGATAAAATGCTGCAGATTGATGGTATGGTGGAGACCAATACCATGCTGGTGCTGCACAGCAGGGCTACCAACTATGATGAATTTGATTCATTAGATATTTGATTTGCCAGAATACTGATTAATTATTAGAATTGGTGAAATATCTCAAGACAATCTTACTTCGACTGTTTTGTAGAAAGAGAGACATTAGATGAATAGTGGTTTTTTTAGATTGCCAACCGCAGTCAATGAGCCCATATGCCAGTACGAACCGGATTCTCCGGCCAGAATAGCCCTAAAAGAGGAATTGGCAAGACAAACAGCCACCAAGATCCAAATACCAGCCTATATTGATGGCAAGCCATATATAACAAAGAATGTTGAAAATGTAGTCATGCCCCATGATCACCAACATGTGCTGGCAGAGATGACACTTGTTGACGAAGAGGGCATCAGACTTGCTATTGAGTCTTCCCTTGCTGCGAAAAAGAAATGGGAGCTGACACCCTGGGAGCAGAGAGCTTCAATTTTTCTTAAAGCTTTGAGCCTCTTGAGAGGTCCCTGGCGTTATACAATCAATGCTGCCACTATGCTGGGACAAAGCAAAACTTGTTTTCAGGCTGAAATTGACGCTGTCTGTGAAGTCTGCGATCTGTTCAGTTTTAATCTTAAAGAAATGGAAGCAATATATAATACCCAGCCTCTGCAGGAACCTGACGCCTGGAATCGTGTCGAGTACAGAGGGGTAGACGGCTTTGTTCTTGCCATCTCACCCTTTAATTTTCTGGCCATAGGAGCCAATCTGGCCTGTGCACCAGCCCTGATGGGAAATACTGTCATCTGGAAGCCAGCCAAAAGTGCCATGCTCTCCAGTTATTATTTTTACAGACTGCTTCTAGAAGCAGGGCTTCCTCCGGGAGTTATAAATTTCCTGCCCGCCTCCAACGAGGACACCAGTCGCTTGCTGGTGACAGATCCAAATCTGGGTGGTATTAATTTTACCGGCTCCAACAATACCTTCGACTATCTCTGGGAAAAAGTGGGCAGAAATATCTCCAGCTATTACCAGTATCCCAGACTGGTTGGCGAGACCGGCGGGAAAGGTTTTGTTTTTGTTCACCCCACGGCCAAACTTAGTGCAGTGGTTTCTGCCTTGATTAGAGGGGCTTTTGAATTTCAGGGGCAAAAATGCGCCACCGCCACCAGAGCATATATACCCAGCTCTCTGTGGCCTGAACTGAAAAAGCAGCTCTTGGAAAAAACAGCCGAGCTGAAAGTTGGCGATCCCCAGGATTTCACAAATTTCATGGGCGCTGTCATTAACAAAAAAGCCTATGATTCCATCAAATCGTATATCGACTATGCCCGCTCCTCAGATGAAGCTGAGGTTCTGACCGGCCACTTGGATGAGAGCAAGGGCTATTTTATCCATCCCACCATCATCAAAACCACAAATCCACGCTTCAAGACAATGCTGGAGGAAATCTTCGGCCCGGTTCTGACTGTCTATGTCTATGAGGATGAAGAGGTCGATGCTGCAGCAACACATTGCAGCGAAGACACCATTTATGGTTTGACCGGGTCCGTTTTCGCTGAATCGAGAGAGGCGATTGAAGAGCTGGAAGAGAAATTTTACCGCAGTGCGGGCAACTTCTATATCAATGACAAGCCTACCGGCTCAACTGTGGGAAGGCAGCCGTTCGGCGGTTCTCTCAAATCCGGAACCAATGACAAGACGGGCACCAGAATGAATTTATATCGCTGGATAAGTGCCCGAGCAATCAAGGAGAATTTCGTCCCCACGGACGACATTATATATATATCGATGAAAGAAAGATAATACACTTAGGAGGTAAAGATGCTAAGAATCGAGGAACATCCTATCCTGACATTCGAAAAAGGCAAGACGATTACTTTCACTTTCGATGGCAAGACAGTAGAAGGCTATGAAGGTGACACAATTGCCTCAGCTCTGCATGCAGCTGGTGTCAAGGTTATGGGACATCATTATGATTCAGGAAGGCCCCGCGGCTTTTATTGCGCAATCGGTAACTGTTCTTCCTGTCTCATGGTGGTCAATGGTGAGCCTAATATCAGGGTTTGTGTAGAACCGCTGGTAGAAGGCATGGTCGTAGAGACCCAGAACAATAAGGGGGATCTATTATGAGAGAAGTAGATATTGCCATTGTCGGTGGCGGACCTGCTGGCATGATGGCGGCAAAAGCTGCTTCAACCGCTGGAGCAAGCGTACTGCTGATGGAAAGAGATGGTCATCTGGGTGGACAGCTCGTTAAACAGACCCATAAATTTTTTGGTTCTGAAAAACAATATGCCTCCCACCGCGGCATACTGATCGCAGATTATCTGGAAGATGATCTTGGCGATATGGGCGACCTGGTAGAAATCTGGAAAGATGCCACTGCTATCGGCTTGTATGAAGACGGCGTTTTAACCGTTGAAAAAGGCAAGGAAATTGTCAAAGTTAAGCCCAAGCGCATTATTATTGCCACTGGTGCCTCAGAGAAATTCCTTACCTTTGTCAACAACGATCTGCCCGGAATCTACGGGGCTGGCGCAGTCCAAACCCTGATGAATGTCAACGGCGTGCGTCCCGGACAGCGTGTCCTGATGGTAGGAGCCGGAAATATCGGACTTATTGTCGGCTATCAGCTGCTGCAGGCCGGTGTTGAGATGGCAGCAATTATTGATGCCGCTCCGACAATTGGCGGATATTTGGTCCATGCCAGCAAGATCAGACGCGCAGGTGTACCGATCCTGACCAGTCACACAATTACCAGAGCATATGGTAAGGAAGCTGTCGAGGGTGCCACAATTATCCAATTGGATGAGAACTGGCAGCCGATTGAAGGCACAGAGAAGAATCTTGATGTCGATGTTATTTGTATCTCTGTCGGTCTTTCTCCTCTGGCAGAGCTTCTGTGGCATGCTGGATGTGAAATGGAATTTGTTCCGCAGCTTGGCGGTCATGTTCCGGTTCGCGATGAAAATCTCAAGACATCTGTCGATTCGGTATATATTGCCGGCGACGTAACCAGCATAGAAGAAGCCAGTAGCGCCATGGTTGAAGGAAGACTAGCAGGCCTGACAGCCGCTGCTTCACTTGGCTTTAAGACAGACAGCCATGAAGCAGACGTATTAGATTGCCATGAGCAGCTTAGATCCCTGCGCGCAGGCCCGGTTGGCGAACATATCAATCAGGGGCTGGCTCTTGTGATGACAGGAAAGTAGGGAGGTTAAGCTATGTCTTTATCTACATATTTAAAAACCGGAGTAGCCGAAAAGGAAAGTGTTCTTAATACACTGCCATCGGAAGAACGTCGTAAGAAAGGCGCGTATGTCTTCATTGAATGCTATCAGGAGATTCCTTGCGACCCGTGTACAAAAATCTGTCCTTTCGGCTCTATTTTGCCGATGGACGATATTAACGATCTACCGCGCACAGACTATGATACCTGCACAGGCTGCACAATTTGCGCCGCAATCTGCCCGGGACTGGCAATCTTCATCATCGATGAAACTTATTCGGAAACCGAAGGCACTGTTGCCATTCCTTACGAATTCACTCCCGTGCCCAAAAAAGACGATATAGTTGAAGCATTAGACCGTGCCGGTGAGTATATCTGTGATGCAAGAGTACTGCAGGTCAATCCAAATAAGAGATACCAGAACACAACCCTGGTAAAACTCGTTGTCCCCAAGGACAAGGTTTTGGATGTACGTTTCCTGCGCAACAAGATTGAGCAGTTGGCCGAAGAGGCTAAAGTTGACCCCGACAGTGAAGAGAATCTGCCCGACTCAACAGTTATCTGCCGCTGCGAGAATATTACTCTTGGCGAAGTCAGGGCCTTAATCGATGAGGGATATGACAATATTGATGAGATCAAGCGCATCAGCAGAGCCGGTATGGGACCCTGTCAAGGCAGGACCTGCCGTCATTTGATCATGCAGGAAATCTCACGCAAGACCGGTAAAAAGTTTGATGAAATTGAACTCGGTGCCTTTAGACCCCCAACTAAGCCCATCCAACTTGAACAGCTAATGGGAGGTGAATAAGATGCCAAAAATTGATAAAACCGCTTCTGTAGTCATCATTGGTGGAGGAATCTCCGGCGTAGCCATTGCCTGGAATCTAGCCATCAAAGGTGTAAAGGATATTATCATCCTAGAGAAACTTACTGTCTGCTCTGGTGCTACCGGACGCTGCGGCGCCGGCATCAGAATGCAATGGGGCACTGAAAGAAACTGCCGTCTGGCCAAGATGTCAACAGAATTCTTTGAGCATGCAAATGAAATTCTCGAATACAAACGTGACATCGAGTTCAGTCAGACCGGTTATCTGATCGTTGCTGGCAGCGAAAAAGAAAATGAGCTCTACAAGAGCAATATTGAGCTGCAAAATTCTCTGGGCATCCCCTCCAGACATCTGACCCCGTCGGAAGCCAAGGAAATTGTCCCTCATATGGACGAGACAAAAGTATATGGCGCCACCTTCTGTCAAAAAGACGGCCATCTAAACCCCTTCAATACCACTGAGGCCTATGCTCAGGCAGCAGAAAGACTGGGTGTCAAAATCTATAAAATGACCACAGCTACAGGCATTGATGTCAAAGATGGCAAGGTTGTCGGAGTTGAGACCACCAAAGGATATATCTCCACACCGCTCGTCATCAACGCAGCGGGTGGCTGGTCCAAGGAAGTCGCCGCCATGGTAGGAGTCGATCTGCCGGTTTATTCCGAACGCCATCAGATCCTGGTCACAGAACCTGTCGAGCGCATCCAGGAGCCGATGTTCATGGGCTTCTCCCTGAACATCTACATCCAGCAGGTGCCGCACGGCTCATTCATTATGGGCAGAAGTGACCCGACAGAGCCCAGAGATCTTAGACAGACATCATCCTGGCAGTTCCTGCACAGCATGATTAATACCTGTACCACCTTACTGCCGCCTCTGAGAAAGCTGAATCTGGTGCGTCAATGGTCCGGACTTTACAATATGACCAAAGATGCCCAGCCGATCTACGGGCCTGTTCCTGAAGTGGAAGGATTCTATCTGGCCTGCGGCTATAGCGGACACGGCTTCATGCTGGCACCCGCCACCGGATTGCTCCTGACTCAAATGATTTTGGGCGAGCCCTTGGATATCGACATCTCCAATCTCGATATCGGCCGCTTTGAGCGCGGAGAGCTATTCTTCGAAAAATCAGTCGTCTAGACCCTTTTACGAGCCAGCTGCAGTGCAAACTGCAGCTGGTTTTGTATTTCCTGAGATCTTTTTAGCTCAATGATCCTTTAATAAACAAAGGAGAAACAAAATGTCTAAACAAATTATATTATCTCCCCATCTAGATTTTGATCAAAAGAAAAAAGCTGTAAATTTAGCCCTTGGACTGGGTTTTGAGACAATTAGCACATCTTTCCCCATCACCAGAATTGAAGAGCAAGATAATATTGATCTCATCTGGGACCAATGGGCAGCTGAAAAATCCAAGAGCGCCAGCCCGCCAGCAGATTATACCAGCGCTTCCTCCTCAGCCAGAGAGGTCCCTCCCTATGATTGGCGAAAAGCTAAGGGTTTGGAAGCAATTTTTTCTCCCGGCCAATTGCTGATTGACAATAATTTTGATCTTTTGGCGGACGAGATTGATCTGAAAATTGTCATCTCGGCTGACTCTTCCATTGAAATAATTGCGGCAGCCTGTAATTTTGCTTTCAGACTGGGCATGGAGACCACTGCTTACCAAGGATCGATCGTCGCCGATCAATCATATCGCGGCAATCGCATTCAATTTGCCCCCGGGGAGGATTTTGCCATCCGCTATCTTAAAGACGGCGACGCGGTGGTGCTTGAAATTACCGGTCAGGGAGATAATTTGATCAAATCCTTATCTTCTTTTCTGGAAGAATTCCCCCAGATCAAGCATGGCTATTCCTGGTCAGATTTTTTAATGTATCTGACGGACAGCCTGGCCTTAAGAAATACAGATGGTCAATTGGCTGTTTTACAGGCACTGGCCAGTAATCAGGTAGGAGATCTCAAAGCTCTGGTTTCTGAGCAAGACGAAGACAGGCTAGAAATGATCAGATCCGCTTTTCCTGCCGCCGCTGTTGAAAGTTATAAAAAGCAAAATCTGATTTATGAGAAAGAATACGATATCCCCTGGGAAAACGATATTTTCATAGAACTGATCGAAAAAAATGTGCTGCCTTTATTAAAAGAGAATGATCGGCTGGAAATCCATGGCTGTGTCAGCGAAAACAAGAACTCGCGTACCCTTCTTACTCAGGCCGTTGAAGATAAAATTTCTGTTAAAAACGTCAGCACCGATATTAGAATTATTAATTCGTATAAGCAGGGAGTTTCCTGGATTATAGATTTTGTCCTGCCCGAGATCAAAGAGCTGCCCGTCGACAAAATCAAGATAAAATTTAATTCCTTCCTTCCCCCAGGAGAAGAAGGCTGGACGGATGAGGCAGCTTCAACCCCTAAATATAATATGACACCCGATGGTGGAGCAGACCACTGGAACGATCTGCCGATTCGCTACCTGCAAGAGCTCCATCCTGTGGATGATCTGATTGAAAAAGAATTAGGCCTGAGCCGGGACAAGGTTGAGTTTGCCATCTATGACGGAGACGAGGATTTAAGTTATCTCTTAGAGGTTTTTGACAGTGAGGGCAGCGAAATCTACTCTGCCGCCTATACTGCCAAATTCAGTGAAAGACCTTATCTGGACCGCTTTCCTGAACTTGGAAAAGTCCATCCTTCGACTGCTTATTTAGAAGCAAAGATTAACGGAGAAACAGTTTACCAGACAAATTTCATGACCGATGTGGAAAGAATCTGGGATATCTATCAAAGAGAGGTTTTAGAGGATTGCCTCGATTTTTGCCAGGGGAAATACCAGGACGGACTGTTAGAAAACAAGCAACCCTTCTTTGCTCTCTTGGATCTGGATATTAAAGTCAGTGAGCCGAACGAAAGACTTGGTGTCAGAGAAGACCTTATCTCCTCGCTCGACGCCTTGCATGAGGACATTTATTTTGCCGGCACTGACTTTTTCAAGCATGTCGGCCGTGTTGGAGCTACCGGTGTTCTTGACGCGCCAGGATTAATCTTGCCCCGCATTGAGCAGCGCTACGGCCCAGCTTCATTCAAAGTTAGACTCTATGATCAGCTGGCGATTGAACCCGCTGTTTTCTCTGCCCGCAAAAATTTCCAGGTCAAAAAAAGAAATGAGATCGAAAGTTTCATTAAATCGCTGTCTCAGGTTAATAATGGCTGGCTGGTTGAAATTGATGTGGCCGGTGCCGATCCAGAAATCACTGAAGGACTGGCTGCTTTGGGCGACAGTCCTCTGCTAGAGATGGCAGCCCTTTTGCCCGGCGTAGCAGAAATTAGACTTTGCAGCGAAGCTATTCATTCAGTCATCTTTAAACAAGAAAAGGAAGATGAAATTCTTCCTCTTGCCATTGAAGATATCGATATCTCCGAGTCCGAGCTAATCGGCTATGAAGAATACAGCAGAATTATTAAAGAACTGGAAAGAGTACCGGGGCTGGCTGTATTTCCCATCGCCGAATCTTATCTGGGACGCAAGCTGCACGCAATCGAATTGATAGGCACAAGGAAAGGTTATACCTCAAGGGTTAAAAGACTTACCTATCTGCCCTCCCTTTATGTTAATGCCAGACATCATGCCAATGAAGTCTCCGGCACTAATGCCTCCTTCCTCTTGCTCAAAGAGCTTTTGACGGATGAAAAGTACCGCGATTTGCCGGATAAACTAAATCTGGTTACCGTGCCGATGGAAAATCCTGATGGGGCTGCCATTCATTATGAGTTGCAAAAAACAAATCCCTACTGGTCTTTCCATGTGGCCCGCTTCAATGCCATCGGCAAAGAATTCTACTATGACCATTTTGAGCCCGACACGATTCACACTGAAGCCATGGGGCTGAGGAAGCTTTGGTACTATAGTCTGCCCGATATCATGATTGACAATCATGGCGTACCCACTCATGAATGGGTGCAGCAGTTCTCAGGCTATGTCTATCCGGCTTTTAAAGGCTTCTGGCTGCCCAGATCTCTCCTCTACGGCTATTTCTGGTATGTGACCGACGAGGCCTTTGCAGCCAATCTTAAAGTCAACAAAAAAATGGAAGAGGTAATTGCCGACAGTATTGCAGCTGACACAGAAATGACAGAGCTGAATCTTGAATGGATTGATCGCTTCAAGAAATATGCCACCCAGTTTATGCCCAAAATGTTTGCGGCCAACTATTATCGCAATATGATCAATTACTGGATTCCCTTTGCCCATGACCCCGCCCATCGCTATCCCTCTATCCGCTTTCCCTGGATAGTCACTGTGGCCTACACCAGTGAAGTGGCGGATGAGACAGCACAGGGCGAGTATCTTAATCTTTGCGCCCGCTCTTTGGTCAGGCATAATCTTGCCACCATAGATATGATCCTGACTTCCGAATTGGTCTATGAGGTTAAAAAAGAGATCACAGAAGATGAGCAAAAGTTGAACTATACCCGACAAAGACCAATATTGGTATAAT
>CAZUWY010000047.1:0-11754 GCA_964624395.1 uncultured Mageeibacillus sp. | reverse complement strand
TCATAATTGCCAAATCGCGTGCCAGGGTCGCAGCATCACAAGATACATAGACAATTCTTTTTGGCGCCATATCTGCTACGGTTTTTAGAAGCTCCGCTGCGCACCCCTTTCTTGGGGGGTCAAGAATAATTACATCCGGATTTATCCCTTCCGCTTTTAGCTGCTGGGCTGCCTCTGCTGCATCCGCACAGATGAAGCGGGCATTTTCAATGCTATTTATCTGTGCGTTGACTTTGGCATCTTCAATAGCCTGGGGAATTAATTCAATGCCTATTACACTTTTTGCTTTGCTTGCCATAACAAGGCTTATGGTGCCTGCGCCGCAGTATAGATCCAAAACAGTCTCTTGCCCGGTCAGGCCTGCGTACTGGATTGCTTTTTTATATAGAATTTCTGCCCCTTGGCTATTTACCTGATAAAAAGATAGGGGAGAGAGGCGAAATTTTAATCCGCAAAGAAAGTCCGTAATATAGTCACTACCCCAAAGAGTTATACTCTTTTCACCTAGAATTACATTGGTGCCTGCTTCATTTATATTAATAGCAATACTTTTAATCTCTGGCTGAGATTCAAGTAAAAGCTCGATAAGTTCTTTGGCAAAGGGTAGTTTTTGGCCGTTTATTACAGGGCAGACCATTATTTGTCTACTGCTAACAGCCTGGCGAATATAGATATGGCGTAAAAGACCTTTATTTTCTCTCTCATCATAAATTGAAATCTTATATTTATTTATCCATTTTTCAAAGATATTTATGATTGTCTCAAAACATTCTGGTTGCAAAAGACAGCCACGGCAGTTGATCACCCGGTGGCTGCGTCGGCCGTAAAAGCCTATTTTTAGCCCATCTTTAGTTTTTTCCAGTGGGTATTTGGCATTGTTGCGATAGCGTAAAGGCTTTGTTTGTACTATGGGTAGGGGTTTTATGTCAATCTTGCCTATCCGCTTCAAGCAGTCGGCCACATGTTCAGATTTCATCTTTAACTCTGCCTCATAAGAAATATGGCGAAGACTACAGCCACCACAGCTAGGATAGGCAGGGCAGTCATTATCTTGCCTATCCCCCGAAGGTGTTTTTATATTTTGCAGCCGGCCAAAAGCATAACGCTTTTTTACTTTAACAATGCGCGCAGTGATTTGATCTCCCGGGGCGGTGTCGGGCACAAATAAAACCATACCATCAACATGCCCGATACCTTGCCCATCCAGAGTCAGGCTTTCAATTATTAAATCTGCAAGCTCGTTTTTACGCAAATTCCCCCCCCGCTTTTTACTGATTCCAGAATAAGGCATCTATGCCAGAAGGTTTGGCAGATTAAATTTGCCGAACTCCTCCACAATGGTAGATTATTAAAATCCGTGGGCAACTTTAATCATTAAAGCTGTTTCTTCTTTACAGCTGAATTCCATTTTAGCAAATCATTATGAGGTTTTCTTTTAAACATACTGCGGCTCAAATACAGATTACGAATACTTCTAGCTTTAATGAGCATGAATATAACTGGCTGCATCACTACCAGAAGCAGCCGGTTATATTCGATTTAATCTGACAAACAGTATGTATCAAATATGCCCAATTTATAGTTTTTTGGTTCGAAGCGGCGGTAATTATTTCTTGTCTCCCCTAAGCTTCATATCCATACGGATTTCCTCCAAATTAGCTTCGTCAACAATTCCCGTCTGGCGAAATTTTGCTACTGTCTCTGCCATTACTGCATAGTTTAATTTTGTTCCTTCGATGTCAGCTATATAGTCAACTGCTCTGTTAGAGGCAATGCCAAAGTGACCTGCGGTTTCGACTGCGTCGATGTTGGCGGCCAGAAAAATGAACTCCCAGTCATATTTTGTTTTTTGCTCTTCAATCATTTCTTTTACTTTTGCAGCGGAGTATTCCCGGCTGGAGTTTTCTTCGCCATCTGTAATTATGATAAACATCACTTTTTCAGCCCGGTAGTCTTCAGCTGTATGCTTCTGGGCGTTAATTATCTTGTAAATGGTTCTACCGATTGCATCAATCAGGGCAGTGGTGCCACCCACTTGATACTCCTTATCGGTAATAGGACTTACAGCTTGAAGATCGAGACGGTCGTGGAGCAGTACGTAATTGTTATCGAACAATACTGTTGTAATGCGGCACTCGCCCTCTATTGCCTGCTGCTTTTTGAGCATTGAGTTGTAACCGCCAATGGTATCTGTTTCCAAACCGCCCATCGATCCACTTTTGTCGAGGATAAATACCAGTTCGGTTAATCCTGTTTTCATTGTCAAATACCTCCTAAAATTTATTGTGACTTTAGGATAATAATTCCAATGAGAAAGCGGGTCGTCCTACAAGCGACAAATTTTTGCTAAAGCAATGACAAATCTAATAGCCGGATCTTTTGTGGCTAAAGGCAGCCGGGACTAATGGTAAGAGTGCCTACCAGCTGTTACGCCCTTGACCCTGTCATCTGCTTTTTTGCCAAGTGCAAGCCAAGAGCAAGAATATTACTTCAAGCACAGGTATTGCTCTAGCAACATACTATTTTTGCCGAATTTGGGCTGATGGCAAAACAAAGAAGTGGCTTTCTTCCAGATATGCCAATTAAAAAATCGTTTATGAGCATCATCTCCTGCATAGAGGTTGGGATGAGGCTTTAGTTTTCACTCCTCAAATCTGCCCGCCCAGCAGGGGCTGATCGTACTCAAACAGCACCTCATTAATCTCAAAAATATTATATTTGCCATTGGTGATAAAATACTCAACTATTACATCGAATTTAACAGCATGGGAGAGGGCATAGCCAGCCCGCTCCAATAGCTCATCGGTTTCGCCCAGAGATAATTTAAGTGCCACTGCGAGGGCAAGCGCAGTGCGTTTACTGGGCATATAGTTTTTGTTGCTCCTAATTTTGGAAAACAGTTTGCGGTCGAGATTGGCACGCTTATATACTTCTACATCCGACATTTCCTTGGCATCAATCAAACGCAGGAGCATCCGGGAGAAAGGCTCATCCAGATTTCCAACCAAAGCATCAAGTGGAGTAGCTGCACCGCTGGAGGGGTCAAATATTTCGATAAAAACAGGCTCATTTTTCTTGCTGATAAGCTCATCAGTTTTGAACAAAGAGCTTTGCTCAAGCTCAAGCGGTTCTTTGCTCCTGCTTTCACGGGTCTGAATATGATGCTTATCAAGGTAGCTTGCAACCGCTTCGAGCAGTTTTTGACTGATAGAAAATGCTGCTTTGTCAAAGAACACCAGGCTTATATCAATGTCATTGTCTTTTAGAAAATCCTCAATAGCAGAAGTTGCAACTTGAAGAGCCTCATCTTTGGGATAGCCGTATATGCCACTGGAAATCAGGGGAAAGGCAATGCTTTTACAATCATTTTCAAGGGCTCTTTTAAGAGAATTTGTATAGGCTAAGCGAAGATAATGCTCGTTTTGCTCCTTTTCCCCTGGCCGATAAATAGGACCTGCTGTATGGATAATAAATTTAGCGGGTAGACCGAAGCCCGGTGTGATAACCGCTTCGCCTGTCTTAATTGGACCAATGCGATCACAGGCCGCTTGGAGCTGAGATACTCCCGCTGCTTCAAAGATTGCCCGAGAAACTCCACCGCCCATTTGCAGGTCAGTGTTTGCCGCGTTGACAATAGCGTCAGCTCTTATTTTTGTAATATCTTGGCGGACAATAGTAAAGGGCATAGGGATGACCTCCTCCCTGATACTGTTTAAATTATACTAAATCTAAAATATTCCTTTGCGCTTAAAAATTGCCTGGCAATTTTAGTAGATTTAAAATCAGGTCTGGAGCTCTCACATTTTAACTGTTGCTTTAATGAGTACTTTTGTAAATACACTGTTTGCTTGCCAGCAAATGAGCGGCTGAAGTGAAGGCAGGGGCTCGGATAAACTGATTAAAGCCAGCAAGAAAACACTGTCACTACGAAGTTTTGAACATGCTAGGCGAGGCAAGAAAGTTATATTTCTTCAGACCACACCTCATAATCAGAGGGGCTGAAATTAATGGCATCTAAAAGATATAACTATGTTTTCTCTGGGATCTAAAGAGCAAGTACTGGGCTGGTTGTCTTTCTTTGGCCTTGCTGCAGCTGAGGAAGACTATTTTTGCCTCTAGATTCCTTGCTCCTATTAATCAAAAATTTACTTTTATTTAAAGATTGCTGCCTGTACAGTTCCTTGGGCTTAAAGTAAAATAACCAAACAACTCAAGCAGTGAAGATCCAAAGATAGTTTAGGAAGGATTTATTGATTTAAGGAGGGTGATCATGGAAAAGCACGATCTGACTGGTGACGAGCAGCTTTATCAGGATGGAAAACTAGAAAAAAGCGAAAAATTTGTGCCCCGGGTTGAAACTCCACTGAGAAAGAAAATTATTACAGTGCCTGAAGTTATTTATAAAGCATCAGGAATACTTATTATGAGAAGAAGGATTAAATCCCTTCTTTTTACTACAGATATCGCTATCATGCGCAATCACAATGCCAATGCCCTGATGGTTGTCTATCCCTTTACACCGGAACTAGTCATTACCCAGGCTGCCATCTCTGTGGCCAATGCACCGGTATTTGCAGGTGTGGGCGGGGGAACCACCACAGGGAAGAGGGCAATCGGTATTGCCTTTCAGGCAGAGCTTTTAGGAGCAGCAGCTGTTGTGGTCAACAGTCCTACCACTAATAATGTGATTGCCAATATGTGCCGCACGGTAGATATTCCGGTAGTTGCCACTGTTGCTTCCATTCATGACGATATAGCCGGCAAAGTTGAAGCGGGGGCGAAGATATTAAATATTTCCGGCTCTAGGAGTACTCCGGAAATAGTTAGAAAATGCAGGCAGCTGCTGGGGGCTGAATATCCCCTGATAGCAACGGGTGGACCTACTGAGGATAGTATTCTTGAGACTATCCAGGCAGGAGCAAATGCCATCACCTATACTCCGCCCACCACTGCAGAAATTTTTGCAGAAATGATGCAGCTGTACAGGAATGAATCACAAAAGAAGGGACAAAAGGCTAAATTTGAATAAAAGAAAGACTTTATTCGCCCAGCCCCAATTCTTCAACCATCATCTCGCGCAGGCGATATTTTTGGATTTTCCCGGCTGCATTCATGGGAAAGCTGTCTAAAAAGACAAAATAGCGGGGGACTTTGGCAAGGGATAAACTTTCCTTTGTAAATCTTTGCAGTTCTTCAGGGGCAGCTTTTTGATCTTCTTTCAATATTACGCAGGCGCAGATTTCTTCACCGTATTTTAGATCAGGCACACCCACCACCTGCACATCCTTGACAGCTGCATGTGTGTAGAGGAAGTCTTCAATTTCTTTGGGATAAATATTTTCGCCGCCGCGGATGATCATATCCTTGATCCTGCCGGTGATGCGAAAATTACCTTCTTTTGTCATCTGGGCCAGATCACCGGTGTGCAGCCAGCCCTCACTGTCTATTACCTGAGCAGCTGCTTCCGGCATCTTATAGTAACCCTTCATAATATTGTAGCCGCGGGCAACAAATTCACCGTCTGTTTCAGCCGGTAGTTCTTCGTTGCTAACAGGGTCAACAATACGGCATTCAATCTCCGGCAAAGGCCGCCCCACTGTAGTAACTCGCACCTCAATAGGATCGTCAGCCGTACTCATTGTGCAGCCGGGTGAGGATTCGGTCTGACCATAGACAATTGTAATCTCTGACATATTCATCTTGTCTTGTACTGCCTCCATCACACTGACGGGGCAGGGGCTGCCGGCCATGATCCCTGTTCTCATCGTACTGAAATCCGTGTATGCAAAATCTGGATGCTCGAGCATGGCAATGAACATCGTGGGTACTCCATTGACAGCAGTGATTCTCTCATTATTGATAGCGGCTAAAGCGGTGCCGGCATTGAAATAGGGCACGGGATAAAGGGAAGAGCCATGTGTCATGCCCGCCAGCATGGAAAGCACCATGCCAAAGCAATGAAACATGGGCACATGAACGAGAAAACGGTCGGCTGTGGAAAGATCCATGCGGTCGCCAATGCATTTGCCATTGTTGACAATATTGTAATGGGTCAGCATGACGCCCTTGGGAAAGCCGGTTGTACCGGAAGTATACTGCATATTACAGACGGCATTGACATTTAATTCCCGGGCCCGCCTTAAAACCTCTGCCTGCGGTATCTCTGCCGCAAGTTTACTGGCCTCCTGCCAGTTCAGGCAGCCCGGCAGCTTAAAGCCCACAGTAATGACATTGCGCAAAAAGGGCAGGCGCTTGCTGTGCAAAGCTTCAAAGTCTTTTTTCTCGTTGAGTTCCGGGCAGATCTTTTGGATTATGGCAGCATAGTCAGCATCACGATTGCGTTCAATCATTACCAGGGTATGCGTGTCTGACTGGCGCAAGAGATACTCAGCCTCGCGGATCTTGTAATCGGTATTGACAGTGACCAAGATAGCCCCGATCTTGGTGGCGGCCCAGAAAGTTAGAAACCATTCAGGCACATTAGTTGCCCAGATGGCAACCTTATCGTTGGGACTGACGCCCAGGGCAATCAGCATGCGGGCAATCTTATCCACTTCAGCCCGAAACTCACTGTAGCTTCTGGTATAGTCAAGCGTCGTGTAGCGAATCGCGGTCTGATCAGGGAAGGTCTCGGCCATACAATCCAAGACTTCAGGCAGGGTTTTATCGATTAAAATATCTTTCTTCCAGACAAAGCTGCCGCTGTATCTTTTATTATTATAAAGATGTACTTTGGCTCTGGCGGGAGGAGAAAACTGTGAGGTCCAGGCAAAAAAATGGGCCAGCACCAGTTCCAGATTGTTTATACCGGGCAACCAGTCGGGAGACCATTCACAGGAGAGATAGCCGTTGTAATTGATGGAGCTCAAAGCGCGAAATACTTCAGCTAGAGGGAGATTTCCTTCTCCGACCAAGCGCTGGCCACCGTTGTCGGCATCGCGCAGGTGGACATGCTTTACATATGCACCCAGCTGATGGATGGTCTCTTCCGGAGATTCACCTGCCTGACAGCTGTGAGGAACATCCCAGAGGGCAGCCAGATGATCATCAGCAAAACTGTCGAGAATTTTGCAAAGATTTTCTGAACGGGCGTAACTGCCTATCGTTTCAACCAGTAGTATCACATTGTGTTCATGAGCGACAGGGAGTAGCTTTGCTAAAGACTCTCGGGTGGATTTGCCTCCATCTTGATCAGGCCGCAAAGATCTGACGCGCAGGGCAGGTGAGTTTGCCGCCTCGGCAAATTCAATTGCATCCCGAAAGGCCTGTTCAATTTTCGGGTCAGTGGCAATATCTTGCAGTTCGCCAACAGCGTCAACACAGGGGATGGCAAGATTTAAATTTGCCAGTTGCCTGACTGCAGCCCTCAGTTTAGCTCGGTCACGCAAATTAAGCTGCCAGGCAGCGGGCTTTGCAGTGTCATAATAGAGCTCTATCCCCCGGTAGCCAGTTTTTAGAGCCAATTCGACAAAATCTGACCAGCTATGCTCTTGCCAGCCCTTGGTAGAAAAAGAGAGTTTCATATCTGCTTCAAAATCCTTTTAATCTCAATAACTGCTATTTGGCAGTAAATCCTAATTTTTCCTCGTTGGCAATTTTGTTTAAAGCATTGAGATAAGCGCGTATGCTGGAACCTACAATGTCTGTGGAGATTCCTGTCCCGGAAAACAAAAGCCCCTGGTAGCGCAGGCGCACAAAAGCTGCACCAAGAGCCTCATGCCCCTGAGTTATAGCTTTTATCTGGAAATCGTCCAATTCGTAGCGATGCCCGATTATTCTTTCAATCGCGCTAAAAGCTGCATCAATAGGACCATTTCCTGAGCCCAGTCCCTCATGACTTTCACCGTCCTGACCCAGCACTATTTGGCAAAAAGCGCCGGTCCCACCGGACTCAGTAACTGAATAATGCTCCAGAATATAGGTCGGGCTGACTTGCATTGCAGTGTCCGCAATAATCACATCCAGCTCATGAATGCTGACCATCTTGCCGCTGGCAATCTCTAAAAAAGCCTTATATACCCTGGCCTGGTCCTCTACGGTTAAGTTATAGCCCAGCTCAGCAATGGCTGCATAAATAGTTGCAGCTTCATCTTCAGCGGTATAAAGCTTTTCAATTACTTCATCTGTCTCCTTGCTAGCGTTGGCAATTACTGCAAGCGGGCTTTTTTCTTCATCGTTTAAGATGAATTCAATCTGCTTGGCCAGATGTTCAGCCTCTGTCACAGCCAGACCGGTGCTAAGGGAGATATCTGTGCGCAAACGCTCAAAGGCTGCTAGATGTATGCCGTTAGCAATACCAGCAAGGCCAATGGCGCTGGTTTTAATCTCAGCAATATTTTCATTCAATGCTGCCAGAGCATTGGCCTCAGCCAAATTAACACTGCTTGAGCACTGGATGCCTACTGAGACATCTTCTAAAGCGGGCAGGAGTTCAAACTGCTTTTTCAGAAAAGAGGAAAACTCAACTGGTAAAAAAGCATCCTGGCGGTCACAAAAAGTAATCTTTTTAGCGCCTGCCTTAATTGCCCTCTCAACAGCCTGAAGAAGAAAATCGCTTGCAGCTCTGGTGGCATCCTCGGCAATGAATTCAACTTCGCTGGTCAATTCTTTGGCGGTTGCAGTCAGAAGGGTGATGAGCTCGAGGATTTCCTGGGGCTTTTTTTGCAGCTCATATTCCATTTTGACAGTAGAGAGCGGCAAGATAATTTGCAGCCGCGTCCCGGCAATGCTTTGCACAGCAGCCCAGCTTTTCTCTAACTGCTCAATACTTGTGCCGACAGGAAGCGCCAGTACGCTTTGTTTTAATACAGCGGCAATAGCTTTTAAGAGCAAGCTGTCCTCTTGAATATTTTTCAAGGAGGCACATTCAATTGTATTGAAACCTAGGGCATCCAGCAGGCGAGCAATTTCAATTGTATCCCTGAAGCCGGGAACGCTCTTGGCGACCAAGGGCAGTTCTCGCAAAGTAACATCAGTAAGTCGCACAGATTTCATCTCAGGCTACCTTCTTTTTTTGATTTAAAAGCGCAGACCCAAAAGGCTGCGCAGCTTGCGAGTAAGTCTAGCACAGGTAGGGCTGCTAGGCAAAAATATTTGCTATTTTCGAAATACCCGCAAGAGGCAATGGACTGGGCAAGCTAGAATTTAATTCTTTTCAACTACTGCTTGACAAGCAAAATCTATTTGATACAATCTTTCCAATGGTAATGACGAAGACGGTAACAGGTCAGCTGTGCTAAGAGAGCCGGTGTTTGGTGCAAACCGGAGACAGAACCTGAGATCCTATCCCTTCCGAACCGGAGTTTTGAAACTGAAGCACTGTCAATTTGTGCAGGGCAGGCAGGAATAGAAGCTTCCGTGCAGGCTACGTAAGTGCCGGAGATTTGCTGGAATCTCGCAGAGTGGTCGGCTCAAGCCGGCAAACTGAGTGGTACCGCGGGTTGCTCCCGTCTCAGGCTATGCTTGAGGCGGTTTTTTCATCCTCAGGCATTAGAAAATAATGGATAAAGATGAGGTATGAAGATGAGCCCTAAAACCACAATTATCATTCAGGATATCGCCAACAGACTGCGCGCTATGCGTGAGCTGAGCGGCTACACCGCAGCCGAAATGGCTCAGAAATGTGACATCCCTTTTGAGACTTATGAGCAGTTTGAGCAGGGGCAGCTGGATTTCCCCTATTCTTTCTTGCATAAAGCCGCCACAGCTCTAAATCTCGACATGACGGAGCTTTTGGAGGGAAGAGATGCTACCACTCTTTCTGATTACCAGCTGGTGCGCGCAAAAAAAGGACAGATTACTTCCAGTGGCGACGGCATTGATATCTACAGCCTGGCCCCCTGGTTTCGCAATAAGCTGGCTGAACCTTATTTTTGCTGCTACCAGTATGATGAGGCAATCCAGGATAAGCCGATTAATCTTGTTACCCATAGCGGGCAGGAATTCAACCTTATCTTAAAGGGCAGCCTCAAGGTGCAGATTGGTGGCCACGTCGAGCTGCTAAATGAAGGTGATTCCATTTTCTACAATTCATCGGTGCCCCACGGCATGATAGCCGCCGGAGGAAGTGATTGCAGCTTTGTTGCCGTTGTCATGCCAGGTCCTGAGACCTCCCAGCCGCCCTCCCTTAAAGTACCAGGCCTGAAACCTTCCAGACTGGTTCCACCCAGACCCAGTGTCGTGGCCACATTAGCTGAAAATTATGTGCGCATTGATGAGGATGAGCTGGGTAACCCTCTGGCGATTAAATTTGTCAACGAAGAGGAATTCAATTTCTCCTTCGATGTGGTGGACAGGATTGCCAAACTCGATCCCGAGCGCCTGGCCATGCTCCATGTTGATGATGAACATAAAGAAAGACCTTTCAGCTTTGAAGATATGAGCAGGGAATCCAATCGTATTGCCAATTTTATCAGTTCACTTGGCATTGGACGCGGAGATCATGTCATGCTGGTATTAAAACGTCATTATCAATTTTGGCCAGTACTGGTGGCCTTGCACAAGATAGGCGCCATAGCTATTCCGGCCACCGATCAATTGCAAAAACTGGATTTTGTCTACCGCTATGAGGTTGGCAAAGTTAAAGCTGTAATTTGCACAACAGATAATGACACAGCTGAGCATGCCTTGCAGGCGGGTGAGCTTTGTCCCTTTGTGGAGCATTTTATTTTGGTGGACAAAAGCGGCAATCCTGCAAAAAGGGAAGGCTGGCTCGATTTCAACTCCGAAGTCAAACGCTATCGCTCTGTCTTTGAAAGGACAGAGGACGTACCTTGCGGCAGTGACCCCTCCTTGGCTTTTTTCACCTCGGGCACAACCGGCTATCCCAAACTGGCCGTTCACGATTTCAAATACCCGCTGGGGCATTATCTGACTGCCAGCCATTGGCATGGCGTAGATCCGGACGGCCTCCATCTGACAATATCTGATACCGGCTGGGGCAAAGCCCTCTGGGGCAAGATCTATGGCCAATGGCTTTGCGCTGCTCCTGTCTTTGTCTACGATTTTGAACGGTTTGACGCCAAAGATATGCTCTCTATGCTGGAGCATTATCCCATCAGCAGCTTTTGTGCTCCGCCGACTATTTATCGCATGCTGATCAGAGAGGATCTGTCCAAATATGATCTCAGTTCCATCCGCGAAGCGACCAGCGCAGGTGAAGCTTTGAATCCGGAAGTATTCAATCAATTTTACAAGGCAACGGGGGTTTCCATCCGTGAAGGCTTCGGGCAGACCGAAACTACTTTGACAGTGGCGACTTTCAAGGGGACAGCGGCCAAGCCAGGTTCAATGGGCAAACCCTCGCCCTTATACAATATGGCCATAGTTCGCAGTGACGGCACAAAGGCGAATGTGGGAGAACCGGGTGAGATTGTTATTGACACCTCTGCTGGTGTTCCCAGCGGTCTGTTTCAGGGCTATTACGATGAGCAGTATAAAACGGATCAGGTCTGGCAGGACGGACTTTACCATACAGGCGATCAGGCCTGGGAGGATGAGGATGGCTTTTACTGGTTTGTCGGGCGCAATGACGATATTATCAAATCATCCGGCTATCGTATCGGTCCCTTTGAAATCGAAAATGTGATCATGGAACTGCCCTATGTTTTGGAATGCGGGGTTTCAGCTGTGGCTGACGAGCTAAGGGGGCAGGTGGTGAAGGCCAGTATCGTCCTGGTCCCAGGCACTGAGGGCACAGAGGAGTTGAAAAAAGAGATTCAAACAGATCCTGAATTGTTGGAACGTCTTTTTGCA
>CAZUWY010000046.1:5020-11872 GCA_964624395.1 uncultured Mageeibacillus sp. | reverse complement strand
TTAATTGCAAAAGTAAGTGCTCTCCTTTAAGCAGCACTTAGCTTACAAGGAAGGATCAGCAGTTAAGCTTAGAAATAGTTAAGGGCAAAAAGAAGATTAACAATCATTGTAGTACACCCTTTGCGGCTAATTTTTTCAAGTCGAGGGGGGTAATTTATCCTGCAACATATAAATTATATAGATTAATCGTAACATTCATTACATTATTATTGAATTAATAAGCTTTCACTTACTAAATCTGTGCTTTATCTTTCCTTAGATCGTTAAAGTCACAATATAAAATTTAGTATTTTGGGGCAAGGTAAACAGTTCTGAAGACTTTACCGATAATTTTCAGCTTGAAATTGGTATCAGATTATTTGGGCTACTCTTTACCTGCATTTAAGATCTTTTGAGCCGACTGCATCTCTAAATTGAGCAGATGATCTTTAATGTCCAGGCCGCCGGTGAAGCCCACCAGGCTCCTGTTCTTGCCGATTATGCGGTGGCAGGGGATTAAAATGGGCAAAGGATTGGCACCACAGGCACTGCCGACAGCTCTGGTATAGGCCAGATGGTTTTTCCCCTCCGGAGCCACTTTTTCAGCTATCTGTGCATAAGTGGCAACTCTGCCGTAGGGTATTTTAGCGATTTCTTGCCAGACATTCTTTTGAAAGTCGCTGCCTGCTAAAAATTCATAATCTGCCCTTGGAGTGCCGCTGTCTCCTTTTAAAAAGGATACTATATGGCCTGTCAGCTGCTTTAAGGAAGATAGATCTCCCTGGCCTAAAAATACAGCTTCTTTGATGGGCAAAGGCTCACCCCAGCTATTTATAATCTTGAGCATGACCGCAGCTTTTATAAGATCTGGATCTTCAAGTTTTTTATCCTGACGCCAAAAGTCTACGATGACAGCCTTATTGGACTCAGTTTTGAACTTGATCGCAATGAGGCCAAAAGGGGAGAAGGGTATAAAGGCAGCTGCGTAGCCTGAGCGTTCGAAGGCATAGATGGTTTTCTGGTAGGCGGGTCTGGCCAGCTCTTCAGTTTCGCCCAGCATAAATTCTTCTTTCGAGGCAGCAGAAAACTCCAGGTCAGATATAACCTCAAGGCGCAGGAGGGAAGGATTGTCCTCTAAAACAAGATCAATCATCTTTTCAATATCTTTAGCAGATAAAGAATGCGAGCTAAGCCAGCTGAAATAGGCCAGATTACTGTTTAACAAAGGGTAGGATAGTTTTGCTAAGCCGATCGGCTCGCCGCGATCTAAAAGAGTGTAGATTTTATTTTTTCCCCCCTCTATAAGCTTAGATGCTTTTTGCTGCAAAGCCTTCAGGCTGCCCTCAAAACCTATCAGGCCAAGATCTCTTAATTTTTTCAGATCATTTTGATAGAATCTGCGCAGCTCTATCTTTCTTTGATTGAAATACTTGAGGTAGCGAAATTTTATCTCCCCATCAGTTTGCCAATCTTCCTCTTCACCCTTGATCCAGCCCTCTAATTTGTCCAGGGCGGGGAAGTACTTATCTGCCTGAAAATCTGCAGCAATTTCAGTTAGCAGCACTTCACTGCAATAGGGGAGCAGCTGTTCATAGACGTCGGCTCCGCCAATGATATATATTTCCCTTTGTTCCTGATCTCTTGTTATTTTCTCCAGCAGGGAAAACAAGCCGCCCACACTGTTGACTGTAAAAGCGTCAGCTTCCTGGTAGTTTTCATTTCTGGTCAAGATAATGTTAATGCGCCCGGCCAGTGGTTTTTCCCCGGGGAAGGTTGAGATCGTCTTACGGCCGTAGACAACGATATTGCCAGTAGTGATGGCCTTAAACCGCTGAAGATCTTTTCGAAGATGGATTAAAAGATTGCCTTCATGACCTATGCCCCAGCTCTGATCACAGGCTACAATAATTTTCATCTTAAGCCTCTCTTCCGACTCATTCAGCGATAGGAAACGAGCCTATTTTTTCACCGTGCCGATAATTTTCCACCTTGAAGCTAGCCATGGTGAAGTCGTAAAAATCTTTAACCTCAGGGTCAATCTTCAAGACAGGTGCTTGATGCTGCTCCCTGTCCAGCAGCTTTTCTATAATCTCGACATGGCGATCGTAGATATGGGCATCGGCGATGACATGGATGAATTCACCCGGCTCAAGGCCTGAGACCTGGGCAAGCATCATCACCAAGGTAGAATACTGAATCACATTCCAGTTGTTGGCAGCCAGCATATCCTGCGATCTTTGATTCAAAATAGCATTGAGTCTGCCGGCACTGACATTGAAAGTCATACTCCAGGCGCAGGGATAGAGAGCCATTTCGTGCAGATCTTCAAAATTAAACAAACTGGTCAGCATACGGCGGCTGTAGGGAGTATTTTTTAGTTCCCAGAGTATGCGGTCCACCTGGTCAAACTCTCCCTCTTTATAGATATGCTTTTGACCCAGCTGGTAACCATATGCCTTGCCAATGGTTCCGTCCGGCATTTCCCATTGATCCCAGATCCGGCTGCCCAGCTCTTTGACGACATTGGATTTTTTCTGCCAAATCCAGAGAATTTCATTTAAGGCGGCCTGCCAGTTGATCGGACGCAAGGTCAGGAGTGGAAACTCTTCCCTTAGGTCGTAGCGGTTGACTATGCCGAAACGCTTAATTGAATAAGCCGGAGCACCGTCATCCCAACGAGGCCTTATTTCCTCCCCAGCATTGCTCTCTCCCTCATTTAGGATAAGATTACAATTTTCAATAAATATCCGATCTGCTTTACTCATGCCAACACCCCTTGACTTATTCCCTTTACAGTATATTTTCTTTAATGATATGATTGTCCCATTAGAAAGTATCCTGGAGGGTATATTATGACTTTTGCTTTACATTATAGTACACTTCAAAGCGGAGGAGATACAGGCAATATCCTGACGATGATTGCACCCTTCGCTCTCTTGTTCGGAGTGATGTATTTCCTGATGATCCGTCCCCAGAAAAAGAAGGAAAAAAAGCTCAAAGAACAGCTTGAAACCATGCGGGTAGGTGATTCAGTCATGACAATCGGAGGCATTGTCGGCAGGATTGCCAGCATGACTCCTGATGAAGTGACAATATATACAAGTGTGGCCAATACCATGATGACATTCAAGAAGAGCGCTATCTCCACAGTGGTCAAGCCAGAATTGGAAGAAGAGGCCGAAGAGGAAGAAAAGGACAGCTGATTTTCAAATCCTTAAAGTCAAGGAGTGAGATATGAAATTCATCAAGACAATCCAAGCAAAGAATAAACTGGCTCAAAAAGAAGGGAAAGCCTGCGGCGAATGTCAGACTTCCTGTCAATCAGCCTGCAAAACATCCTGCACAGTGGCCAATCAGCCCTGTGAGAAAAGGGATGACGATTGACCCATCTTTTTAGCTTTCTCGGCGAATATTTTGCTTACGACAGCGAAAGCGGCGCACTGCATCAACTGGATGAAGCCGCTTTTTCTCTTTTGCAAGCCTATCAGGATAATGATGAAAAAAGGCCGGCTGATCCCGGCTCTTTCGTGCCCTGGCTTGATGAAAGTGAAAAGCTTGAGCTCATAGCCGAGATTGAAGAACTGATAGATAATGAAGAACTTTTCAGTTCAGGCAAAGAGATCAAGTTAGAGCAGCTTTATCCAGACGGCACTGCTGTCAAAGCCATGTGCCTCAATATCTGCCACGCCTGTGATTTAAGATGCAAGTACTGCTTTGCCCAGGAGGGAAGCTATGGCGACAGTCATGCGAGCATGATGAGTTTTGCCACCGGGAAAAAAGCGATTGACTTTTTAATTTCAGCTTCCGGGAAAAGAAGAAATCTTGACATCGACTTTTTCGGCGGCGAGCCTTTGCTCAACTGGGAGACAGTAGAAAAACTGGTTTCATACTGCCAGAGCCAAGGCCGCAAAGGGAAAAAGGATATCCGCCTCACCATCACCACCAACGCCACCGGTCTCAACTTAGAAAAAATGAAATATCTTGACCGCAATTTCAAAAATATCGTCCTCTCCCTCGACGGCCGCCCTGAAGTGCATGACCGCATGAGGGTCAATGCCAGAGGAGAGGGGAGCTATGACCTGGTCGCCCCCAAGATAAAAGAGTTCGTACGCCTGAGAGAAGATAGAGAGTACTATATCCGCGGCACCTTTACCAAATATAATTTAGATTTTTCTGAAGATGCTCTTCATCTGGCAAAATTTGGCAAAAATATCTCCCTTGAACCTGTACTGTCTGCCCCCGGCACATCTTACGGCATTGAGCCTTCCGATCTGCCGCAGATTGAAAAGGAATATGAAAAATTAGCCCTGGCCATCGATCAGCTGGCGCAGCAGGGTCAGGAGATAAATTTCTTTCATTTCTTTGTCGATCTAGATAGCGGTCCATGCCTCTTCAAGCGTTTGAAAGGCTGCGGCGTCGGTTTAGAGTATATTGCGGTAGCACCAAGCGGAGATATCTACCCTTGCCATCAGCTGGTGGGAGAAAAGCAGTACCTTTTAGGCTCCGTGCATGACGGTCCCGTTCAGCTTGATTCTAAGATTCAAAATCTACTGCAAAGATTTCTTCTTTCCGATCAAGACTCCTGCCTGGACTGCTGGGCCCGCTACCACTGCGGAGGCGGCTGCGCAGCAGATATTCTCCATAGCAATAATTCCCTTGCCGGTATTAATGAAATCAGCTGCCGGCTGCTGAAAAAGAGGATTGAGGCAGCTCTTTGGCTCGCATATCGCCGTAAAATTAGAAATTAAAGGATATTTGTCTGCTGCTGTCGAAGTTATTAATTGACAGCATTTTTAATTGGGAGGCATATCTTGGCCGGTTTGATTCCGGAAAATACCATCAGTGAGGTTTTGGCCCGAACGGATATCGTTGAACTCGTATCCGGCTATGTCAATCTGGAGAAAAAAAGTGCCGCCAACCATTTTGCCCTTTGCCCCTTTCACGAAGAGGACACTGCTTCTTTCAGCGTCTCGCCCAGCAAGCAGATATTTTACTGTTTCGGCTGCCATAAGGGTGGCAATGCCATAAAATTCATCCAGGAGATTGAGCAGCTGTCTTTCCCCGAGGCAGTACGTTTCCTGGCTAAGCGGGTAAATATTGATATACCGACAAATGACGACCCGCAGCTAGTAGAAAAACTCAGGATTAGAAAAAGACTTTTAGAGATAATGCTCGATGCTGCCAGATTCTTTCATTTGCAATTGATGAGCAAGGAGGGAGAAAAAGCCAGATCATATCTGCAGCAGAGAGCTATCAGTGTTGAAGTGGCTAAAAGATTTGGCCTGGGCTATGCTCCTGCCGGCTGGGGCAGTTTAAGCCAGCACCTGCTCAGCAAGGGCTACAGCCAGGAGGAGATTATGGCCGCCGGGCTGGGTGGCAGAAAAAAGGACTATTATTTTGATTTTTTCCGCAATCGGATTATTTTCCCCATTTTTGACCGCCAGGGAAATCTGCTGGCTTTCGGGGGCAGAATTTTAGATGGAGAGGGAGCCAAATTTCTCAACAGCAATGAGAATGCTATTTACCATAAGGGCAGGCATCTGTACGGTCTGAATTTTGCCAAAAAAAGCAAAGCTGATCAGATTATTCTGGTTGAGGGCTATTTTGATGTCATCAGTCTTTACCTGGCCAATGTTGACTATGCTGTTGCTACTTTGGGTACTGCTTTAACTTTGGCCCAGGCCAATCTCTTAAAAAACCAGACAGAAAATGTCGTGCTCTGCTTTGATGCAGACAGAGCAGGCAGGAAAGCTACGCAAAAGGCTGCCAGGCTGCTAAAAAGAGCAGGGGTTAATGTCAAGGTCCTCCTTATCCCCGAGGGAAAAGATCCGGACGACTATATCCGCGAATACGGACCAGCCAGATTTCTGGCCCTCCTAAGCAATACCATTGAACCTTTAGCCTTTGAGCTGGAAATGATCAAGCAAGAATCTTTCGATCAAAATGGTAAGCTGGAAATTCTTTTGTATCAAAATAAAGCCTGTGATCTTCTGGCCGGAGAAGAAAATGCTATTTTGCGCGAAATATACGCAGCTGAAATTGCCAAAACAATCGGTACCACTACCTCAGCGGTCCTGACAGAGATTGCCAGAAGAATTAATCTTCAGCCGGGGCAAAAAACCTTTGCCCCCCAAAATTATCCTGCTGCAGAGCAAGCTGTAAAAGCTAAAGAAAAAAGAGAAATTAATAATGATGAGATTTCGCTCCTTTTACTGATCAGTGAAAATAATGAAGTCTTACCCGAGCTAGATTTTGTGATCGAGCCGGAGGATTTTAGTGAAAAATCCTTGCAAATTCTGGCGGCAGATGTTCTAAAGGACAGGCAGGATGAAAAATACGGTTTAGCCAGATTGCTGGCTAAAGCTTCCGCTATCTTAACTGACAAGGATCAAATCTATCTCTCTTTGATGGAAGCCAGCATGAACGCTGCTGAAATCGCCAGCCAGAGCTTGAAGGAGGAAGCCATCAAGCGTCTTTTTTACCGGCTGCGCTCGGAGCGCTTTGACAGAGAGTTAAATGACTTGCTGCAAAAGGTAAGAGATAGCAATGAGGCTGAACTTAAACATAGATACATGCAGGAATACAAAGATAAACAATCGGAAGCAATTAAATGGAAGCAAAAAAGATATTGAAAACAATTAGTTTTCAATCTTCTTGCAGATAAATTATTGAAGAATGATCTTTTAAGGAGAAATATATGACCAAAGACACAGATACAAAAGCAGTTGACGAGAAAAAAGAGAAAAAGAAGACAGCTGCTGCCCCCAAAACCAAGGAGCAAGAAAGTAAAGCTCCTGCAAAAGCAAAGGCTGCAACACAAGATAAGCCCAAAAAAGCAGCCAGTGCCAAAAAGGCCGAAGCGGTTAAAAAAGA
>CAZUWY010000046.1:0-4920 GCA_964624395.1 uncultured Mageeibacillus sp. | reverse complement strand
GAAAAAGCCAGCTCAAGATAAAGATACTAAAAAGACAGCAGGAAAAGAGACAAAAGCAAAAAAGATGGCTGCTAGTACAAAAGATGATAAATTAGCTGCCGTCGATACAATTACAGACGATAATAATCAATTATCTGATAATATTGTACCTTTCGAAACAATATCAAAAACTCTTAAAAAGGCTGCTGCTAAAATTTCGACTGCAACAAAAGCAGAGGTAACGGCAAAAAAGGGCAAGGGTGAGTCGAGGGGTAAGAATACAAAAAAGGCTGCTCTAAAAACTAATGTTAAAGAGACAGCTGCTAAAAAGGCCAAGCCTAAAGAAAAAGTAGCTGCTGCTGTAAAGGATGATAAAGAGGCAAAGATAGCAATTGCTGCAAATGATCAGCCAGTAGCTTCAGATCTATCTGCTGCAGCAGAACCTGTAAAAGTTAAAAAGACTGCACCTAAAAAAGCAGCCAAGATTAAAGAGGAAAATGATGCAAAAGCTACTGCTTCAGCTGACAATAGCGATATTTCAAAGTCTGTTGTAACTTCTGCAACAGATCCTCAAACAGTAAAAAAGTCTTCTCCTGCAAAAACAGCTAAAGCAAAAGATGTAAAAGAGGTTAAAGAGGACAAGGCTTCGGCCAAGAAAAAGACAGCAGCCAAAGCAGAAAAAAAAGCAGATGACAAAAAATCTTCTTCTAAAAGTGAGGTAGGTAAAAAAGCAGGCGATCTTGCTATAGAGGCAAAAAAGGATAGTGTCGAGGTAAGATCAGCAGCTGCAGATACAGATGCAGCTGCCAGTGCAGCGGTTGCTGAAATTGCTCAGGAAACTGCCAGCCAAAAAACTACTAAGACTAAAAGAGAGGCCGCCGCTAAAAAAGAATCTGCGGCTAAAAAAGAAACTGCAGCTAAAAAAGAAACTGCGACTAAAAAAGAGGTTGCAGCTAAAAAAGATAAAAGCAAAGCAGAGGATAAGACTGAAAAAAAGGTCGCCAAGAAAAAAACAGCTGGCAAAAAGGCAAAAGCTAAAGAAAGTGATTTGGTTTCTGAAGATCAAGAATTGTCCGCAAATGACACTGAATCACCAGCACTAGACGAATCTTCAAAGAAAGATGTAACGCCAGTCACTAAAAAGCCAGCTACTAAAAAGGCAACTATTAAAGCTGAGAGCAAAAAGGCAGAACCTGATTTAGATTCTGATCCGGATTACAAAGATGAAGATGATGACTATCCGCTGGCTGAAGAAGATCTGTATACAGCTGACGACAAGCTTACAGACGAATATGAAGCCAGCGAAGATGACGAGCTCGACGTCGATATGTTTGATGACCTGAACGAAGAAGTGGATGAAGAAGATATCTACGACATCGACAGTGCAGACGATTCTGAAGATGAACTCGATAGCGAAGTTGATGTCGATGACGATCCTGATTTAGATCTTGGCCTGGATGAGGATATGCCGATGTCTGATTTGGATATGTCTGTCCTGAGGCCGCTTATTACCAAAGGCCGGGCCAACAAGAGCATTCTCAAGCAGGATACCGTTTTAGATTATCTGGAAAAGATAAGATTTGAAGAAGATCGCCTGGACGAGATTATTGAGGGTCTGGAGAGAGCCGGCATTGAAATCATTGATGAGAAGGAAGAGGCCGAACGCGAGCGTGACCGCAGCAAAAAGGCTGAAGCTTTTAATGATTCCATGATGGTCGATGATCCGGTCCGGATGTATCTTAAGGAAATTGGCAAAGTAGATCTTTTAACAGCCGAAGAAGAAAGAGATCTGGCCATCAGGATGGAGCAAGGTGACGAAGATGCCAAACAGCATTTGACCGAGGCCAATCTGCGCCTAGTGGTAAGCATTGCCAAGCGCTATACAGGCAGAGGCATGCAGTTTTTGGATCTGATTCAGGAAGGCAATTTAGGCCTTATTAAAGCTGTAGATAAATTCGACTATACCAAGGGCTTTAAATTCAGCACCTATGCCACCTGGTGGATCAGGCAGGCCATTACCAGGGCGATTGCAGATCAGGCCAGAACTATTCGCATCCCCGTCCATATGGTGGAGACCATCAATAAGCTGATTAGGATCCAGCGCCAGCTATTGCAGGAACTGGGCAGGGAACCGGAAGTGGAAGAGATCGCCAATGAGATGGAGATCTCTGCGGACAAAGTAAGAGAGATCATGAAAAAATCCCAGGAGCCCGTCTCTTTGGAAAAACCCATCGGTGAGGAGGAGGACAGCCATCTGGGAGATTTCATCCCTGATGATGATGCTCCCTCTCCCGCTGATCAGGCAGCCTTTACTTTGCTTAAAGAACAGCTGCTGGAGGTCTTAAAAGGTCTCACGCCTAGAGAAGAAAAGGTGCTGAGGCTCCGATTCGGCCTCGATGACGGCAGGCAGAGAACTCTAGAAGAGGTCGGCCGGGAATTCAATGTCACGCGCGAAAGAATCAGGCAGATTGAAGCCAAGGCTCTGCGCAAGATGAGGCACCCCAGCCGCAGCAAAAAACTAAAGGAGTATCTTGACTAGATCAGAGCTCAAAGCTGAAGTTACGGACAAAAGGCTAAACTATCTGCTAGGCAGCATCGGCTCCTTTCAAAGGCTGATTGATGTGGGCACAGATCACGCCAGGCTGCCGATTGAACTGGCTAAAACAGCTAGTGAAGAAGAAATTCTGGCTGTAGATATAAGTGAAGATGCTCTGGCCAGAGCCAAAAAGAATATCGCTCGGGCCGGCTTGAGTGAGAAAATTAAACTCATTCACAGCGACGGCCTTGATCAGATTTCGCTTCGAGCCGGAGATGTTATTGTTTTGTCCGGGCTGGGCGGCCGGGAGATTATCGCCATCTTGACCAGAAAACTGCCCCTCCCGCCAAAGGTTCGCATCATTTTGCAGGCGCAAAGTGATCTGGCTTTGCTAAGAGAGTTTATTTCTGAGCAGGGCTGGCTTTTTCTGGCTGAAAAGATCATTGAGGCCAAAGGATATATCTATATATTCATTGAATTTAGTACAGCTTCTGCGGCTAGAAAGCTTAACCAGCTGGAGATAGAATTAGGACCTTTACTGCTTAGTCAGTGGCAGCAAAAAAGGTTTAATGAAGCTGAGCTAAACTATTTGGGAAGAGAGTACCGCTACCGCCTGAGCAAGAAATTTCCCAGCAAAAAAGATGAGCTGGTGCTCAATTATCTGGAAGCTGCCTTGGCCGCTCCAGGTAACTGACTTTATGGCAGGAGTAAATTCAAGTATAATATATTTGCTTTCGAGTATACTGGGCAGCCGCTGCAAGAGGGTGAAAACCCCTTGCAGAGGAAAGTCCGGGCTCCCAGGATCAAGGCGCCGGGTAATGCCCGGTGAAGGTGACTTTAAGGAAAGTGCAACAGAAAGTATACCGCCTGCAAAGGCAAGGGTGAAATGGTGAGGTAAGAGCTCACCGACAGTCATGGCAACAGACTGGTCTTGCAAACCCCGCCTGGAGCAACACCGTGAAGGGGATATTGGAGATCCGCAACCCCGAGAGGTGGCTTGAACTCTCTGGTGACAGAAAGTCCAGATAGATGGCTGTCCAAGACAGAACCCGGCTTACAGGTATACTCGAAAGCTCTGGAGATTATTATGGCCAACGAATATTTGTCAAGAGGCGTTTCAGCCAGTAAAGATGATGTCAAAGCCGCTGTGTCGGAACAAGATCAGGGGCTTTTTGCTGGCTCTTTTTGCAAACTGATAGAAGATCCGGCAAAAGATCCCGCCTACTGTGCCGCCATTCATGCTGACGGCGCCGGCACCAAATCCTCCGCTGCCTATCTAATGTATAAAGAGACCAATGATCCCCTCTGGTTTCGCGGCATAGCGCAGGATTCCTTAGTGATGAACACGGATGATCTTCTGGCGGTCGGAGCCAAAGGACCTTTTTATCTCTCCAACACCATCGGCCGCAATGCCCACCGCATTCCGGCTGAGGTATTAAAGGAGATTATTAAAGGTTATGATCAGGCAATATCTTCTCTGGGCAAGGAAGGTGTAGAAATCGTGATGACCGGAGGTGAGACCGCCGATGTTGGTGATCTGGTCAGCACGATTATCTGTGACAGCACCATTATGACCAGAATAGCAAGAAAAGATGTGCTTAATACTGCCAACATTAGAGCAGGTCTAGATATTGTAGGTCTTTCCTCCACCGGTATGACTACTTATGAGAGCAAAGAGAATTCCGGCATTTCCTCCAATGGCCTGACTGCGGCAAGGCATCTGCTTTTGCACCAAGATTATGCCCAAAAATATCCGGAAAGCTATTCCAATACCATTCCAGCCGAAAAAGTCTATCTCGGCCCTTATCATCTTGAAGATAGTCTGCCCGGCAGCAGTCTTTCTGTCGGTGAGGCAATTTTATCGCCCACCAGATCATATCTGCCGCCCGTGATAGAAATGCTCACTAATCATTTTGACGGCATCTTGGGCATAATCCATTGCACCGGCGGCGGTCTAGTCAAATGCCTTGATTTTGCCAGTGGCATTCGTTACGTAAAGGATAATCTTTACCCCATACCCGCTATCTTTAGAGCCATTTTGGCGACAGGAGAGATAACGGAAAAGGAAATGTATCAGGTGTTTAATATGGGGCATCGCTTGGAGCTTTACTGCCAGCCTGAGATTTCGAGATCATTGATCTCAATCGCAGAAAAATACAAGCTGGAGGCCAGGATAATAGGCCGGACAGAATCTTTCCAGTCAGGCAAAAATGAAGTTGTAATAAAAGACTTCTGCTGGCAAAGAGCAAAACTCTAATAGATTTATTGCTAAATTCAGCAGGATGCTTTATCTGTTTTCAAGGGTAGGATTGCTTCAAATATTTCCCTGTCGCCGGGTCTACAAGACAACCAGTGAATAATTGTGTAAAATAAATGTTACAGTATATTTCTATGATTATGAATAT
>CAZUWY010000045.1:0-13758 GCA_964624395.1 uncultured Mageeibacillus sp. | reverse complement strand
TGACCGATGTGGTAAACTTCTAGCGCGAATTAACGAAGAGAGCTGTCAATTGCTTGATCAGCCATGGAGGATCCTGATGACTTCAAAAGTAGAGACAAAAGAACACAATATGGTGCAGTTCACCATCACTGTTCCCAAAGACGAATTTAAGAAATCCCTGATGTCTGCCTATCGCAGAAATGTAAACCGTTTTAGTGTACCCGGTTTTAGAAAGGGAAAAGCCCCCTATCCGGTGGTTGTTAATTATTATGGTGAAGCTGTTTTATATGAGGATGCAATAAGTTTTGCTGTAGACCCCGCCTATCAAGAGGCGCTGGAGGAGCATGAAATTAAGCCTTTTTCTCATCCGGAGCTGGAGATAGTTGAGATCGGCGGCGATAACGGTCTTATCTTTACGATTGATGTCGCTGTAAAGCCTGAGGTCAGTTTAGGCCAGCATAAAGGAATTACAGCCTACCGTCCGCCGGTAGAGCTTGGCGCTGAAGATATCGACAAGGAAATTGAAAAAGAGAGAATTAAGGTCTCGCGCATGGTGCCGGTAACAGACCGCCCGGTTGAAAAAGGTGACACCGTCAATATTGACTATGAAGGGTTCAAGGACGATCTTGCCTTTGCCGGAGGAAAGGGTGCCGACTACAATCTCAAAATTGGCTCCAACAGCTTTATCCCCGGCTTTGAAGATGGCCTGATCGGCAAGGAGATTGATGAGGATATATCTCTGGAGCTAAGCTTTCCGGAAGAATACCATGAAGAAACACTGGCTGGTCAGCCTGTAGTGTTCAAAGTCAAGATCAACAGCATCACGGCCCAGGAACTGCCGGCTCTTGATGACGATTTTGTTAAAGATGTCAGCGAATTCGACAGTCTCGAAGAGTACAGGGCAGACATTGAAAAGAAGCTGCTGGAGGGAGCAAATGCCAGCGCTGATGCAGAATTTGAAGATAATCTGCTGGCTGCCCTGGTCAAAGACAGTGAAATGGACATCCCGCAGGCAATGATTGAAGATGAGATGGACCGCATTGTTGATGAGCAGCGCAAGCAGATGAGCTACCAGGGGATTGAGCTGGAACAATATCTGCAATATATGGGCATGACGGTTGAGCATTTCAAAATGCAGCTGCACGAGCCGGCTTTGAACAGGATTAAATCTCGCCTGGTGATCGATAAGATTGTTGAAGTTGAAGCATTTGAGGCCAGCGATGAAGAGTTTGAGCAAGAGATCAGCCGCATGGCTGAACTCTACGGCATGGATGAAGAAAAAATCAAAGAAAGCTTTGCTGTCGACAAGGATTATATCAAGGAGACGATTAAAAACAACAAGGCAGTTAGCTTCCTGAGAGAGCATGGCATAGCGACAGATGTAAAGCCTGTTGAAGAGGAAGAAGACGGCGAAGATTTCCAGGAAGAGATCGCTGAAAATGTCGCAAATGAGACAGAGGAAGGCCAAGAGGGCAAATCCGAGCAAGAGACTGAAGAATAAAGATATAATAAGCTTTGGATGCTTTGATCAATTTAACGGCATCTATAAAGAGTAAATATTTTTGCCCTTGTTTAAGGCAGGGGCAATTAGTTAAGGAGAAATCGGTTATGAGTTTAGTACCAATGGTTGTTGAGCAGACGAACAGAGGAGAGAGATCCTATGATATATTCTCCCGCCTGCTTAAAGAGCGCATTATCATACTGTCTGCCGATGTTAATTCCGTCACTGCCAGTCTGGTCACTGCCCAGCTGCTTTTTTTGGAGGCTGAGGATCCTAAAAAGGATATCCAGCTCTATATCAACAGCCCGGGAGGCGAGATTTCCTCCGGCTTCATGATCTACGACACCATGCAGTATATCAAGGCGGATGTACAGACAATCGGTATGGGCATGGCGGCCAGCATGGGAGCTTTTATCCTGGCGGCCGGCACCAAGGGCAAGCGTTACATGCTGCCCAATGCTGAAGTGATGATCCATCAGCCTCTGGGCCAGGCATCCGGCCAGGCATCAGATATCACCATTATGGCTGAGCATATTGTGCAGATGAAAAAACGGCTTAATAAAATTTTAGCTGAGCATACCGGCCAGCCGCTGAAAGTAATTGAACGCGATTCAGATCGCGATTTTTGGATGACTGCTGAGCAGGCTAAGGAATATGGCATTGTGGACCATATTATGGAGAAGCGCGCATAATGACAGATAATGAAGGATATAACGGCAATAAGAGCTACAGCGGTCTGCGCTGCTCTTTTTGCGGCAAGTCCGAAAGAGAGGTCGACCGCCTGATCGCTGGGCCAGGTGTTTATATCTGCAGCGATTGTGTTGATCTTTGCAATGAACTGTTAGATGATCAGGGCGCTCCGGACTATGCCCTTGCTCCGGCTAAAGCGCCCGCTGATCTGATGACCCCTATGGAGCTCAAAGAGGCACTGGATGATTATGTGATTGGACAGGAGGCGGCCAAAAAAGTGTTGGCTGTATCAGTCTATAATCACTATAAGCGTGTGTTTTCTCCTCGCCTAGAGGTGGAAGACGGCGTGGAGCTGGGAAAGAGCAATATCTTGCTGATCGGTCCGACCGGCAGCGGCAAGACACTTCTGGCCCAGACTCTGGCCAGGCTGCTGCATGTTCCCTTTGCCATTGCCGATGCCACTGCTTTGACCGAGGCCGGCTATGTCGGCGAGGATGTGGAAAATATCCTTTTACGTTTAATCCAGAATGCTGATTACGACATTGCCAGAGCAGAGCAGGGCATAATCTATGTCGATGAAATTGACAAAATAACCAGAAGATCAGACAACCCTTCGATTACCCGCGATGTTTCCGGTGAAGGTGTACAGCAGGCGCTCTTGAAAATATTAGAGAGCACGATTGCCAATGTGCCGCCGCAGGGCGGCAGGAAGCATCCGCATCAGGAGTTTATTCAGCTGGATACCAGCAATATCCTCTTCATCCTGGGTGGGGCCTTTGACGGCTTAAACAAAATTATTATGGATCGCGTGGGCAAGAAGTCAATCGGATTTGGCGCAGTCATTGAAGATATTGACCAGACCGAGCCGGATAGTCTTTTAGAGGAAATCATGCCGGAGGATTTGTTGAAGTACGGCCTGATACCGGAATTCATAGGCAGGGTTCCTGTTATTGCCTGCCTGCAGGAATTGGATCAGAAATCTCTGGAGAGGATCCTGACAGAGCCCAAAAACGCCCTGCTGAAACAGTATAAGAAACTGTTTGCCTTTGATGGAGTCAATTTGGAATTTGAGCAAAAGGCGATCAGTGCCATCGCCAAAAAATCCATGGCCCTTAAAACCGGTGCCAGAGGTTTGCGCACCATCATGGAAGACATGATTTTGGATCTGATGTATGAGGTTCCCTCCCGCGATGATGTGGAAGGAATTGTGATCACGGAAAAAACCGTCAGCGGAAAAGACAAGGCCAGACTGGTCTTAAAAAAGGATAAGAAGATCAAAAAGGCGCAATAAAAGTCCTTTTTGCGGTTTATTGGCTCTTGCCGTCGCCTGATTCAGGCGGCGGTTTTTTTAATCTTTGGCAAGATAATTTCAGCAAGAGAAAGCTCAGAGGGAAAAGGCCAGCAGTGGGCAGGGAGGTCTTGATGAATAAAGCAGAGGAAAGACAGAGATTTAAGACAAGACTGGTTAAAGACGAAAGAGATAAGATTTACCTGGCCAAGCCGGTGGCGAAATGGACAGATCATCGCGTGGCCTCCATCCTATCTTATCTGCAGGCGGCGGAATTTCCCCGCTGCTTTGGCTGGGGCGGGCCGGCTCCTGATTTGAGCGGGGATGAAGATTTTTGCACCAGCCTGAAAGAGATAATAGTAAGTCCCAGACCTGAACAAACCTGCTATCTGTTTGAACATATAGAAGGCAGATCCTTAGCTGCGCTCAGAGAGCAAAATATCGGCGAAGAAAAAATTATCAAATGGATGCTTCATTTGGCCAAAAGCCTATCCGAGCTGGCCCAGATTTTGGGAAAACCGTTATTGCACCTAGATATTAAGCCGGGCAATATAATTATTAAAGATAATGATACGCCCAGCCTGATAGATTTTGACTGCGCCCTGCTTTTAGATGACTTTGCCAGGAAATGGCTTGAAGTAAAGCGGGCCACTAGTTTTTATGCGCCACCGGAGCTACTGAAAGCAGCCCCTCATGCCAATTCTGACCTCTACAGTCTGGCCCGCACAGCAATCTCCCTGCTGGCGGCAAAACCCTCCCAGCAAATCAAAGAGGAGGATATTGAGAGCTTGTTGGCTTTGCTCACAGCGGAAAACAAAAAAATCATACAGCGCTGGCTTTTAGAAGAGGCCAAGGAAAGAGCTGATCAGCTCTTTGAAACTGCCCTGCCTGAATCAGTTGAAAAAACAAATGATCAGCCAGAAATCAGGGAAAGAGAAGACATTCAAATCGAAGCCATTTCCATGGCCGGGCAACCCTTCATTCAATTGCCGGCGATCCCTTTGTCATCTTTTGACCAGATGAAAGGGGTCAGCATTCATCTGGAATATAAACTGACAATCTCTCCGCAAAGTGAAGCAAATACTTTTGTCAGAGAAAGCAAGGCAGCTGACGATTGATCTTGCCGGTAAAGTTACAAATTTAGCCCTCAATCGCCCCCAGCAGGCCAAAAATGTTAAAATTTCTTATATCTTATGCTATTAAAGCTATAAGAGATTCTTGTGCAAAGGAGATTCAGGTCCTGCTGTGGAAAAGAAAAAAATTATGCTACTCCTGTTAATAATTGCTGCTCTGGCTTTAATTATTTATGGAATTGGCAAAGAAAAACAGTCTGGGCCTGTAACAGGCGAGATGAAAAATAGATTGCCCCAAAACCCCAATCAGGAGCTGGAATTTGATCTCAGCAATTTGAGAGAGATTGTGCTGGCAGGCGGCTGCTTTTGGGGGATAGAAGCCTACATGGCCAGAGTGCCTGGAGTTTACAGTGCTGTTTCAGGCTATGCCAATGGCGATCCTGCCTATCAAGAGGTCAGCTACCAGGAGGTTTGTACAGGCAGGACAGGCTTTACAGAAGCAGTGAAAATTCTCTATGACCCCGCCTTGCTGCCACTGCCTCAGCTTTTACAGCAGTTCTTTTTGACCTTTGACCCCACCCAGCAAAATAGACAGGGAAATGACATCGGCAGTCAGTACCGTTCAGGCATCTATTACAGTGATGAGGCGGATCTGCCGGTAATTGAAAATATAATTGCCTTAGAGCAAGAAAAGTATAAAAAGACCATTGCCTCCGAAGTTGAGGAGCTGACCATTTTTATCGCAGCGGAAGAATACCATCAAAAATACCTGGAGAAAAACCCCGGCGGCTATTGCCATGTCTCTTTTGACAGCCTGCCCGACAGCCTGTTAATCTCACCAGACCTGGCTAAAGGATTTGGAGAAAAACTTGAGCCAGAGGCGAAAGACTCAGCTGATCAGGCAGATGAACCTGTTTTCACCAGGCCTGATGACAAGACGATCAAGAAGGATCTTAGCCCTTTGCAGTTTTATGTCACGCAGAAAAAAGGCACGGAGCCTCCCTATCAAAATGAATACGATAATGAATTCAAGCCGGGGATCTATGTTGATATAGTGACCGGCGAGCCCCTGTTTCTTTCTACGGACAAATATGACAGCGGTTGCGGCTGGCCAGCATTCACCAGACCCATAGCAGAAGAATTGCTGCTGGAGCTTGAGGATAATTCCCTGGGCATGAGAAGAGTGGAAGTGGTTAGTAAGCTGGGAAATTCTCATCTTGGCCATCTTTTTACAGATGGGCCTAAAGACAGGGGTGGACTTCGCTATTGCATCAACAGTGCGGCCTTATCTTTTATTCCCCAGGAGGAAATGGCAGAAAAGGGCTATGGGAAATGGCTGGCTTTACTAGACGAAAAAAATGAGGATTAGAATAACTACCAGGGTAATTCTTGCTCAGATGGCATAATTTGTCTTGGCAGGCTATAATGCTGGTTGCAACAATCTTTAGGAGTAAAAGTCAGTTCAGAGCACCCTTGTGCATTTCATCAAGATCAAAAAAACAGTAATCAATAAAGCATAAGTACATTTTAGAGGAGCAAAATATGGACTTAGAAAGAATTGAAAATGCTGTGCGGGAAATCTTGCTCGCCATCGGTGAGGATCCGGAACGTGAAGGTTTGCTGGAAACGCCAGCCCGGGTCGCCAGAATGTACCAGGAATTATTCTCCGGCCTGCACGAGAATGTCGAAGATAAGCTCAAAATCTTCAACGAACCAGGCACAGAAGAGATGATACTGGTTGGAGACATCCCTTTTTATTCCATGTGTGAACATCACCTTATACCTTTTATCGGCAAAGCCCATGTAGTTTTTATACCCAAAAACGGCAAAATAATAGGCCTGAGCAAGATAGCCAGAGTGGTGGATCATGAGGCCAGAAAACCCCAGCTGCAGGAAAGACTTACAGCTTCTGTGGCAGATATCATCATGGACGGTGTAAAACCGCACGGTGTTCTGGTGGTTGTTGAGGCGGAGCATTTGTGCATGACGATGAGGGGAATCAAAAAGCCGGGCTCCATAACTGTCACCTCCGCCGTGCGGGGCATTTGTCAGACAGATTCCAAGGCCAGGGCGGAAGCGCTTTCTTTGATCTGGAGAGGCTGTTAGATCCTTGGCCAGGGGCAGCTTAAAAATCGGGAGAAGATATTTGCCCTGGGGCGACAAGACAATTCTGATGGGTATTGTCAATGTCACCCCGGATTCTTTTTCGGACGGGGGCAGTTTTTTTGACCCGCAAAGAGCAATAGATCATGGCCTTAATCTTTTGCAGGCGGGGGCAGATATAATTGACATCGGCGGTGAAGCGAGCGGTCCGGGCTCATCTTTTATTACAGCCGGCGAAGAGTTAAAAAGGATTTTGCCTGTAATTTCCGGCCTATTGAAAGCGGCACCAAAGACTATAATCTCCGTCGACAGCTGGAAGGCTGAGACGGCTAAGGCTGTACTGGAGGCAGGAGCTCTTTTGATCAACGATATCAGCGGCCATTATGGCAGCGAGAGTATGGCAGAAGTCATTGCTCAATATGAGGCAGCCACCGTGATAATGCATAATCCCTTGCTTTATCGGTCTGCAGACAAGATTACGGGCAATTTCCCCCGGTTTTCTTCTGCTGATCCTTTACCGCTGGATTTAAAGAAGGAATTAAACTCATTGCCGCTGGAAGAAGCCAATATACTATTTTTACAAAGCAGCATCAAAAGAGCTCTAGCGGCAGGCATCAATCAAGAGAGCATAATAATTGACCCGGGTCTTGGCTTTGGCCTTTCCTTAATTGAAAATCTCGCCTTAATAAATTCTCTGCCTAGGCTAAATCAACTGGGCAGGCCCATCTTAATCGGCGCATCGAGGAAGAGATTTGTTAGAAATATTATGCAGGAAAAAACAGAGATAAAGAGCCAGCAGTTTACTTCAAGGCAAATTGACAATGCCTCTGCTGCGGTCTCTTTTTATGCAATCCTGCAAGGGGCTGCGGTTATAAGGGCACATGAGATTGCTGTTCATAAAGATCAAGCTCTGATGGCAGATTATTTAAAAGAGACAATGACCGAGCAAAAAACTAGTTGAATGAAAATATTAGATACTTTTACATGAGCGGAGCAATCTGATGGATATGAAAACAAGAGCTAGCAAAAGAGAGTTTTGCCTGCCCAATTATCTTATCTCTTTGACCGGAATGGAGTTTTACACTTATCTGGGTGTCAATCCGGAGGAAAAGGAAAAAGGGCAAAGTATTATCATTGATTTAGAACTGGCCTGTGAATATCTGCCGGGAATAGAAAGCGACGATTTAAAGCAGACGGTCAATTACAGTGATGTTTTTAACTTTGTGGCTCAAAAAGCAACAACCGCTACTTGCGATTTGATTGAATACTTGGCGGGAGAGATAGCTGCAGGTATATTTGCCCGCTTTTCTCCAGTCACCGAGCTTTCTCTTACCATCAAAAAGCCTTTTGCACCGCTTGAGGGAAAATTCGACCACATGTCCTTTCGGCTGACGCAAACACGGGCGAAATTTGCAGGAGGCAGAAGAAAAACAGCTGCAGAGCTTGGTATTTCCCCCGTCAATTTTCAGCATCAAGTCTATATTGGCCTGGGTTCAAATATGGGCAATAGGAAAGAGCATCTGATCACAGCTATTAAGCGGCTTAAAGAGACGCCGGGCCTAGAAATGACAAAACTTTCATCTCTCTATGAAACAAAAGCCTGGGGCAAGGAAGATCAAGAAGATTTTTTTAATGCCGTAGCTCTTTTTCACACCAGCCTGGAACCACTGTCCGTGCTGGATATCTGCCAGGCAATCGAGCTGGAGAGAGGCCGTCAGCGCCTGGAGAAATGGGGTCCCAGAAGCCTGGATCTGGACCTGATCAGCTATGATGATCTGGAAATCAAAAGTCAAAGGCTTGTTTTACCTCATCCGCTTTACCAGCAAAGAGATTTCGTTTTAATCCCGCTGGCGGAAATAAAAGATCAAGAGCTTAAAAGTTCAAAGACGGTCAGACTTGTATCTTCGAACTGGTATCCTTATAGTTAGGAGAAGGAGGCTTTATGTCAGATAATAAACCCAAGCAAACAAAAGCAAACAGTCAAGACAGGTCAGCTGCCAATAGCAGGCGAACGGCTGAGGCCGGTCGAAAATCTCAAGATGGTAGACAGCCTGCAGCTAAAGGCTCCTCCTCCGGCAACAAAAGAAGGCGGCCCGATAACAGATCGAAAGCTAATCGACCGCCAGGCCAGCAAGAGCAGCAAAGAGCTCAAAGACCCAAGGAGGGGCAGGCAGCAAGAGCTTCTAATGCTCAGACCAGCTCTAAAAAAGATCTGCCCGCCAGTGCACAAAATAAAGCAATGAAGGCAAGAAAAGATAATTTGACCGTGCGCAAGGATGGGCAAGAAGCCGCTGCTGTACCGCCTGCTGACAAGAGAGACAGGGCTGGCAAAGCTCAAAGGGGCGACAGGAATGTTAAAAAAACAAGGCAGAGAGTGAGGATTAGCCCCCGGGCTGAAATTGAAAAAGCTCCTGAGACTGTAGCAGATGTTGAAAAGGAGATCAGGGCGCTGAAAAAAGAGTTGTCACTTGAAATCCGCTCCATCTCCAATATAAATTTGGATTTTTAAAGGGAGGATTTTTCATGGCTGATTTAAGCCGCATGCCCCTTCTGAGAGCGCTTATGGACGCTGCGGAGGGGCGTTTTTCATTTCATATGCCTGGCAACAGGCAGGGGAAATCCTTTCCCTGCTGGCTGCGAGATAAACTCTGGTCGCTTGACAATACTGAATTAGATGTGACCGGCGATATTAATAATCCAGAAGGTGCTGTCAAAGAAGCTATGAACCTTGCCGCCAGTTTTTTTGCTGCCGGCGAGACAAGATTTGTGACCACAGGGACAACCACTTCTTTACTGACAGCAATCGCCACTGCCTGCCCGCGGGGGACAAGACTGATCATGCCCCGCCGCGCCCACCAGACGATCATGCACGCTGTGGCTTTACTAGAGCTTGAACCGATCTGGGCGGCGCCTGAAAAAGATGAGACGATAGAACAGGCCTTGCTGCGGGAGATCTCATTAAATCCTGATGCCCGGGCAATCTTTGTTACCTCGCCTGATTATGAAGGAAATGTTGTGCCTCTGGGAGAGATAGTCAAAAAAGCCAGGGCAGAAAATATAATCACCATCGTGGACGAAGCTCACGGTTCTCACTTTGCCGCGGCGCCAAAACTTCTTCCTCCCTCAGCTTTGGCCCAGGGGGCTGATCTGGTCGCCATGAGTGCCCATAAGACTTTGCCGGCACTGACACCGGGCAGTTATATCCATATCGGCAGATATGCACTGGAAAATAAAATTATAAGCGCTGAAAAGCTGGGGCAGATGCTGAAGGTATTTCAAACATCAAGCCCTTCCTTTGTGATCGCAGCCAGTCTTGATTATTCTCGCTACTGGCTGGAGAGCCATGGGCAAAAAGCAATTGAAAATCTCTTGGAAATGATTGCAGATATTGACAGGCAGCTGCCCTGGAATTTGCAAAGAATTAAAAGAAGTGGATCCGATCCCCTCCGTTTGACCTATGATTACAGCCAGGCGAAAATTTCCCGGGCTGCAGCGGCAAAAATATTTGCCTTGGCCAAAGTTGACCCGGAAATTATTGATCTTGCCCGCATCGTTCTTATCCCTGCCTTGGACAGCCAAAGAGAGGAGATAGATGTTTTAATCCAAGCATTAAAATCTTTTGCTGCTGCCAAAGGAGACGATCAAGAGATAAGGGCAGATATCTCCTGGATAGCAGATCTTTTAGATCAACCGGCAGTTGCTGGAATACCAGTGGGCAAAGCTTTCTTTGCTCAGCTGGCAAAGAAAAACATTTTACTTGCAGAGGCAGAAAACAGTATTGCAGCTGAGGCCATTGTGCCTTATCCGCCGGGGGTTCCCATGATCTGGCCGGGTGAGATTATTAGCGCCCGGCATATTGAAGCAATCAGGCAATTAATTGCCGCCGATATCTCCGTTTACGGTGTGCATAATTCTGACAGCTGTACTGTTCTCATGATAGAATAAAGATAACAAGCCAGCGGAGATTGACAGATGAAAAAAAAGGGCTATCTGATCACATTTGAAGGTGTGGACGGGACAGGCAAGACCACTCATCTTGAGAGGCTTGCGGCAGATCTTGAAGCTGAAGGCAGAGATGTTTTGTCGTTAAGAGAGCCGGGTGGAACACTGATTGGTGAACAGATACGCCAGATCTTGCTTAAACGTGAGCACCAGCATATGGCTGATGTTTCAGAACTGTTTTTATTCGGTGCGGCAAGGGCACAGCTGGTGCGGGAAATAATCAGGCCTGCCTTGGAGGCTGGAAAATATGTCCTCTGCGACCGCTTTATTGATTCAACCGTCGCTTATCAGGCTTTTGGCAGAGGCTTAGACAGGGAATTGGTCACAAGAGTCAATCAGGCGGCTGTGGGTGAGACCAGACCTGATCTTACCCTTTGGATCGACATTGAACCGGAGATGCTGGCGGAAAGATTGGGAAGAAGAAATAAAGAAAATCTGTCTGACCGGCTTGATCTGGAAACGATGGAATTTCGAGCCAGGGTCAGAGAGGGCTATGCAAGGATCTATGAAGATGAGGCAGGCAGAATTTTTAAGATCATGTCCATGCCGGACATAGAGGATACGTATAAGCAGATAATTGATTGCGTTAGGAGGGAGATTTTATGAAACTGGTTTTTGCTATCATAAATGATGAAGACAGCCCGCGCCTTATTTCTGAGATTAATCGTGCCGGCCAGCGCGTTACGAAGCTGAATTCAACGGGTGGTTTTCTTAGATCGGGCAATACTACTTTAATGGCAGTCGTTGAAAATGAGAAACTGGAAATGCTCCTGGGGATTATCCGTAAATATGCCAAGAGCAGAAAAGCAGTTGTTAATTCATCTGTTACACCCAGTGTGCTGGGGGGCACCTTTATGCCTTTGCCGGTGGAAGTTCAGATTGGTGGCGCTACAGTCTTTGTAGTCAATGTCGAACATTTCGAAAAAATCTGAACAAAGGGGTTTTTCCCGCATAACAGGTCTGTCCGCTCTCAAGATACGTTTGGCCGACATTGTCTTGGCGGAAGACAATTCTTGTATTTTATTTACCGGCCCCAAGGGCAGCGGAAAATATAGATTGTCACGGCTAGCTGCTCAAGCCCTCCTTTGTTCAGCAGCCGACAGTGAAGGTGCCTGTGAGAAATGCCGTTCCTGCTCTTTATTTGCCAGCAAGAATCATTTGGATTTCCGGGAACTGAAGGCAGAAGAAGGCAAGAAGATTATCCCGACGGAAAAAGTTCGTTCCGAAATAAAAGATCTCTTTATGAGCCCCCGTCTGGGCAAAAATAAATTGCTCCTGGTTGAAGCGGACAGTTTAAATGAGCAGGGGCAAAATGCTCTCCTCAAGGCGATTGAAGAGCCTTTACCCCACAGCAGAATAGTTTTATACTGCAGTGATCTGTCCAAGCTTTTACCCACTGTCAGATCGCGGGTGGTCAATCTGCGCCTGGACCGTCGCAGTGAGGAGGAGATTTTTTTAATCCTGCAGGAAGAAGCAAAAAACAGGGCAGAAGAGCTGGAACTGACCGCATCTGATTTGAATTTTTTTGCCAGCTTTGCCGCTGGTTTGCCCGGACGAGCACTGGAACTTGCCTTTGGCGGCTGGTTTCGCGCTTTGAGATCTGACACTGCCGATCTGTATTTTAGCATGCAAAATATGAGCATTTTGGATCTTTTTACTGATGGGATGACCTTTTTCCAAAACAACAAGGACCTAGTTGATACAGTGCTGGAGGTAATGCACAGCCTGGTCCGAGATGAACTATGTGCTCTCTGGCAGGCCATGGACAGGATTGTCAATATAGATTATAAGGATAAGGTCATCTCTCTTTTGGAGCAAAGGAAAAAGCTGCTGCTGCGGATCAGGAAAAATGGTGACCAGAATCTGGGGCTTGTGCGCTGGAAGGAAGAGAAGAAGCCTGGATCGTTTGATCAGTATGAGGAGCAGATTCAGAATAGACTTTCCTTGGCGGCAGAAATGATTGAAGAAAGCAGAGAAGCCATCGAACGCAATGTGAACTTTGAGCTGGTCATCACCAGACTTTTACTGCAGCTTAAGCTCATGTTTACCAACAAAGATTGATTGAAAGTAGAAAATATGAAAAATATTGTTAATATCCAAATCCACGGGCAAGCTCGCAATTATCTGGCAGAAACAGGCGATTTAGAGCTTGTGCAAGGAGATAAGATTATTGTGGAGGATAGTCATGGTCTGGCCTTTGCCAGAGTTCTGGATCCACCTTATAAAATGCCGGATGAATTTGCCCAGCAAGAGACAATAAAGATTTTGCGGCAAGCCAGCAAAGAGGACAGTGCTCATTTTGAATCCAATTGCCAGTTGGAAAAAGAGGCTGTTGCTATTGCCAGAGAAAGAATCCAAAAGCATGAGCTGGAGATGAATCTGGTCTCCTCCTACTATCCTTTTGATAATAATAAACTGCTCTTTTATTTTACTGCCGACGGGCGGGTGGACTTTCGCGAACTGGTACGCGATCTGGCCTCTATCTTTCATACCAGAATTGAACTCAGGCAGATAGGTGTCCGCGACGAGGCAGGCATGATTGGCGGCTTGGGTGTATGCGGGCGAGAGCTCTGCTGCGCCTCTTTTTTAAAATGCTTCCAGCCTGTTTCAATTCGCATGGCCAAAGACCAAAATCTTTCCATGAACCCAACCAAAATCTCCGGCGCCTGCGGCCGGCTTCTTTGCTGCCTCAATTATGAGCAGGAGGCCTATGTCAGCGCTGCTGAAAGGCTGCCGGGCAGGAATGCCAAAGTCCGCTACCAGGGGGAGACAGGTATTGTTGAAAGCGTTGATCTGCTCAGAGAAAAGCTCAGGGTGAAATTTGATCGCGAGGATGAAGCTGAGATTAAAGAGCTGGCTCTTGAAGAAGTTGAGATTTTATTTGATCCCAATAATAAAAAAGGCGAAGCTAAAGCAGATACTAAAGGCGAGAGCAAAAATAAAAAGCCAGAGATTGACAAAAAGGCCAGTGAAGATGCCAAAGAGAGAAAGAATCTGCCAATCAAAAAGGTGAGAAAGAATCCTAAAGGCAGATTAAAATCCAGACAAAAAAAGAATAAAAGCGAAGCAGATAAACAATAGTTAAAATTTGGCAGAAAAAATGCCCCCGCATTTGCGGGGGC
>CAZUWY010000044.1:0-14477 GCA_964624395.1 uncultured Mageeibacillus sp. | reverse complement strand
ATTCTAACATGAACAGAAGGCAACTGACAGCCGCTTTTTTAAAACAAGCTGACATTATCCACGCCGAAACGATCCGTAAGAAGAGCTAATGTTTCCTGATTGAGTAAAACGGTTAAATTATGATTATCCAGCAGCCTTGTTTCTTTTTCCAGATAGATGCTGACACGGTTTTCTCCGGGGAAAAAAGCCAGGCTGCTAAGCAAGGGAGCCAGCGCTTTTTCATCTGTACCCTTGCGCCAGCGGATAACCAAAGTGGCATTTTTGAAAAAATCCATCTTGCTGTCAGACGCAGAAACCGGTGCTGAAACTGCCGTTGAGGCTTCACCTTTGTAAGTTTTTTTAGCAGCGCTTTTGCCCGGCTGAGCAAAATGATCATTTGCCGCCTGCCTCAGATTGTTATTGCTTTCTTTTGCTTGATTGTTGCTTGCCAGCGAGGGGTCAGCGGCAAGCTTTGCCAGATCAAAGATTGCTTCAGCTATGATCTTGATCGGCTCATCTTCTCGCACGGTAAGACGTCCCTTCACCAGGACAGGTCTTCCCTCCGCCAGCAGCTGAGAGTATTTTTCAAAAACGGTCGGAAAGACAATCACTTCAAAGCTGCCGGTCAGATCTTCTAGAGTTATAAAAGCCATCAGATCATTGCGCCTGGTATACTGGTTCCTGCGCTTTATGATCTGCCCGCCAACAACAACATCCTTTTGATCCTGTAACTCGGCAGCAAGCACTGGTTCAGCCTCGTCAGGGCTAGTTTGTGCATTCAATTCCTCTGCACTGACGGTGATATTTTGCTTGAGCAGACTCTGATAGGAATCAAGCGGATGGCCGGTTATATATAAGCCCAGCATCTCTTTTTCCATCGACAAAAGAAGATCGTGATCATATTCAGAAACATCAGGATATTCTGGTTCGTCGTCACCGCCGGCCTCTTCTTGTCCCGGCAGTTCAAACAGGCTGATCTGTCCCAGAGAAGACATCTTTTTTTGATTTTGCAAGCAGTTGGCAAAAGGATCCAGTACAGCCAGCATTTTTGCCCTGGCTACTCCAAAACCATCCAGAGCAGATGATCGGATCAGGCTTTCTATCATTTTGCGGTTGATGTCCAGATCACACATCCTGCGCATAAAATCACCGAAGCTTTTGAAGGGACCGTTTTTTTCACGCTCTAAAACCAGCCGGTTCACAGCGGCCTCACCGACGTTTTTTACAGCAGTAAGGGCAAAACGTATAGCCCCTTCTTCGGTGGTAAAGCGGCCAAAACTTTTGTTGATATCCGGTGGCAGCACCTCGATGCCCATTTCCTTGGCTGCACGAACATAGCGGGCAGCCTGCTCAAGACTGCCGAGATAGCTGTTGAGCATGGCCGCCATAAACTCAACCGGATGATAATACTTCAGCCAGGCAGTATCGTAGGCAACCACGGCATAGGCAGCTGCGTGGGCTTTATTGAAGGCATAGCCGGCAAATGCCATCACATCGGCAAAGATTTTTTCTGCCACTTTAAGCGGAACACCGTTGGCCAGTGCCCCGGGAATTTTTCTGCCCTTTTCGTCATTGCCGCCGTGTAAAAAGAGATCTTTGTAGCTGGCAATTACCTCCGGCAGCTTCTTTGACATGGCCCGCCTCAGATTATCTGACTGTCCCAGCGAGAAACCTGCCAGATCGCGCACAATCTGCATCACCTGCTCCTGGTAAACAGCACAGCCGTAAGTCACATCAAGGATCGGCTCCAGCAAAGGGTGATCATATTTGATCTTGCAGGCATCATGGCGGGCAGCGACATAACGCGGTATATGCTCCATCGGACCCGGTCTGAAAAGAGATATGCCCGCAATTATATCTTCAAAGTTCTGCGGTTTAAGATCTTTTAAAAATCTTGTCATGCCCGGGCTTTCCAGCTGAAAGACTGAGGCTGTGTCACCGGCGGAAATCATCTCATAGATATTTGGATCGGCAAAATCTAAAGAGTCGATGTCAATCTCGATGCCCTTATTGGCTTTGACCATGTCGACCGTGTCGCGCAGAACGGTCAGAGTTCTGAGCCCGAGAAAATCAAATTTTAACAGACCGGCCTTCTCCAGATTATCCTTGGTAAACTGCACCACAATGGCATCTTCATTGCGGGCCAGTGGGGCAAGCTCAGCAATCGGCCGCCCTGCTATGACAACACCTGCAGCATGAGTGGAGGCATGCCTGGGCATTCCCTCCAGCCTTCTGGCCAGATCGATGATTTTGGCAGTGGTTTCGTTGTCTTCGTAGTCGCGCCTCAGTTCCGGATTGATGGCAATTGCTGTTTCGAGGGTGATATTTAATTCGGTCGGCACCATTTTGGCGATGCGGTCTGCATCAGCATAGGGGACATCCAGAGCGCGGGCGACATTGCGGATGGCCGCTCTTGCAGCCAGGGTGCCGAAAGTTATTACCTGTGAGACATGATCTTCGCCATATTTTGAGCTGACGTAATCTATCACTTCGCCTCTTCTCTCATAACAAAAATCTATGTCGAAATCGGGCAGGCTGACCCGCTCGATATTGAGAAAGCGCTCAAAAAGAAGTCCATACTCCAAGGGGTCGATATTTGTAATCCGCAAAGCATAGGCGGCTAAAGAGGCAGCTCCCGAGCCCCGGCCGGGACCGACCATGATTTTTTCCTCTCTGGCATGGCGGACAAAGTCCCAGACGATAAGATAATAATCTTCATAGCCCATCTTGATGATGACATCCAGCTCAAGCTTAAGTCTTTGCCAGTATTCCTCCTCGGCAATAGCTCCCGCTTTAAGGCTCAGTCTCTCTTTTAAACCCTCATGGCAGAGTTCTTGCAGGTAATCTGCCGCAAGCTGCCCGGCCGGCGTAGCAAAATCCGGCAGGGAAAGCTGACTGGCCTCCAAATTGACATTGCAGCGTTCAGCTATCCTGACTGTATTTTGCAAAGCCTCCGGATAGGCGGCAAAAGCTCTCTCCATCTCCTCAGGGGATTTGAGATAAAAAGCATTGGAATGCATGCGCATGCGATCAGGGTCACTCATGGTCTTGCCGGTTTGAATGCAAAGCAAGACCTCGTGACTGAAGGCATCGTCCTGGTACATATAATGGCAGTCATTAGTGGCAACCAGAGGAATCCCTGTCTTTTCCGCAATTTCGGCCAGACCCTTGTTTACCACTTCTTGCTCGGGAATCTGATTTTCCTGCATTTCCAGAAAGAAATTGCCGCTGCCAAATACCTCTTGATAATGCCTGGCTGCCGCCAAAGCCTTTTCTGGCTGATTTTGCAAGATCAGCTGCGGTATCTCTCCGGCCAGGCAGGCTGAAAGAGCTATCAGGCCTTCACTATGAGCGGCAAGCAGGCTGTGATCCACCCGCGGCCGGTAGTAAAAGCCGTTAATAAACGATTCCGAGACCAGCCGCAGCAGATTTTGATAGCCCGTCATGTTTTCAGCCAGCAGGATAAGATGCCAGGGGTCTCTGTCAAAGGCTCCCTCCTTGTCGGTATAAGAGCGCCTGGCGACATAGACCTCGCAGCCAATAATGGGTTTAATCTTTTCTTTTCTTAGCGCCTGGCAAAAATCCAGCACACCGTACATAGCACCGTGGTCTGTACAGGCACAGGCAGTCATGCCCAGTTCCTTTAGCCTGGCCGGCAGCTCGGAAATCCTTATCGCTCCGTCAAGCAGGCTGTATTCGGTGTGTAAATGCAAATGAACAAAAGCCATAATCTTCTCTTCACTCAGACCAGTAGGCTTTCAAAATAATTGAGACTTTTTTCTTTAATTTCATCCAGTCTGGCCCTGCAGACCTCCTCATCTTGATCATAGATGCCGTAATATATCTTTATTTTCGGCTCAGTACCCGAAGGACGGACACAAAGCCAGTCCATCTCAGAGGGGCCTTCGAGCTCATAAAGAATCACATTGCTCCCCCCAAGAGGAAGTTTTGTCTCCTGGCCGCTGGCCAGATCAAGACTGATACCGCTGTTATAGTCAATCACTGCTTTAATCTTGACGCCAGGAAGTCCCTTGGCCCTATCTTGCAGCAGAATTGACATAGCCCTAGCGATTTTCTCCTGGCCGACCTTGCCCTCTCTATAGATGGAAATTGTTGCCTCCGCCTGGTGGCCGAAGCGCTGGTAGAGTGCTTTGAGTCTATCGTTTAATGTTTTCCCTGCCGCTGCCTCTTTGGCGGCCATTTCAGCTAGAAGCATGCAGGAGACAACTGCATCTTTGTCTCTGACCTCATTTCCGGCCAGATAGCCAAAGCTCTCTTCATAGCCGAATTGAAACTCGGACAAACCGCTATCGCCATATTCCTTGATAATCTCGGCAATGTATTTAAAGCCGGTAAAGGTCTGATACAATTTCGCTTTGTAGTAGTCCGCAATCCTTCTGGTCAGTCTGGAACTGACAATAGTGGTGACACAAAAAGACTTCGCAGGCAAAAGTTTTAACTCCTGCTTGGTCGCCAGAATATAATCCATCAGCAAAAGACCGATTTCATTGCCGCTGAGTATTTTATAGCTGCCGTCCTGCAGGCGGACAGCCACCCCTGTCCGGTCGGCGTCTGGGTCTGTGGCCAGAACCAAACTGGCATCAATGCTTAGAGCCAGATCAATACCCATCTCCATCGCTTGCGGAAGCTCGGGATTGGGGAGTTCAACCGTAGGAAAATTGCCATCAGGCAGCTCTTGCTCTTTCACCACACTGACATTGGTAAATCCCAGTCTGGCCAGCTGCCGGCGCACAGGCTTGTTGCCTGCACCGTGCAAGGGAGTGTAAACAATCGGCAGCTCTTTCATTTTAGCTACAAAGCCTCTGTCCAGTGAGAGCTCCGCCAGATAATCCCCGTAGACCTGGTCAATATCCTCTCCCACCCAGTTAAATAAAGCATCGGCTTGGGCAGCTTCAAAACTTAAACTTTCAGCCAGCAGAGCAGGCAGGTCGGTGATATTTTCCATTTCCAGCGCGACTGCATCCGCCTCTTCGGGCGGCAGCTGGCCACCGTCTTCACCATAAACCTTAAAGCCGTTATATTCAGGCGGATTGTGACTGGCGGTGATCATGACACCTCCGGCACAGGCAAAATGTCTGAGGGCAAAGGAGAGAAGCGGCACCGGTCTCAGCTCGTCCGAAAAATAGACCTTAATCTGATGGCTGACAAATATTCTGGCCACCAGCTCAGCAAATTCGCGCGAAAAATTGCGCGAGTCATAGGAGATGACCACGCCCTTCGCCCTGCTTTCCTGGCTGGCGGATAGTAAGCGGGCATAGGCTGTCGCCGCTCTTCCTATCGTATAGAAATTCATCCTGTTGGTGCCGGCACCCAAAATCCCTCTCAGGCCGGCAGTGCCAAATTGCAAATCCTGGTAAAATCTATCTTCAATTTCAGTTTGATCGTCTTTAATAGCTGCCAGTTCAGCCCTGATATCCTCTGAAAACCTGCTGTCATTTAACCAGGATTCAAAGATTTTATTAGCATATGTCATATTCCACCCCCCGCGATCTGTGCTCAAACAATTATATCATGCAAGGCTGGCCATTATCTTTTCTCAGACCTTCCTATACGCCTCTCTGACATCTCCCCCCGGACAAGGATCAGTACATCCCTGATTTCTGCAGCCTCTTCGAAGGCCAGCTTCTTGGCAGCAGCCTTCATATCCCGATCCAGCCTTTGAGCCATCTTCTCCAGCTGCGCCAAATTCAAGGATCCCAGCCTGAGATTGGCAATATCCTCACCCACGGCTAGGATGTCTTCTGCCCGGTCGATAACACCGTCATCAACCATCTCAGTCATGGTGTCAATCAGCTGATGAACTTCCTTTTCAATACTTCTCGGCGTAATATTATGCTTTTTATTGAAGTCATCCTGGATCTTGCGTCTTCTGTTCGTCTCTTCAACCGCCTGCTGCATTGACTTTGTAATCTCATCGGCATAGAGGATCACCCGCCCTCTGACATTTCTGGCCGCCCGCCCGATAATCTGCACCAAAGAGGTTGTCGAACGCAAAAAACCTTCCTTGTCTGCGTCTAAAATAGCAATCAGGGAAACTTCTGGCAGATCGAGCCCTTCACGGAGCAAATTAATCCCAACCAGAACATCATATTTGCCCTCTCGCAGTTCTTTCAAGATCTTCAGCCGCTCCACCGTCACAATATCTGAATGCAGATAAGCCACTTTAATTCCCTCTTCATTCAAAAAAGCACTTAAATCCTCGGCCATACGCTTGGTCAAAGTTAAGATAAGGGTCCGCTCCTTGCGCTCAGTATTATTTTTGATCTCGAGCAAAAGATCATCGATCTGCGATTCAACCGGGCGAATAAAGATTTCGGGATCTAAAAGGCCGGTGGGACGGATGACCTGTTCAACCGTCTGCTCGGCATGCTCTGCCTCATATCTGGAAGGGGTGGCTGAGACAAATAGAGTCTGCCCCATCCTTTGCTCGAATTCAGCAAAATTCAGAGGACGGTTGTCAAAGGCGGAGGGCAGGCGGAAGCCATAATCGACCAAAGACTCCTTCCTGGAACGGTCACCATTATACATAGCTCCTATCTGCGGTACAGTCACATGAGATTCATCAATGAACAAAAGATAATCCTCGGGGAAGAAATCCAGCAGCGTATAGGGCGGCTCGCCCGCTTCTCGTTCGGTCATATGACGGGAGTAATTTTCTATCCCCTTGCAAAAACCGGTCTCCCTTAGCATTTCAAGATCGTAGAGGGTCCTTTGCTCCAGCCTATAGGCCTCCATCAGCTTGCCCTCACTCCTCAGCTCCTGCAAGCGTTCCACCAGCTCGCTGGCAATACTTTTGGTCGCCCTTTCCATTCTTTGCGCAGTGGTGGCATAATGCGAGGCGGGAAAGATGGAAGCGTAGGTTCTGGCTGTCAGGCTGCGGCCGCTGATGGCATCAATTTCTCTGATCTCTTCAATTTCATCGCCAAAAAATGACACCCTGGTGATAATATCCGCTGAAGAGGAAGGGAAGATATCGATAATATCCCCGCGCACCCGAAAGCTTCCTCTTCTCAGTTCAAAGTCATTGCGATGGTATTGAATAGCCACCAGCTCTTCAATCACCTGATCTCTTTCCTTTTTCATCCCTGGCCTTAAAGAGACCATCAGCTTCTGATAATCCGCCGGGTCGCCTATGCCGTAGATGCAAGAGACAGAAGCCACTACGATCACATCTCTTCTTTCCATCAAAGAAGAAGTGGCGGAATGCCTGAGCAGATCTATTTCATCATTGATGGCTGAATCTTTTTCGATATAGATATCTCTGGAGGGAATATAGGCTTCCGGCTGATAATAATCGTAGTAGCTGACAAAATATTCCACTGCATTTTCAGGAAACAAAGCCATGAATTCAGAGCAAAGCTGGCCCGCCAATGTTTTATTATGGGCAATGACCAGAGCCGGCCTTTGTGTTTCTTCGATCACTTTGGCCATGGTGAAGGTTTTACCTGAGCCGGTCACCCCTAAAAGCGTCTGCCCTTTGTAGCCTTTCTTTAATCCCTTAACCAGAGCCTCAATAGCCTCCGGCTGATCCCCCTGTGGGACCATGGATGTGTGCAGGCGAAAGGGATGAATGTATTTTGTCTCCGGGAGCATAATGCGCCGAGAAGTCATGTTGTATTTACCTCATTATGTATTTAACTCAGGCAGGAAGCCCAGTTCAGTCAACTTTTTTCTCACAGACCCTATATCCTGCCAGAGATCGTTGCGGCGTCTGGGATCCCTCAACACATAGGCCGGGTGAAAAGTCGGCAAAATAAAATAACCGGCCTTATGAATCCACTGCCCTCTTACTTTTGTAATGCCGCTGTCGTCATGGGTGAAATATTTATAGGCGGTTGCGCCCATCAAAAGAATCACCCGCGGCTTGACCAGATTAAACTGCCTGGTCAGGAGCGGCCTGCATTTTTCCGCCTCTTCCGGCTTGGGCGCCCTGTTTTCTGGCGGCCGGCATTTGACGATATTGCAGATATGAAAATCTTGCTCGCTGATCTCCCAGGCTAAAAGAAGCTGATCCAGCAGTTGACCTGATCTGCCCACGAAAGGGACTCCCTGCAGATCCTCCTCGGCACCCGGCCCTTCCCCGATGATCATCAGGGGAGCTGAAATTCCACCCCGCCAGACGACAACATTTTTTCTTTGACTGGCCAGACTGCAATTTAAGCAGCGCTGGCAATCTGCCACAAAACGATCAAAGGCCTCTCTCTCTGCGCCAGAAACAGCCAGAGCAGCTGAATTTTCAGCACTTTCTGGAGCAAATTTGCCAGTTCTAATTATTTCTGCCATTTGATCTCTTCTTTATTGTCAGCGAATTTCTTCCTCTTGGCGGTCAGCTCTTTAATATCTACCGCATATACATTCGTCGTATTATAGGCAGTCGCCAGAGCGATCTCAAAATAATCCATCATTGCCGGAACATATTTAAGGCAGATTGTCCTCAGAGCCTTTACATATTCACTTTCAGGGTCTTTATCTGCTTCCAGAGGACGCAGACTGCCGCTGACAATTGCAGAAGAAAACTCAGTGGTAAAAATCTTACTGGTGACAAAATCGGCCCCCTGATCGGCCATCAGTCTTTCGACCTCTTCTTTACTGTAGAGATTTGGCACCTTTGCCTGGTCAACAAAAACAATTCTCACTGCTCTATTCTCGCGAAAGAGATCGACTTTGCTGCCTGCTTTGGCAGAGTGAAAATATAAAGTCTCCCCCTGCCTGGCAATTGAGAGAGGAATAGCATAGGGAAGGTCCGCTTTGGCATCCGCGATCGCTAAAACAGCATATTCCGCCCTGTCTATAACCTCAAGTCCGTATTCTCTGGACATTTCTCGGTCCTTGCGCCTCATAGTATTTTTCTCCTTCTATTTAAAAGCTAATTTAGACCCGTTTATTTCAGGTGATAAGATCTCCGTTTACCACTTCGAACTCCGGCACCAAAAGCACAATCCCCTGCTTTGAATCACTGCCCAGGATGCGCACTTCACTTTTGACCGAGCCGATGTAAATGGGACTTAGGTTAACGCAGCAGACCACCTGCTTGCCGATCAAATCATCCATCTGGTAAAGATCAGTGATCTGGGCAGAAGAATTTTTTAGGCCTAGCTCCTCGCCGAAATCTATCTCCAGCACATAGGCGGGATTTTTCGATCTCTTGTTGGGTTTGACACTGGTGATGGTGCCCACTCTCATATCTACCTTGTTGAACTCTTCGATATTTATCATTTATGCCTCCGTATTAATTTGCTCTTAAAATATTGTATGCATATCTCAGCTGCAAATCAAAATTAAATAATCTACCAGCTTCTCTCTAAAAAACAAAAGATCTCCTCCAGGGCAGGCAGCCGTTTTACTGCTATACTTGAGGCAAAGATAGATCAGGCAGTGGCCATTTTCTTTGCCAGAAAAAATTTATAAAATCCACCACTGCTTTTGAGGTTGCAATGAAAACTGAAATATCTGTTGTAGTTCCGGTCTTCAACGAGGAGGAAGTCCTTGAAGCAATGCATCAGCGTTTGACTAAGGTTTTAACCGGCACAGATCTCAGCTATGAAATAATTTATGTCGACGACGGCAGCAGAGACAAAAGCAAAGAAATCATCCGCCCCTGGTGTAAAGAAGATGGCAGGGTCAAGCTGCTCAGCTTGTCCCGAAATTTCGGTCATCAGACGGCCATCACCTGCGGCATGGACTACGCTGCCGGTGAGGCCATAATAATTATCGATGCCGATCTGCAAGATCCCCCGGAATTAATCCCCGAACTGATCGCCAAATGGCGGGAAGGCTATGAAGTAGTCTATGCCAGGAGGAAAAAACGGACGGGGGAAAGTTTTTTTAAAAAGATATCGGCCAGTTTTTTCTACCGCTTCTTAAATAAAATGTCTGATGTAGATATCCCTGCCGATGTGGGCGATTTCAGATTGATTGACAGCAAGATCAGAGATGCCCTGGCCAGCCTGCCCGAGCATAATCGCTATATTAGAGGCCTGATCTCCTGGCTGGGCTACAAGCAAACCTTTGTCGAGTACACGCGTGATGCCCGCCAGGCCGGAAAGACAAAATATCCTCTGGGCAAAATGCTAAAGCTGGCCGGTGACGGCGTGACTTCCTTTTCTTACAAACCGCTGAGAATCAGTATTTACCTGGGACTGTTTTTGTCTGCCGCCAGTTTTCTCTTTTTGCTCTTTATTCTTGTCACCCGCCTCTTTGAGCTGGTGGAAATGGAGCCCGGCTATGCCTCGATGATGAGCGTGATGCTCTTTTTCTTTGGCATTATTCTTATTATGCTGGGCATTATCGGCGAGTATATCGCCAGGATTTTTGAAGAGGTAAAATGCCGGCCTCTTTATCTGGTCAGCCAGGAAGAGGGCATCTTTTACCGTCAAGGTCGCAGCGGTACCAATCCCGGACTGGCAAGCAGCTCAGACGGGCAGAAAATGAATCCTGATTAAGCCTCAGTCCCGCCCAGAAAGTCCAAAAGATCTAGGGCGATCTGGCGGCTAAGGCTGCTGATCAAGCCAAGCTTTAAGATCTGCAGGCTTAGTTCTTTGCCAGCACTTTGATCGGCAGGCAAAAGATCCCTGATTATTTGTTTTGCCTCACTCGAGTTTGCCAGAATCTGCTCATAACGCCATTTTGAATCCCCTTCAAACTCTAGAAGACCTCTCAATCTCCCTATAGCTGTAATGGGCAGCACTTCTTTCAGGCTGACAAGCAAGGTCAGATCAACCAGATGATCCCTGGTATAGCGCTTGCCACTGGCTCTGGGCAGCACCCCCTGCTTAACATAATTGTTCACCATCGAGGGGGTGAGGGAAGTTTTATCCTTCTCTCCGTCAGCTTGCTGGGCCATCAAGCTGATGATCTGGTCCATGTAGAGTTCAATATTGGGGAAGAGATCGTAAGCAATCAGCTGCTGCTGTGACAAGTCCTCTTTAAGCTGCTGCAGCAGTTTGGCAGCCGTGAGGCTGTTTTCCTTTTCTATTTCTTGTTTTTGACTATTCTTTTTTCCCATAAGCACCGCCTTCAGTAGACAAGCCATTAATTAAAGCCAGCTGGAGCAATTCTTATCTTAACAGCAAATGAATATTTCAGCTTGACATTATGATTAATGGCAGATATGGTATTGATAACTAGATTATATCATTGTTTGAATATTTTGCTAAGAGGTAAGCCAAGATGTCTATTGCCAAACAAACTGACAGTTCAAATATTTTCCAGCAGCAATGGCTGATTCTCGGCGATTCAATTGGCAAAGGAATCTGCTTTGATCCAAAAAGAAAGCGGCACTGCCAAATCAAGGACTGCTTTGCCGAAAGAATAAAAAATGATCTCAACTTGCCCCTCATAAATCTATCTGTCTTCGGCGCCACTGTCGACAAAGGCCTGAAGCAAATAGGCCGCTACAGTGACCGGATCACTAAAGGGGCTGTGAGTGTTCTGCAGTTCGGCGGCAACGACTGCGACTTTGATTGGAAAGCCATCAGTCTGGAGCCGGAAAAAGAGCATAAGCCCCAGATTCCTCTCAACTATTTTGCCAAAAAATACCAGCAGTTAATCCAAAAATTAAAAAATATGGATTGCCAGCCCCTTATACTCAATCTCCCTCCCCTGATCCATCAGAGATATTTCAATTTTCTCTCCCGCGGTCTGAACAAAGAGACCATCCTCAGCTGGCTCGGCGGCAGCACCAAAGCCATCTACGACTGGCATCAGGCCTATAATGATGCCGTGGAAAAGCTGGCCGAAAAAGAAAATATTCCCCTGGTTGACATCAGATCAGCCTTTTTAGAGCAGCAAAGGCCGGAGGATTTTATCTGCCAGGACGGAATCCACCCTAATGCAAAAGGCCATCTGCTAATCAGCGAGACAATGGAGTTGTACCTGCAATACAATTGACAGCAGTAAAAGCCTAATGCTAGAATGCTTTTGCTGCGTTTCGACTGTCTCGGTTACGAGGCCCTCAGGCAGCAGCGATGGAGAGTTGTCCGAGCTGGCCGAAGGAGCACGACTGGAAATCGTGTATACCCCATAAGGGTATCAAGAGTTCAAATCTCTTACTCTCCGCCATAAAAGCACTCAATCTTTGGCAACAAAGATTGGGTGCTTATTTTTCACCATTTTGCCAAGGCAATAAGTATTGTAAGAAAAGGTTTTAGGGCTGCAAAGACCCTGTTTTTCTGCGCGCAAAAAATAAGAGGCATGTTCTATCTGCAGGATCATCTTGGTCAGATATCTTCTAAATTAAGGTTTTTAATTACTGCTCAAATATCTGTAAAGCCCTGCATTTAATTTCTTTGGCTTAGGCTGTTGCAGCGAAGATAAGTCGTAGTATACTGATTGTAGCTGGACAATCTTCCGCTTTTTCACCTACCTTTTAAATGCTAGATTCAGATAATATCCGAGCATTTTAAACTTTTGCAGGAGGAAAATTATTTAAAAAACAATAAAAAACCGTATCAGCTGCCAGTTCTCAGACTTTGCTGGGCCAACACCTCTATGGCTAAGCTGGTAAAATTTAATACCCCGCGCCACTGAACTGAGGAGAAAAAAGGGCAAGACTAATTCAAAAATATGCTTTAGCTTGTAAAAGCAACTGAGGGAAAGAAGATTGACGGTTTAGTCCTTAATTAGGCAAATTTTATTTAGCTATGAACTGAAAATTTCCGGTTAAAATATAGATCCGGCCGGCAAATACAAAGGCACAGCCCTAGATCTGTTGAGGGGCAAAAGAAAAAACAGCTGCTCTGCGAGACTATATGCGGGCAGCAAAATGTCTGAACAACAAATGCCAATGACGCTGCCTTAGACCTTTGAGGTTGCCCGCGGAGGCCATCTTGTCGTCGAAAGGAAAGAAAGGAGATTTTACCATGAAAAGGATTATATTCATGCTGGCAGTGGTGTTGCTGTTATCGCTGTCTGCCTGCGGAAAAACCGCTCAGCCGGAAACGACGGCCGCGCCGGAACTGACCGAAGCCCCTGAGCCGACTGTCACGTCAGCTGCGACCGTCACAGCAGAGATCACAACTACGCCAGAGGCAAGCTCACCGGCGGAGACGACTGCCACGCCAGAGACAACCGCTATGCCGGAGCCGGAGCGGGAGGTCGTTTCCAAGGGGAACAAGATTGGGGATTTTGAATACACCGCCTATTCCGACGACACGGCGGAAATCACCCTTTATTTGGGCAGTGACGCAGAACTGGCAATTCCCGAGGAATTAGACAGTCTTACCGTTACAGCTATCGGCAGCAGTGCGTTTTTGAACAGTCAGACACTGACAGATGTCACGATTCCGGAAAGCGTAACCAGTATAGGCCATATGGCGTTTGATGGCTGTCTAAAGCTCACGAGCATCACAATCCCAAAAGGCGTGACCAGTATCGAGGCTGCAGTGTTTTTTGGCTGCGAATCGCTTACAAACATCGAGATACCGCAGGCTGTGACCAGCATCGGCGATTTGGCATTTTGGGGTTGCAACTCACTTAAGAACATCACCATACCGGAGAACGTAACTAGTATTGGCTACCAGGCCTTTATTTACTGTGATTCACTCACTGATCTTCTGCTGCCGGAGGGCCTGGCAAGCATCGGCTATATGGCTTTTTCCAGCTGCAAAAATCTGACGAATGTCAGCATTCCAGACAGTGTGACAAGTATCGGCTGCGGCGCGTTCGCCTCCACACCCTGGCTGGAAGCTCAAAAGCAGGGCGATTGGATTGAGCTCGGCAAGGGCGCACAGTTCGTCTATGTGGGCAAAGAAACCGAGGTGACAATCCCGGCTGAGTTCAAAGCCTTTGATTTCTTTAATATCAACCAGGGCAATAGCCAGATCAAAAAGGTCATCATTCCGGAGGGCGTGACGAGTATCGGCGCTGTGGCGTTCCTCAGCTGTGATGCACTCACGGAGGTCAGCATCCCCAGCAGCGTAACCGACATCGGCTCTAGCGCCTTTGGTTACTGTAGTGCGCTGACGGACATTATTATCCCGGAGGGTGTGACGAGCCTCAGCAACAATACCTTTGAAAACTGCAAAGCGCTCACGAGCGTCACGCTTCCCAGCAGCCTTACGCATATCGGTTTTTCGGTGTTCCTTAACTGCAGCGCACTAAAAAGCGCCACAATACCAGAAGGTGTGCTGACCATCAACGACAGGGCATTTTCAGGCTGTAAAGCGCTGGCCAGCCTTACGATCCCGGACAGCGTGGCGAGCATGGGCGACTCAACCTTTGTCGGCTGTGACGCGCTCACTATCATCTGCAGCGAAGGCAGCTACGCCTGGAACTACGCCGTCGAAAAGGGTATCGAACACACGGTTGGGTAAAAATTAAAACGAAGTCCAAGCTTTTTCAGGGCGCATTTCACTGCTTGCGCCCTGTTTTTTTTAGCCCTATCCCTTTGATCTCCTGCCCAGATTTTAATTAAGCAGATTAAATTTTCCCTCCTTCTTCTCTACCATCCACGCTAATCTTGCAACTCGCTTGCTTCA
>CAZUWY010000043.1:0-14566 GCA_964624395.1 uncultured Mageeibacillus sp. | reverse complement strand
TCAATTTCAGTGGGGCTCATCAGTCATAGTTTCAGACATTGCCAGCAAGCCTTGAATTTAGATTAAAACTTTTTGATTAGACCTTGCTGTAACTGGCAAGGCTTTGTTTAACAAAAAAGATCGCCTGCAGCTACAGGGGTATCTGAGATTAATGCAATTTGCGCTGCTCGAACCTATATGCTAATATAAGCGTTGCAGTAAATCAGCGCAGTTTTCTTGGCGGAGGTTGGATAATGGGTGTATTAGCTATAATAATAGCCGTATTGGACGTGATTGTGTGCATAGCACTGATCGGTCTTGTAATAATGCAAGAAGGTGATTCTCAGGGACTGGGAGCCATCGGTGGCGGTGGTTCGGATACTTTCTTCAGTAAAGCCAAGGGCAGAAGCAAGGAAGCTTTGCTCAAGAAGCTTACAACCGGTACAGCAATTTTATTTGCTGTCTTGACAGTAGCTTTGTATCTGATTGCCGGCAGAGGGGCATAAAGGCTAGCTTTGATCAAAACTGTTTGAAGCGCGCAAGCGCTTTTTTCTATCTCTGAATAAATAATTTGGTTAAAATTTGTGCAAAAAAATTTAGTTAAAAACAATAATACCTATATAGGCGTACTCAATAAGTCCGCTGCTGACGGTATTGTTGTTTTGGACCGCCGCGACCCGGATATCGGGCAAAAAATCCGCATCAAGCGCAAGAATTTGAGCGGTGCTCCTTTTGGCCTGAAAGTTGAGGTTGAATATCTTTACCAGTATAAGGGAGAGCATTTTGGCAAGATAAAAGAGATTCTGGGCAATCCTGAAAATCCGGCAACGGCCTCTCTGGCTATTGTGAAGCGCTATGGCATAGCCGTAAATTTCCCCCAAAGTGTGCTTTTAGAGGCTGAAGCTTTTTCCCGTGAACTCGATTTAGCTGAGATAGAAAAAGAGATAAATAAAGGCCGCATAGACAATAGAGATCTATTGACAGTGACAATTGACGGCTTGGATGCCAAGGATCTGGATGATGCCATTTCAGTAAACAAAGAGGGAGATGCCTATAATCTCTGGGTGCATATTGCTGATGTCAGCCATTATGTCAAGGGCGGCAGCAAGATGGATCTGGAAGCAAAAAAAAGAGGCAACAGTGTTTATCTGGCAGATCTGGTTTTACCTATGCTGCCCGCCCGTATTTCTAACGGAATCGCCAGCTTGCATCCAGATGTTGACCGCTTTTGCTTTACCTGTAAATTGACTATCGATAAAGCAGGCACTGTTTTAGCCGGTGCCCTCTATCCCAGTATTATTAGAAGCTTTGCCCGTTTAAGCTATGAAGAGGTTGAACCCTATCTGACAGGCAATAGTCCTCTTTTACCGGACAGGCCTCCTGCTGTAGGAGAAATGCTCTTGGTCATGCAGGAATTGGCAGAGATCTTGCAGGCCAAAAGAAAAGCCAGAGGTGCTATTGAATTTGATCTGCCGGAAACAGTCATAGATATTGATTCTGAGGGCAGACCGATAGATGTCAGGCGGGCGGCTGTGGGCAGAGCCAATAATATTATTGAAGAATTCATGATCGCTGCCAATGAATATATTGCCCAGCTGAGTGTAAAAAACAAGCTGCCTGTCATTTATAGAATACATGACAAGCCCGACCCGGATAAACTGCAGCAGTTTCAAGAGCTGTCATACAAGCTGGGGCTGAATTTTCGCCTGGGCCTAGAGCCAAAAGCGGCAGAGATTGCTGCTATTCTAAGAGAATTAAAAGTGGAAAACTATGCCGCCACCCTGTCACAGATTCTTTTACGGGCCATGGCCAAAGCTGAGTATTCTGCTCAAAATAAAGGGCATTATGCTCTGGCAGCCAAAGATTATCTGCATTTCACCGCCCCGATCAGGCGCTATTCTGATCTAGTCACGCATAGAGCCTTAAAAAGAATAGGAAAGCCAGGGAAAAAAAGAGAGCTCCTAGCTCTGGAGGACACTGCCAGCTATATCTCTGTTACGGAAAGGCTGGCTGAGGCAGCCGAAAGAGATAGCAATTCCTATTTAATCGCACTTTATTTGAGTGAGCGCATCGGTGAGGAATATGAGGGGATAATCAGTTCCTTTACGCCCCATTCATTTTATGTCCAGCTTGAAAATACGGCTGAAGGTACGGTTATGTACCGCGATCTTCCAGATTATTATCGTTTTCTTGAAGAAGAGTTGGCCGCAAAAAATGAGAGAAGCGGAGAGGTTTTGCGCCTGGGCGATAAGGTTAGAGTCAAGCTTGTGCGCGTGGATATTAATCTCTTGCAGATAGATTTTGAACTGCTCAGGCATGACAGCGACACGGGAATAAAAGAAAAGATTCTGCCGCAGAAGAAAAAAAGCGGAGAAAATTCAACAGTCCGCTTAAATAAGAAGCAGCGAAGAAAACTGGCGAGAAGAAAGAAAAAGCGCCAGGAGAGACAAAAAATGCGCCGAGATCTTGGCAGAGAAAGGCGCAATTACCGTTGAGGTAAATGCATGATTTGAGAACTTTCCCCTATGGCAGATGAGAGATTATCCTTTTTAGTAAAATCAATTGGCTGCAAGGCCAATCAATACGAGGTAGATGTTACCGCTGCACAGCTTTTGCGTTTGGGTTTTATTAGGCATTTTGGCGACGAAGCGGATATTTGCATTGTCAACAGCTGCACAGTAACCAGTGAAGCCGGCAGGAAATCCAGGCAGCTTTTGCGCAGGCTGAGAAAGATAAATCCTGCCGCTATTATCGTTGTTATGGGTTGTGAGAGTGAATTAAATGACCTCACAGATCTGGCTGATCTTTGCTTCGGCACAGCTGGCAGAAATTTAATTGCAGCAAAACTGCTGGAGCTCTTAAATGAGCGCGGCTTTGATCTTGCTTTTTTGGCGGCAGATGCCAGAGAGTTTGCCATTGATCTAGCAAGGAAATCTTGCGAGAGGGAAGCAAAAAACAGTTATGAAGATGCCGGGGTTGCTGTTGTTCCGACAGATAGCAGAGCCCAGCTTAAAATATGTGACGGCTGCAATAATATTTGCTCTTACTGCAGCATCCGCCTGGCTAGAGGAGCGGTCAGAAGTAGAGCGCTTGGTGATATTATTGCGGAAGCCGAGTCCTATTTGGAGCAGGGTTTTCGTGAGATTGTGCTAACCGGAATCCAGATCTGTTCTTATGGGGTTGACCTGAAGGAAGAGCAAGCAGACTTGCTTGCTGTCTTGAGGGAACTGGGCCAAATGGATAAGCTCCTGAGGGTTCGTCTGGGCTCTTTGGATCCATCTTGCCTTGACCTTTCCTTGCTAGAGGAAATGGCGAAAATTGAAAACTTATGCGATCATTTCCACCTCTCCTTGCAAAGCGGAAGCGATGCTGTGCTAAAGAGAATGAGGAGAAAATACGACAGCAAAAAATTCAAAGAGGTGGCCTTTAACCTTCTCAGCTATTGGCCAGCTGCTGCTCTGACCACTGATATTATCTGTGGTTTTCCAGCTGAGAGTGAAGAGGAGCATCGAGAGAGTCTTAACTTTTGCGAGGAGATAGCCTTTGCCAGAATGCATGTCTTCCCCTTTTCTTGTCGGCCCGGCACAGAGGCCTCCCGTTTGCCTGATCAGTTGCCCGCTGGCCTGGCTAAAGAGAGAGCTGCTGAAATGAATGAGCTGGGCCTTAGACTGACGGATAAATTTTGCCTGGCCAGGATCGGCAGCCGCGCTTCTGTTCTTTTTGAAAGGGAGGTTTCTCCGGCTATGGGCGAAGGATATAGCAGTAATTATCTGCCCTGCCGCTTCAACTTGGAGGGATTTAAAAAAACAGCCGCACCCGGCGATATTTTTGAGCTAATACTGGAAGATTATCTGGATGGCTATCTTCAAGGGCGAGTTATTTCTTGCCATTAATTATTAGCTGCTGGGGAAGAAAAATTTCCTGGCAAGATAATTTGGCAAAATGAGCAAAATGATTTATAAAAGTGTTATGCTAGTTGGGTAGGAGGTGGTTTCACATGATCAGCTCAGAAACAAATCAGTTTGAAATTGGTCAAGACAGAAGACAGACAGCCTATGAGATTATGTCGGAAGTTATGACTGCTCTGGAAGAAAAGGGCTATAATCCCATCAATCAGATGGTGGGTTATCTGCTGTCCGGAGACCCTACATACATTACCAATCATAACGGTGCCAGGGGTGTGATCAGACGCATGGAGCGTGACGAACTGCTTGAGGTTATTTTGCGCGATTATGTGGAACGTCTCTAATTTCCCTTAATTTGCCGGCTTATATGAATGAATCTCTTTTGCAAATGAAACGGCTGGGGAGTACCAGCCTTCTTTTGACGGTGCTGGGACTAGGCACCTTGACAGTATCTCCCGCTCAAAATAATCTTTCGCCTGATCAGGCCGGTGAGTTAATCGCTTATGCGGTAAAGCGGGGAATCAATTGGCTAGATACTGCAGATTATTACAACAACTATGATCAAATCAAAGCGGCTTTTAAGCATCTGACTAAACTCCCCATTATTATGACCAAGACTTATGACTACAGCTATTCTGGAGCCATGCGAGATTTTGAGAAGGCCAGAAAGGCTCTGGGTGTGGAAAAATTGTCCGCCATGATGCTGCATGAACAAGAGAGCCCACTGACCTTGAAAGGGCATCAGGATGCATTTTTGGCCCTGCTGGACCTCAAAGAGAGGGGTCTGATCGATGCGGTCGGCGTCTCCACTCATGCTGTCTCGGTGGCAGCCAGCCTGGCCTTAAAACATCAAGAGGCTGACTACTGGTCAGAACATCAGCAAGATTTGCTCGGCCTGGAGTTTCCCCAGTCTGATATTTCCTTGCCGACCTGCTACCGGGAAACAGATTTTATTTTTCCCCTGCTCAACCGCACGGGAATTGGCCTTTTGGATGGCAGCTGGCAAATGATGGAAAAGGCTGCCAAGCTTGCAGATCAGGCGGGTTTGGGAGTTTTGGGCATGAAGCTTTTCGCCGGTGGCCATCTGCTAAGCCAAAGGCTGCAGGCAGTAAAGACAGCATTAAGTATGGACTACGTTACATCATGGTCTGTTGGGATGGGCAACCGTGCTGAAGTTGATGTGAATATTGATTGGTTTTGCGGCCGGGAGCCCAGCGAGGATCAGCTGAAAGAAACCGAGTCGACCGAAAGAAAACTGGTGATAGAAGAATGGTGCGTTGGCTGCGCTTCTTGTGTGAAACGCTGTAAAAGCCAGGCCTTGAGTATTAAGGACGGACAGGCTGTTGTTGACAGATCGCGCTGCATTTTGTGCAGCTATTGCGCGGCCAGCTGCCCTTATTTTGCCATCAAGGTCTGGTAGGGTGAAGCAAACAGAGTGAAGCAAACAGAGTGAAGCAAACAGAGTGAAAAAAACAGAGTGGGCAAAAATATAATGGGCAAAAAGAGCATAAGCAAAACAAAGAGAGCAAAACAGGATGAGCAAAAGGTCTGGTGGTTTATATGAGTGCAGCTGAATTTGAGATCAAGAAGAGAACAATGGGTATCGACTATGGGCAAAGAAGAGTGGGTATAGCGATTAGCGATCCTCTCGGCATCCTGGCCAGCGGACTGGAAAGTATCAGCTGGGGCGGGAAAAATCAGGAGCCGCTGCTGGAGCGTATTGCTGAACTGTGCCTTCACTATGATGTGGACCTGATAATTTTGGGCCTGCCCAAAAGGACAGACGGCCGCAGCGGCTTAGCCGAAGAGGAGACGAGAGAATTTGCCGCTAAGCTGGAGGAGAAGACCGGTCTAGAGGTCATTTTTGCCGATGAACGCTATACTACTGTTCTGGCCAACCGCATAATGCAGGAGACAAATGTCAAGCGCTGCCGCCAGAGATCTATTGTTGATCAGATAGCTGCTGAGATTATTTTGCAGGACTGGCTGGACAAGATGAGAAAGCAAGACGCTGATAGGTAGAAAAAGCGGATCCCTGTTGCTTTTGGTTCAGATTTTTAAGTGCATTGATATGCTATAATTTGCTTAGATTAAATTTAGATATTAGGGGGTAAGCTATGCTTTTCCATAATTTGTTTTACTTTGCCGCAGCCGATGATGAGGCTTGTGATGACAGCTTTGATGAAGAACTTTTGATCGACGAGGGATCTCTCGTTGTGATGGAAGACACTGAAACAGGTGAAGAGTACACTTTTGAGCTGGTTGATCAGTTTGAGTTCGAAGATAACGTTTACTGTGTATTGCTGACAGCCATTGATGATGAGGACAATGAGAATTTTGGCGAATGGGTGATCACCCGCATCGTTGAAGAAGAGGGTGGCGAAATCAGTCTGATGAGCCTGGATGAAGACGAGAATGACCGGGTATACGATGAGTATGACCGCCTCCTGGATGCATATGCGGAAAACGAAGAAGATTACGAAGACGACGGTCTCGAGGACTAAAAGAAAAAGACCTCTCCATCAGGGCAAGGGCTATAAGGATGCTGCCAATGACGAAGTACTGGCGGTTCTGGTTGATGATAAAAGAGGCAGGGAATACTATGTCTCGATGATTGATTCCTTCCGGCTGGGAGAACGCATGTATGCGGTAATGTACAATTTCGAACCGGACATTGGCACACATCCAGAACCTGAGCTAGTGATCATGCGCGTCTATCTTGATCAAAGCGGAGAGCAGATTTTTGTCTCTATTCGCAACCGCAAAGAGCTGGACGAAGCCTTTGATGTATTTTTCAACAGATATGAGAAGTCTTTATGATCCTGATTCTTGCCCTTAAAAAGCAGGAGCATTGCAGACGGGATTGAATTATTGTTGCTGACTGAAGAAAAAGAGAATAATTATCTCAGAGAAGAAAATGGGGAAAGTGGGCAAAAGCGACCGGATCTGATGACTTTTGCCTCACCCCTGATTTTCATGTTTCTCCATGCGCTGTTTCTCAATTTAGCGGCCATGGCTGTAGTAATCGTCTATCTTTTCAGAAGCGATCTGCCCTTTGAACTTATCTCCAACAGCCAGAGTCTGGAGCTTTTGTTTTTCGAATCACAGGCTCAAAACTGGGCATCTGTGCTGCTTGGTCTGGTTATGATACCCATCTATCTCAGTTATCTTTTTTACCGCCGGCGCAAATATGTCAGTATTTTCCTGACTGAGAAGGCGCCTGGCCGTTACTGGCTGACCGGCGTTGCCGGCATCATGGGTTCACTGGGTCTTTCCATGCTCTGGATCGGCTTTTTGATTCAGCTAGGCGATTCTTTCCCCTGGATCAGCGAACAGTACGAGAGCTATATTCAAGCGGCTCAAAATCTTCAAAATCCGCAGGGTTATTTTTGGCTGGAGATTTTGGCTGTGGTGGTAATGATCCCCATAGCTGAAGAACTGCTCTTCAGGGGAATCTTGCAAGGTGAGCTAAGGCGGGTTGCTCCGGCCTGGCTGGCGATCGCAATTACTGTCCTGATTTTTTCCTTTTTTCATATTTTGCCCTTCCAGATTGCCTTCGTCATCATCCCGGGTCTGGTGCTGTCGGTCGTCTATGAATTAACGCGCAATATACTGATCCCGATTTTAATGCACATGGCTTACAATTTTTTTGGCGGCGGAATTTTCTCCCGCCTGATCGGTCTGCCGGAAGACGATATGACCTTGTTTCTAGTCGAGATGGCTTTTATCCTCATAGGCCTGGTAATGATCGTACGCCTGATTAGAGAGCGCAAGAGCTTAAAGGCCAAGGTGTAAATATGTTTGCCGGCAGTGATTACAGATGGCGCAGACGCCTGGTTGTAATAATTGCAGTCAGCCTCTTCTTGCTGTTTAGTGCAGTTTATTTTATTATCGGCAGAGTCATTAGCTTTTATTCAACTGATGAGGCGAGGCTTTATGAGCTAAGTCAGAGCTATGCCGGTGATCCTGTCGCTTCCTTCGGTCTTAATCTGGAAAAGGTTGAATCCGCCAATATTCTTAAAAACGGTGGCTTTGAACCCGATGTTCTCCAGTTCAGCTATCTAGCCCTGGAGGGCAGCGAAGATAGTTTTGCCATCTCATCAATTTCCATTCACGATCAGGATAAAAACACCAGCGATTTTTACGAGGATGCGGTCATTCGCATCTATAACCAGACACAAGAGAGATTGTCCCTTCGACATGAAGCAGAGATTAAGGACTATCTGGCTGGCCAGGTTCAGGCCAGCAGGCAGATTCTGCTGCCGGCAGAGCTGCCTGAAGATATAGCTTTGCGGGCGGTTTCCGAGCATGACGGGAAAATTATGCTCGTCGGCGAGGGTGGCACTGTTTTAGAATTAAGCCGCGAGGGAGAGAGCAAACTGCACAATACCGGTGATGGCGCCGGGCTGATCTCCATTTCAGGAGGGCCGACAGGCTGGCTGGCCTTGGCGGATGATGGCAGCTATTATCTTTCCGCTGATGCAAGAGACTGGAAGAGGGCGAAGCTTTCCGACAGCAAGCTTAATCAGGCTCTTGCTGTATTCAAAGAGGGCAGGTATTTCTTTTTAGCCATAGGTGATCAAGGCAGCTTGTACAAAATTAATCATGCCGGGGCTGAAAAAATCGAGCTCGAAATCGAAAATGACCTTTATGATCTCTTGCTCTGGGAAGATCAGATAATAGTCTGCGGCAGCGACGGGCTGATTATGAAAGCTGGCTTTGACTATCAGTTTGAAGCGGTAGAAGATCTCTCCTTGATGACCGACTGGCTCTCTATTGACGCCAATCATGAGGGGATTGTCTGCTGCGGCACACTGGGCAGTATGGCCTATTCCTCTGACGGAATAAATTTCAGTGAAATAGATCCGATGGTTATGGCCAAAGTTCATGGCGTTGATCCCAGTGATGATCTTTCCGCCAGCGAAGATATTGTCTGGCCCAATCTTGTCAACTGTGCCCGTGTGGCTGATGAAGCAGTGCTTTTTCAGACTGCAACGGGCGAATCCTGGCTTTCCAGCAGGCAAGGAGCCCAATTAGAAAAGAGCCCCTATTTTTCTGCCCAGGGGATTAGATTAATCGAATCGCTGTCTTCAGGCAGGTTGCTGGCACTTTACGATGACGGTTCGATCAATCTGGCCAGCCTGGCAGATATCATCAGCTTCGAACCGGCCCTGGAAAATGGCACTGTGCAGCCTGGGGATCTGGTCTTTTTTGAAAAGCAAAATTTTACTACTTCTCTAGATGGCCAGCTGATTGCAGAAGAAAATGAGCTTTTAGAGCAGGCTAAAGAAGTAGATCTGCTGAGCAAGCAGGATGCTGTACCCGGTCGCTGGCATCTGTCTCAGGGAGCAGCTTTGCAGCATCTGTCCAACGGCAAAGGGAGAGATTTTGATCGAGGGGACGGCTGCATCAAGATTTCTTATTCCGGGGAGGCAACTGAAAATAAGGATTTATTGATCAGCAGCGCGGGGGAGCTTGTCAGTTCCGTCTATAATAAGATGCCGGCCTGGCTCAATGCCAGAATTGCGCAAAGACTGGATCTTCCAGCAGCTGGAAAGCTTACGGATTCGTTTTACCGTCTGGAGTTGTATCTTAAGCAAGAAGGTCTTGCCAGCAATTCTGTCTATTTATGGCTGTCCGGCCTCAAAACAGAAGTTAGCGGCCATATTGTCGAAAAACTGGGATCCGAATGGGAAAAACATCAGTTCATTTTTGTGCTCGGGCAAAATAATGCCGGCAGTGAGGTCTGGCTCAATATCGGTTTCAGCGGTGAAGGCTCCCTGTGGCTGGATCAGATCTGGTTTGGCAGCACTCAGGATGAAGCTACAGAATTACCGGTCAGCTTAAGGGAGGAAATCCTTGAGCAAAAACCCGCTGTCATCCGCCTGGCCTTTGCTCCTTTAGGAACGGCTGGCTTTGGCAATCATAGCTGGCTCTTGCCGGAGGGCAGCGGCTCCCGCCTGCCTCTATTTTCAGCGGCAAAGACAAGTGCAGAAAAAAATGCCCAGGAAAATGAAGCAGCAGAGCTTCATAATCTTGGCGCAGCGCTCAAGCTGTCAGAACAGGTTAATGCCGATCCCTGGCTGGTGATAGATGCCATGGCGACTGATGCGGAATTATACCATCTGATTGAATATCTGGCAGGGCCGGCCGCCAGCGATTATGGCAAGCTGCGTCTGGCTCAGGGCGCTGTAGGCAGATGGACAGATCAGTTGAGCAGGTTTTATCTGGAGATCCAGGACTCAGGTCAGGTATTTGACAATGATGCTTCGAGAATGACCTATGTAAACCATGTGATAGATACGATTCAGTCAGCCCCTGACTACCCGCAGCTGGAAAAAAAGCTGGTTATTGTCGACGGGATGGCCTATGACGGCAATGTTTTAGCTTCTAAAGCTGATTATCATGCGGGAGTGCTAATAGCAGAAGACAAGCTCAGCAATTACGGTGATATGCGCTCTCTTTTGGCGGAATTTTTACGCTCCATGCCGACGAGAAGGATTCTGGGCGGCAGCAATGCCCCTGAAATGATTAAAAGTTTCAGCTGGCAGGACAAGGCAGAGGGCATTAGACTGGCGGATTATGCTGCTTTAGTTTTTGCTGAGGCAGGCAGGGGAATCAATCTGGTTCTAGCTGATTTTGATGACCCTGTGCTGACTGCAAATTTTAACAAAGCTCTCTTTTTTGCCGGCAATGAAATCAGCGGGCAATGGGCTTTGGCCCCGGCAGAAGAGAAGTTCACGCTTGATCAGGACCAAGATGAGGAGAGTTTTACCGCTGAAGCTGAGGTTGCGGACAGCGGGCTAGATCCAGAGGAGGAAGAATTGATTATCCTCTCCTATACTGATGAAAATTTAAGAACGATTATTCTCATCAATCTCGGCAATAAAAATATGTCTTTGCGCCTGGGGGGAAGAAGGCCGATCGAACAAGGAGAGATCTACAGTTATGACGCCAGGGCCTCTCTTTTAGCCAGAGATAAGATCAAATCCTCCCGGCATATTTTCCGGGTTCTGCCGGGCGGGATGGCTGTTTTAATCGAAGAGGAAACAGACAAGGACAAATGATTTTTGCAGCAGACCTAATAGCTGTTAGACTAAGGAAATAGAAGATAGAAAGGCCGCTTGGCCAGATAATGCTTTGCGGAGGGGAGATATACATGTCCAACTGGTGGGATGTATTTCAATCAATTATTTACGGGCTGGTTGAAGGCGTAACTGAATGGCTGCCGATCAGCTCCACCGGACATCTGATCCTCTTGGAGGAGTGGATGCCTCTAAACCAGAGTCCGGAATATTTCAGCATGTATCTGGTGGTCATCCAGCTGGGAGCAATCATGGCTGTGGTTGTCACTTATTGGCATAAGCTCTGGCCCTTTGCCCGTAAAAAAGATCCGGCCCAGGCAGGAAGCGGCAAAGGCAGAATAATCATTGATGAGAATATCTTCACTATGTGGCTGAAGATATTGCTGGCCTGTGTACCGGCCGCGATTATCGGCGTTGTCTTTGATGATCATATCGACCGCTTGTTTTATAAGCCCTGGGTTGTAGCTGCCGCCCTGATAATTGTCGGTATCCTTTTTCTCTTGGTTGAAAGCAGATTGAAGGACAGACCGGCTCTGATTTCTGAAATGAATCAGATAAGCTGGCGGATAGCCTTTTTTATCGGTGTTTTCCAATTGTTTGCAGCTGTCTTTCCCGGTGTTTCCCGTTCTGGAGCAACGATCATCGGTGGCCTGATTTTGGGTATGAGCAGGACTTTAGCAGCTGAATTTACCTTCTATCTGGCTATTCCGGTTATGTTTGGTGCCAGCTTTTTGAAGATTTTGACCTATAAGGGAGGCTGGGATCTGATCGGCCTGCTGATACTGCTGAGCGGCATGGCAGCGGCTTTTCTGGTTTCATTGAAGATTATTGAATTTTTGATGAATTTTATCCGCAAGCATAACTTCACAACCTTTGCCTATTACAGAATTGCTTTGGGGCTTGTGGTTTTGCTTTATTTTTCCTTTGTTTGACCCTGAGGTCATACTAAGAATTGCTTTCTTTTTTCTGCTCGGATTTTTGCCTGCCCCAGATGTTTAAGACAATGATGCCCGCCACTACCAGTAAAAGGCCAAGCAGCAGACTGGCGGTGAAGGATTCTGCCGGCAAGAGCAGGGCTGAGAGCAAAGAACCGAAAATTGGGATGAAAAGGCGGTAAATTGCCAATTCTCCGGCATCATTTACTTTGAGGAGTTCATACCAGAGGATAAAAGCCACTGCTGAAATCAGGGCTGAATAGATAAGCAAGCCGATGGCCTTAAAATCCCAGGGCAAAGAATGTTCCAACCCCAGATAGCCGACGACAAGGAGGGGGATGGAGCCGAAGAAAAGCTGGCCCCAGCTGATGAGCGGGGCTGGTATGCCCTTGCTTCTGGGTTTTACTGTCACCTCCACTAGGGCGGAAAAAACTCCAGACAAAAGCATATAGCCTTCACCTCTGAAGGTCAGGCTGAGATCAAAACCTTTAGCTGCATTAGCCACGATAATGCCGGAAAAGCCAAGCAGGAGGGCCAGAAGCTTGCCCTGATTGAATCTGTCTTCCCGCACAGCAAAAGGTGCGATCAGGACAGTCAGGAAGGTTGAAGAGGAGACGAAAATTGCCCCTTTGACCCCAGAGATATTGGCCAGGGCAATATAGTAAAAATAGTAGCAAAGAGTGATTCTGAGCAGGCCGATGACAAGGAGAAAAAGCCAGTCTTTGCCTTTAAGCTCTCTCAGCTGTTTTCCATCCTTTTCCCTGCGGCTAAAATAGATATAGCCCAGGACCATGAAGGAGGCCAGTAAAAAGCGCAGGCCGGCAAAATGGATGCGCGTGAAGACCTCGGACTGGGCCATGTCCAGACTGGTGTAACTCAATTTGGTGACGGGAACGGCGCTGCCCCACAAAAACATGCAGATTAGCGCTGTGATAAAGATAGTGCGTTTGTTTTGAAACTTTGGCAAATTTTCCATATACTAATTAAGTGTCGCAGAAATCCTGGCAAAGGTAAAGCAGGAGAACGCCAGCTATAATGGAGCTCAAAATAACAGCCGGCGCTAGATGGCAAATTTAGCGCTAAAAATGTTATCGTAAGAGCGAATTATGAGCCGAGGCCGCTTGTCGACAAATAAAGGAAAAAATAATGGATCTTCTCGCAGCTGATTATCTTAGAGCATTTGCCCTGACAACTTTTGCCGGCCTTTCAACCGGGATTGGCGGCTTGGTGGTTTTTCGCAAAAAACCCTTGAACCAACATTTAATCTCGGGTGCTTTAGGACTTTCCGCCGGCGTAATGATTTATATCTCTTTTGCCGAAATGCTGAGAGATTCATTCGAAACACTAAATCGGGTCTTCGGCGAGAGAGGGGATCTGTACACGGTACTGGCTTTTTTTGCTGGAATTCTCTTTAGCATGCTGATTGACTTTATGATCCCGGAGGAGAAAAACCCTCACGAAATGCGGGGTGTGGATGCAATCAGCTATGATCCCCATATCGAAGAGCAGCCGGAGGCTGCAGAAGTATGTGTGATTGACTGCGATAAAAATGAAAAGGATGAGGAGCTTACCAGAGTTGGCCTTGTTTCCGCTCTGGCAATTATTGTGCATAATCTGCCCGAAGGAATAGCCACTTTTGTTGGTGCCCTGGCTAATCCTGCTCTTGGTGTTAGCATTGCTGTCGCAGTTGCCATCCATAATATTCCTGAAGGGATAGCAGTGGCTGTTCCTCTTTATGCCGGGACAGGCAAGAAAATGCGCTCCTTCCTGATCGCGCTTGCCTCCGGCTTAGCCGAGCCTGTAGGGGCCCTTGTTGGTTTCCTGCTCTTTCGCTCCTTAATCAGCGAGGCTCTGCTGGGGATAATATTTGCCGTTGTTGCGGGTATAATGGTATACATCTCACTGGATGAGCTGCTTCCCTCGGCCGAAAAACAAGGAGAGCACCATATCGTGATTAGCGGTTTGGTTTTGGGTATGGCCATAATGGCCTTCTCCCTCCTCGTGCTGTAGGTGACAGCATCAATTGGCGGTCGATGGTAATATTTTGAGTGAAAATTCAACCGCAGTCAGCAGAACTGAGCTTTGCAAGAAGCTTGGACTAATAGAAATAAAAGGAGATCTTAAGATGAATATTTATGGTAAGGCAATCCAGCTGGAACAAGAGGGCGTTGACTATTATGAAGAGCAGGCTGCTAAGCATCCCAATACTGCCATCAGCAACATTTTTATGCTACTGGCGGATGCTGAGCGTCGTCATGAGGCAGCGATCAGGGAGTATCAGGAGAAGAAACAGTTTCAAATCCCTGAAGACAGTGAGCCTTTAGAAAAGACTTTCTTTGTTGATGCTGACGATGTGGACAATGAGATCTATCTGGTACCGCAGGCCCTTGATGTTTATTTGACCGCCCTGGATTTTGAACTCAAAGCAATTGATATGTACAAAGGATTGCTGGCAGAAACTGAAGATGAGGCTGAAATAGCTCTGCTGGAATGGCTGATAGAAGAAGAGAGGGATCATTATTTTCAGCTGGATAAACTGGCGGAAATGATTCGCAATGGACATGACTATGTCACCCACGCCATGTTTGCCAATCCTGCCGAATATTAATTAAAGTCTGCAAGTAAAGCTTGTGTTTAGGCGGCGCAAAAGTGCCGCTTTTTT